>NZ_CP033969.1:908447-1211263 GCF_003854935.1 Cupriavidus pauculus
GTGCTGGGCATCGCGCTGGTCACGCTGCTGGGCTGGGGCGTGGTGGCGGGCGACTGGAGCCAGGCGCTGCTCAACGCCGTGGCCGTGCTGGTGATTGCCTGCCCGTGCGCGCTGGGGCTGGCCACGCCGACGGCGATCATGGCCGGTACTGGGGCCGGCGCGCGCGCCGGCATCCTGATCAAGGACGCCGAGGCGCTGGAAGTGGCGCATCGCGTGTCGGTGGTGGCGTTCGACAAGACCGGCACGCTGACCGTGGGCAAGCCCGAGGTCGTCGCGCTGCACGCGGCGGATGGCGACGAGGCCGGCCTGCTGGCGCGGCTGGCGGCGCTGCAGGCGGGCAGCGAGCATCCGCTGGCGCGCGCCGTGGTGGCGCTGGCCGCCGCGCGCGGCGTGGCGGCGCCGGTTGCCAGCGACGTGCGCGCGCTGCCGGGCCGTGGCATCGCCGGTATCGTCGACGGACAGCCGCTGCAGCTTGGCAGCGAGGCGCTGCGCGTGTCGCTGGACGCGCCGGCCGGGCCGCTGCAGGCCCAGGCCGACCGCCTGCGCGGCGAGGGGCGCACCGTGTCGTGGCTGGTCGATCCGGCTCGGCACGTGGTGCTGGGCCTCGTGGCGTTTGGCGATGCGCTGAAGCCCGGCGCGGCGGCCGCCATCGCCCGGCTGCGCGCGGCCGGCATCCACACCGTCATGCTGACCGGCGACAACGCCGGGGCGGCGGCGCATGTGGCCCAGGCGCTGGGCCTGGACGACGTGCAGGCCGAGGTGCTGCCGCAGGACAAGGCGGCGCGCGTCACGGCGCTGCGGCGCGATGGCGCGGCCGTGGTGGCGATGGTGGGCGACGGCATCAACGACGCCCCGGCGCTGGCGGCGGCCGACGTCGGCATCGCCATGTCCACCGGTACCGACGTGGCGATGCACGCGGCCGGCATCACGCTGATGCGCGGCGACCCGGCGCTGGTGGCCGACGCGCTGGCCGTGTCGCACCGGACCGTGCGCAAGATCCGCCAGAACCTGTTCTGGGCCTTCATCTACAACGTGATCGGCATTCCGCTGGCGGTGGCCGGCCTGCTTAACCCCGTGGTGGCCGGCGCCGCCATGGCGTTTTCCAGCGTCAGCGTGGTCGGCAACGCGCTGCTGCTGCGGCGCTGGCACCCGGCGGACACCAGGGAGACGCGATGAATATCGGCGAAGCGGCGGACGCCTCGGGCGTGTCCGCGAAGATGATCCGGCACTACGAATCGATCGGGCTGGTGGCGGCGCCGCCGCGCACCGAGGGCGGCTACCGGCGCTACGACGACCGGGCGGTGCACACCTTGCGCTTCGTGCGGCGCGCCCGTAATCTCGGCTTCTCGCTCGACGAGATCCGCAACCTGCTGTCGCTCTGGCAGGACCGCGGCCGGGCCAGCGCGGACGTGAAGGCGCTGACGCTGCGGCACGTGGCGGACCTGGAAGTGAAGATTGCCGAACTGGCCGCGATGCGCGACACGCTGCGCGCGCTGGCCGAGGCGTGCAGCGGCGACGACCGGCCCGACTGCCCGATCCTGTCGGACATGGCGTCGGACTGTCCGTCCTGCCACCGCTAGGCCGCGCCAGCCCGCACCGGCACCTTGCCTTACCCCGCACCGCAAGCAGGGACCACGAGGAGACCCCCGGCATGGATCAACCTGTGATGGCCACGCACCCGTCCGATACCGCCCCGGCCGCGCCCGCCGCCGTGGAGTCGCGCCAGCGCATGCGCGACGGCACCGAACTGCTGCTGCGCACCTGGCTGCCCGATCCGCAGCGCTATCCGGCGCCGCTCGGTACGGTGCTGCTGGTGCACGGACTGGCCGAGCACAGCGGGCGCTACGCCCACGTGGCGGCGGCGCTGCTGGCGCTGGGCCTGCGCGTGCGCGCCTACGACCATCGCGGCCATGGCGCCAGCGGCGGCCCGCGCATGGTGGTGCCGGGCCCGGACAGCTATCTCGACGATCTGGCTGAAATCCACGACGCGGCGGTGCGGCAGTGGCACGAATTGCCGATCCTGCTGGGCCACAGCATGGGCGGGCTGGTGGCGGCACGCTTTGCCACGGCGCGCGTGCGGCCGATCCGGGCGCTGATCCTCTCGTCGCCGGCGCTGGCGCTGAAGATTTCCAATAGTATGCTCACGATGCATCGTGTTTTGCTGGCGTTGGCGCCAAATATTCGTGTGCCGAATCCCATCGACGCACGGCTGCTGTCGCACGACGTGGAAGTGGCGCGCGCCTATCGCACCGACCCGGTCGTGCAGGGCACGATCAGCGCCTGCGTGCTGGAGTCGATGATCTGCGGCATGGCGCAGGCCCAGGCCGACGCGCCACGGCTGGAGGCGCCGATGCTGATGCTGGTGGGCGGCGCGGACCGCATCGTCGACCCGCAGGGCAGCCGCACCTTCTTTGCCAGCACGCCCGAGGACCTGCGCGAGATGGTCTGGTTCGACACCGGCTACCACGAGATATTCAATGAGGCCGAGCCGCTGCGTGGTGAGGTGCTTGCGGCACTGACCGACTGGCTGCGGCGCCACCTGGAGGCTCCGGCAAAGCCCTGACGACAGCGGCGCGCCAGACGTGCGATGATGCCCGGCATTCCAACAAGAAAAATCCGAGGCCCTCAGGGCCGGCAAAGGAAGCTAGGGACATGGAGACGTACGACTACATCATCGTGGGCGGAGGCTCGGCCGGCTGCGTGCTGGCCAACCGCCTGACGCAGGACGCCGATGTCAACGTGCTGCTGCTGGAAGCGGGCGGCAAGGACGACTACCACTGGATCCACATCCCGGTCGGCTATCTCTACTGCATTGGCAATCCGCGCACCGACTGGCTCTACCGCACGGTCGAGGAAGCGGGCCTGAACGGCCGCTCGCTGGGCTACCCGCGCGGGCGCGTGCTGGGCGGGTGCTCGTCGATCAACGGCATGATCTACATGCGCGGCCAGCGCGAGGACTACGACGACTGGGCGCGCATTGCCGGTGACGACGGCTGGCGCTGGGACAACGTGCTGCCGCTGTTCAAGCGCAGCGAGGACCACTACCGCGGCGCCAACGCGTACCACGGCGCGGGCGGCGAATGGCGCGTGGAGGCGCAGCGGCTGCGCTGGGACATCCTGGAGCGCTTCATCGACGCCGCCGAGCAGGCCGGCATTCCGCGCACCGACGACTTCAACCGGGGCGACAACTTCGGCGTGGGCTATTTCGAGGTGAACCAGCGGCGCGGCATCCGCTGGAACACGGCCAAGGCGTTCCTGCGCAAGGCTGCCGAGCGGCCCAACCTGACCATCGTGACCGGCGCGCAGGTCAGCGGGCTGGTGTTCGACACGCCCGACGGCCGCCGCTGCACCGGCGTGCAGTACGTGGGCGGCGGCCAGCCGCTGGAGGCGCGCGCCACCGAGGAAGTCATCCTGGCGGCCGGCGCCATCAATTCGCCGCAGTTGCTGGAGCTGTCCGGCATCGGCCAGCCCGAGCGGCTGCAGGCGCTGGGCATCCGCGTGCGCCATGCGCTGCGCGGCGTCGGCGAGAACCTGCAGGACCACCTGCAGCTGCGCACCGTGGTCAAGGTGCAGGGCGTGCGGACGCTGAACACGCGCGCGTCGAAGTGGTGGGGCAAGCTCGGCATCGGGCTGCAGTACGCGTTCAACCAGAGCGGGCCGATGAGCATGGCGCCGTCGCAGCTTGGCGCGTTCGCGCGCAGCGACGAGGGCCAGGCGCGTCCCAATGTCGAATATCACGTGCAGCCGCTGTCGCTGGACAAGTTCGGCGATCCGCTGCACGCGTTCAACGCGTTCACGGCCAGCGTCTGCAACCTGCGGCCCACGTCGCGCGGCAGTGTCCATATCGACGATGCCGACTTCCGGCGCGCGCCACGCATCGCGCCGAACTACCTGTCCACGGACGCGGACCGCAAGGTCGCGGCCGACTCGATCCGGCTCACGCGGCGCATCGTCGCCTCGCCGGCGCTGGCGCCGTACCAGCCGTCCGAATGGCTGCCCGGCGCCGCGTTCCAGACCGACGAGCAGCTGGCCGAGGCGGCCGGCGCGATCGGCACGACGATCTTCCACCCGGTGGGCACCTGCCGCATGGGGGCCGCCGATGACGCCGACGCAGTGGTCGACAGCCGCCTGCGCGTGCGCGGCATTGCCGGGCTGCGCGTGGTGGATGCGTCGGTCATGCCGCTGATCACGTCGGGCAATACCAACTCGCCCACGATCATGATCGCGGAGCGCGCCAGCGACATGATTCGCGCCGACCGCAAGGCGCGCGCGAGCGGTGCAGCAAATGCGCCCGAAAT
The DNA here is from genome assembly GCF_003854935.1 of Cupriavidus pauculus. Classification (NCBI taxonomy): domain Bacteria; kingdom Pseudomonadati; phylum Pseudomonadota; class Betaproteobacteria; order Burkholderiales; family Burkholderiaceae; genus Cupriavidus; species Cupriavidus pauculus. The sequence continues at coordinate 912,746 of NZ_CP033969.1, forward strand.
CGTCGCGCCGGTGTCGGCATAGGGGTCTTCCACGATACCCGGCGCAAGGCAGCGCGGGGGGCGTCGGTGCGGCTCCGCACACCGGATTCGCGCGGCATCGGGAATGTATTAAGCCTAGTGCAAACCCCGATGTTTTGCGACGCAGCAGGCGCACACAATAGTCGCCGGTATACGGTGCCGCCACCTTCACTTGGCGCACCGGCCGACACGGCAGCCGCACCGTTCCCACACACCTATAACGCGGCAACCATGGCGACAAAGCGCCGGAGTTCGAACCATTGTCAGTAGCCGGGCACAACCCGGCATGCAGCAAGAGGGCGGGCAGGAGACTATGACTCAGGAAATCATCCTGGAAACGAAGAACCTCACGAAGGAATTCAAGGGGTTCACGGCGGTGAGCGACGTCAACCTGCGCGTGCGTCGCGGCTCGATCCATGCACTGATCGGGCCCAACGGCGCGGGCAAGACCACCTGCTTCAACCTGCTGACCAAATTCCTGGAGCCCACCACGGGCACCATCCTTTTCAACGGCGTCGACATCACGCGCGAGAAGCCCGCGCAGATTGCCCGGCGCGGCGTGATCCGCTCGTTCCAGATCTCCGCCGTGTTCCCGCACCTGACCGTGCGCGAGAACGTGCGCATCGGGCTGCAGCGCCAGCTGGGCACCGCGTTCCAGTTCTGGCGCAGCGAGCGGTCGCTGGACGTGCTCGACGCGCGCGCCATGGAGCTGCTGGACCAGGTGGGCCTGACCGAATTCGCCGAGACCACCACCGTCAACCTGCCGTACGGCCGCAAGCGCGCGCTGGAGATTGCCACCACGCTGGCGATGGAGCCCGAGCTGATGCTGCTGGACGAGCCCACGCAGGGCATGGGCCACGAGGACGTGGACCGCGTGACGCAGCTCATCAAGAAGGTATCGGCCGGGCGCACCATCCTGATGGTCGAGCACAACATGAACGTGGTGTCGTCGATTGCCGACACCATCACGGTGCTCCAGCGCGGCGCCATCCTGGCAGAGGGGCCGTACGCCGACGTGTCGAAGGACCCGCGTGTGATGGAAGCCTACATGGGCACCGTCGACGCCGAACTGCAGGGAGCGCACTGATGACGGCCAACACTCCCGCACTGGAAATCAAGGACCTGCACGCCTGGTACGGCGAATCGCACATCCTGCACGGCGTGGACCTGACCGTGAACCGTGGCGAAGTGGTCACGCTGCTGGGCCGCAACGGCGCCGGGCGCACCACCACGCTGCGCGCGATCATGGGCCTGACCGGCACCCGCAAGGGATCGATCAAGGTCAACGGCCAGGAAACCATCGGCCTGCCCACGCACAAGATTGCCCACTACGGCATTGGCTACTGCCCGGAAGAGCGCGCGATCTTCTCGTCGCTGTCGTGCGAGGAAAACCTGCTGCTGCCGCCGGTGCTCAAGGGGTCCGGCAACGGCGATACGCCGGGCATGAGCGAGGCCGAGATCTACGAGATGTTCCCGAACCTGCGCGAGCGCCGGCAGAGCCAGGGCACGCGGCTCTCAGGCGGCGAGCAGCAGATGCTGGCCGTGGGCCGCATCCTGCGCACGGGCGCGAACCTGCTACTGCTCGATGAGATATCCGAGGGGCTGGCGCCGGTGATCGTGCAGGCGCTGGCGCGGATGATCCTGATGCTCAAGAAGAAGGGCTACACGGTGGTGATGGTGGAGCAGAACTTCCGCTTTGCCGCGCCGCTGGCCGACCGCTTCTACGTGATGGAGCACGGCGCCATCGTCGAGCGCTTTGCCGCCAGCGAGCTGCAGGCCAAGATGCCTGTGCTCAATGAACTGCTAGGGGTCTGACCCACTGCGCGCATCCCGCGCCAGGGTCGCACGATTTGTCGTCGTCAACGATTGGCAGGAACGGGTGGCGCAGCGCGCCGCCGCAACTCAGGAGACACAACATGAAGATGACTCGGCTGGCCGTCGCAGTGGCGGCAACTGTCCTTGGTGCATTCGCGGGCAGCGCTTCGGCGCAGGTAACCAACGATACGGTCAAGATCGGCTACATCACCGACCTGTCCGGCCTGTACGCCGACATCGACGGCCCGGGCGGCCTGGAAGCCATCAAGATGGCGATCGAGGACCACGGCGGCAAGGTGCTGGGCAAGCCGATCGAGCTGGTCTCGGCCGACCACCAGAACAAGGCCGACATCGCCGCGTCGAAGGCGCGCGAATGGATGGACCAGCAGGGCCTGGACGTGCTGATCGGCGGCACCAACTCGGCCACGGCGCTGGCCATGAACAAGGTGGCGCAGGAAAAGAAGCGCGTCTACATCAACATCGGCGCCGGCACGGCACGCCTGACCAACGAGGAATGCTCGCCGTACACGGTGCACTACGCGTATGACACGGTGGCGCTGGCCAAGGGCACCGGCAGCGCGGTGGTCAAGCAGGGCGGCAAGAAGTGGTTCTTCCTGACCGCCGACTACGCGTTCGGCCATTCGCTGGAAAGCGACACGGCGGCCGTGGTGAAGGCCAACGGCGGCACGGTGGTGGGCCAGGTGCGCCATCCGCTGTCGGCGTCTGATTTCTCGTCGTTCCTGCTGCAGGCGCAGTCGTCCAAGGCGGACATCCTGGGCCTGGCCAATGCCGGCGGCGACACGATCAACTCGATCAAGGCCGCCAAGGAATTCGGCATCACCAAGAACATGAAGATCGCCGGCCTGCTGATGTTCATCAACGACGTGCACAGCCTGGGCCTGAAGAACACCGAGGGCCTGCTGATGACCGACAGCTGGTACTGGGACATGAACGACGACACGCGCAAGTTTGCCAACCGGTTCTTCGGCAAGATGAAGAAGATGCCGAGCAGCCTGCAGGCCGCCGACTACTCGTCGGTCAGCAACTACCTGAAGGCCGTGGAAGCCGCCAAGACCGACGATCCGGACAAGGTCATGGCCGAGCTGAAGAAGATGAAGCTGAGCGACTTCTACAGCAAGGGCCAGATCCGCGCCGACGGCCGCTACGTGCACGACATGTACCTGATGCAGGTCAAGGCCCCGGCCGACTCCAAGAAGCCCTGGGACTACATGAAGGTCGTGACCACGATCCCGGGCGACCAGGCCTTCACCACCGTGGCCGAGTCGAAGTGCTCGGTGCTGAAGAAGTAAGGCGTGAGGTGTGGCTCCCCTCTCCCGCCACGCGGAAGAGGGGCTGGGGATGAGGGCAGGGCGGTCTGGGTGCGACTTGTCGCCATTTGAGCCGCCGGCCCTCGCCCCCGACCCCGCGCCCTCAGGGCGCGGGGAGAAACAGACAGGCAATCGACGCCCATGGACATTTTCGGAATTCCGCTACCCGCCATGCTGTCCCAGCTGCTGCTTGGGCTGGTCAATGGTGCTTTCTACGCGATGCTGAGCCTGGGGCTGGCCGTGATCTTCGGCCTGCTCAACGTGATCAACTTCGCGCACGGCGCGCTGTTCATGCTCGGGGCCGTGCTGGCCTGGGCGGGCATGGAATACGCCGGACTCAATTACTGGGTGATGCTGGCGCTGTCGCCCATCGTGGTGGGCGTGATTGGCGTGATCATCGAGAAGACGATGCTGCGCTGGATCTACAAGCTCGACCACATCTACGGCCTGCTGCTGACGCTGGGCATCACGCTGGTCATCGAGGGCGTGCTGCGGTCGATCTACGGCGTGTCGGGGCTGCCCTATTCGCCGCCGGACGCGCTGCAGGGCGCCACGGACCTGGGCTTCATGATCCTGCCGAACTACCGCGCGTGGGTGGTGGCGGCGTCGGTGGTGGTGTGCCTGGCCACGTGGTTCGTGATCGAGAAGACCAAGCTGGGCGCGTACCTGCGCGCCGGCACCGAGAACCCCAAGATGGTGGAGGCGTTCGGCGTCAACGTGCCGCTGATGGTGACGCTGACCTACGGCTTCGGCGTGGCGCTGGCCGCGTTTGCCGGCGTGCTGGCGGCGCCGGTGATCCAGGTGTCGCCGCTGATGGGCCAGAACCTGATCATCATCGTGTTCGCGGTGGTGGTGATCGGCGGCATGGGCTCGATCATGGGATCGATCATCACCGGCCTGGGGCTGGGCGTGGTCGAGGGGCTGACCAAGGTGTTTTATCCGGAGGCATCGTCGACCGTGGTGTTCTTCATCATGGTGATCGTGCTGATGCTGCGCCCGGCCGGGCTGTTCGGGAGGGAAAAGTGATGAGCGGGCAGACGGGACAGACTGCCGTGGCAGTCGAGGCCAAGGGCTTCAGGGAAGGGACGGGCGTGCAGAAGAAGGTGCTGTACGGCCTGCTGTTGCTGGGGCTGATCGTGGCGCCGCTGGCCGGGGCGTATCCGGTGTTCGTGTTGAAGGTGCTGTGCTTTGCGCTGTTCGCGTGCGCGTTCAACCTGCTGATCGGCTTTACCGGGCTGCTGTCGTTCGGCCACGCGGCATTCTTCGGCGGGGCGGGCTACGCGGCCGGCCACGCAATGAAGGTGTGGGGCGTGACGCCGGAGCTGGGCCTGCTGTTCGGCACGCTGGCCGGCGCGGTCATCGGGCTCGTGGTGGGCTGGCTGGCCATCCGCCGCCAGGGCATCTATTTCTCGATGATCACGCTCGCGCTGGCCCAGATGCTGTTCTTCGTCTGCCTCCAGGCGCCGTTCACCGGCGGCGAGGACGGGCTGCAGGGCGTCCCGCGCGGCAAGCTGTTCGGCGTGCTGCCGCTGTCTGACGACATGACGCTGTACTACGTTGCGCTGGTCATCATCGTGGCTGCGTTCGCGCTGATCGTGCGCACCGTGCACTCGCCGTTCGGCCAGATCCTGAAGGCGATCCGCGAGAACGAGCCGCGCGCCATCTCGCTGGGCTACGACGTGGACCGCTTCAAGCTGCTGGCCTTCGTGATATCCGCCGCGCTGTCGGGCCTGGCCGGCGCGATTAAGGCGCTGGTGCTGGGCTTTGGCACGCTGACCGACGTGCACTGGTCGATGTCGGGCTCGGTGATCCTGATGACGCTGGTGGGCGGCCTGGGCACGCTGTCGGGCCCGATCGTCGGCGCGTTCGTGATCGTGGCGCTGGAGAACAAGCTCGGCGACATCGGCGCCTTCCTGGCCAACCTGACTGGCGTGTCCTGGTTCAATTCGCTGGGCGAGTCCGTGACCATGGTGACCGGCATCATCTTCGTGATCTGCGTGCTGACGTTCCGGCGTGGCATCATGGGCGAGCTGATCGCCCTGACCAGCCGCAAGCCGGGCCACAAGTAGCCGGCCGCGAGTGAAGATGGGGCGACATGCCCGATTTTGGGGCTAGGGTTATTGCTGACTTGTTTCATACGCACCGCTTCGTTACATTGCATATACGGTTTTCGCAGGTTAATTGGAGGCGGAAGCGAGGAGACGACAGGCGCGCACCCGGTGTCGGGTAGCAGCAGCCAATACGATAAAGAGGCGTTGCTGGGTGATCCCTGGCAACGCCTTTTTCATTTCCGGCGCCCCGCATCGCCGCCCCTCCGGCGCATGTGCCGCCGATGCATCTTCGGCATGACCGGCCGCCAGCCCGCGTGCGACAATGCCCGGCTGCATCTTCCGGCCCGGCCATGTCCACCCCATCCGACGTTTCCCCATCCCATCAAGTGCCGTATCGGGTACATCCCGCGACTGGCGCCGACGGTCCATTGCTGGACGCCTGGCTGCAGGCCCGCGCGCCGTTGCCGGTGCCCGAGGCGCGCGCCCGGCGGCTGTCGCTCGACGCCTTGCTGGCGCAGGGCGGGGAGGGGCTGTGCCTGGTGGGTCGCACCAGTTCCGGGCAGCCGGTCTGCCTGATGCCGGTCACGCTGGTCCACAGCCTGGCGCTGGGCGGGTGGGTGGCGATGGTGGCCGAATGGTGGCCGCCCGCCGATCCGGCGGAAGCCGCCGAAGCATGGCGCGACGCCTGCTGCGCCGAACTGGCCGACTGGTGCCGTGCCCATGGCATCCGCCATATCCGGCTGGCCCCGGCGCTGGTGGCCGACGCCGCGCAAGCACCCGACGGCTTTCGGCGCGATGCCGACGGCCTCTGGACCCGCAGCCTCCTGCCGACGCCGAAGCAGCTCGGCTGACCGGGCCCGGCATCGTCATCGACCGTCCTGCTCCGGCCCATCCCCTTTGACCTTTCACCCCCTCGCACGGTAGATCCATGGAGTTCGTTTTTCTGGCGGCGGCCGCCTTCCTGGCCGGCTTGATCGACGCGGTGGCCGGTGGCGGCGGCCTGGTGCAGGTGCCGGCGCTGTTCTCGACCTATCCGAACATGTCGCCGGCCACGCTGATCGGCACGACCAAGGTGGCGTCGCTGGCCGGCACGTCGAACGCGGCGCTGCGCTACGCGCGCAAGGTGCGGATCTACTGGGGCGCCACCGGGCCGGCCACGCTGGCGGCGTTCATCTTCTCGATGGCCGGCGCGTGGACGCTGACCATGATCCCGGCCGAGCCGCTGCGCAAGGCGCTGCCGTTCGTGCTGCTGGTGCTGCTGGCCTACACGGTGGCCAGGAAGGACCTGGGCACCGACCACGCGCCGGCGCTGTCGGGCGGCCGCGAACGGCTGGCCGCGCTGCTGGCCGGTGCCGCCATCGGCTTCTACGACGGCGTGTTCGGCCCCGGCACGGGCAGCTTCCTGATGATCGTCTTCGTGCGGGTGTTCGGGTACGACTTCCTGCATGCGTCGGCGTCGGCCAAGATCGTCAACCTGGCCACCAACCTGGCGGCGCTGCTGCTGCTGGCCGCCAAGGGCCACGTCTGGTGGCAGCTCGGCATCGTGATGGCCGTGGCCAACGTGGCCGGCAGCCAGGTGGGCAGCAAGCTGGCGCTGCGCCATGGCAGCCGCTTCGTGCGCAAGGTGTTCATCGCCGTGGTGAGCGCGCTGATCGTCAAGACGGCCTACGACGCGTTCCTGCGCTAGCGCGCCGGGAAACCCTTGCCTGTTGCGCCCGTGCCGCTGCGGGTTAATCCCGCCTTTTCGTATCACATCGCTGTGTTAGACTCGATTCGCATTCCCGACCGAGCGGTCGGCGAATGAACTGCGCAATCCGGGGGTAACGGCGCAGGACGGGAAAATAACGGGACGAACTTCGAGGTGCCCGACCAGATCGGATGCCAGCGCTGCATCCGCCAGAGAGCCTGCCAGAGCGGGCCGACAAACAAACTGAAGGCATCCGCCGGCCGGAAGCCGGCGGGTGCCTTTTTCCGTTTTGGAATCGAAGGAGACAAGTCATGACGTTCAAGCGCGCCAGCTTGCTGGCGCTTGCCGCCGCCAGCCTGTTCGCGGGTGCGGCCAGCGCCCAGGTCAAGGTCGGGGTCACGGTTTCGGCCACCGGGCCGGCCGCGTCGCTCGGCATCCCCGAGAAGAACACGTTCACGCTGCTGCCCAAGGAAATCGCCGGCAAGAAGATCGAGTACATCGTGCTCGACGACGCCACCGACACGACCACGGCGGTCAAGAACACGCGCAAGCTGATCAGCGAGGACAAGGTGGACGTGGTGGTGGGCTCCACTGTCACGCCGAATTCGCTGGCGATGGTGGACGTGGCCGCCGAGAGCGAGACGCCGATGATCTCGATGGCCGCCTCGGCCCGCATCATCGAGCCGATGGACGCCAAGCGCGCATGGGTCTACAAGACCCCGCAGAACGATTCGCACATGGCCACCGCGCTGGCCGAGCACATGACCAGCAACAACGTGAAGACGGTGGCGTTCATCGGCTTTGCGGATGCCTACGGCGATAGCTGGGCGCAGGAATTCGCCAAGGTGGCGGAAATGCGCAAGATCAAGGTGGTGGCCAACGAGCGCTTTGCGCGCACCGACAACTCGGTGACCGGCCAGGTGCTCAAGATGATGGGCGCCAACGCCGACGCGGTGCTGATCGCCGGCTCGGGCACGCCCGCGGCGCTGCCGGTCAAGGCGCTCAAGGAGCGCGGCTACAAGGGCAAGATCTACCAGACGCACGGCGTGGCCAACCCGGACTTCCTGCGCGTGTGCGGCAAGGACTGCGAAGGCACGTTCCTGCCGGCCGGCCCGCTGCTGGTGGCCGAGCAACTGCCCGAGAGCAATCCGGTCAAGAAGCCGGCCATGACGTACAAGACGGCCTACGAAAAGGCGTTCGGCGGGCAGGTGTCCACCTTCGGCGGCCATGCCTGGGATGCCGGCCTGCTGCTGCAGAACGCGATTCCGGAGGCGCTCAAGAAGGCGCAGCCCGGCACGCGGGAATTCCGCAAGGCCCTGCGCGACGCGCTGGAGCAGACGCGGAACCTGCCGGTATCGCACGGCATCATCAACATGAGCCCCACCGACCACCTCGGCATGGACCAGCGCGCGCGCGTGATGGTGCAGATCGTCGATGGCAAGTGGAAGCTGCAGAAGTAAGCCGGCGTTCATCACCGGCACGCGGGAGCCGCGCAGGGCAGACGCAGCACACGGAGGGCGCATGGACATCCATGCGCCTTTTTTTCGCCTCCGCTGCCGCACGCCGTCCCTAGGCACCGTGCGGCGCAGCCGATAAGCTGGCACCGCGAATCCGCACATCACACGGGCAGACAATGGACCTTTCGATTGCCGCCATCCTGGCGCAGGACGGCATCACTTCCGGCGCGATCTACGCCTTGCTGGCACTGGCGCTGGTGCTGGTGTTCTCGGTCACGCGCGTCATCTTCATTCCCCAGGGCGAGTTCGTGGCCTATGGCGCGCTGACGCTGGCCGCGATGCAGGCCGGCCACGCGCCGCAGACCACGTGGCTGCTGCTGGCGATGGGCGTGCTGACCTTTCTCTACGACGGCGTGGCCGTGCTGCGCAGCCCCGAGCTGCGGCTGACCGCGCCGCGCCGGGTGCTGGTGCTGGCCGGCAAGTACCTGCTGTTCCCGGGCGCGGTGCACGTGCTGGTGCAGCAGTACGGCGGCCTGCCGCTGCCGATGGCGGCGCAGATCGCGCTGACGCTGCTGATCGTGATTCCGCTCGGGCCCATGCTCTACAGGCTGGCCTACCAGCCGCTGGCCGAGGCCAGCACGCTGGTGCTGCTGATCGTGTCCGTCGGCGTGCATTTCGCGCTGGTGGGGCTGGGGCTGGTGATGTTCGGCGCAGAAGGGTCGCGTACCAACCCGTTCTCGGACGCGCGCTTCGAGGTGGGCAGCCTGAGCGTGTCTGGCCAGAGCCTGTGGGTGGTGGCGGTGTCCGGGCTGCTGATTGCCGCGCTGTACTTCTACTTCGAGCGCACGCTGCAGGGCAAGGCGCTGCGCGCGACGGCCGTGAACCGGCTGGGCGCGCGGCTGGTGGGCATCGGCACCACGCAGGCCGGGCGGCTGTCGTTCACGCTGGCGGCGGCCATGGGCGCGCTGTGCGGCATTCTGATCGCGCCGCTGACCACGGTCTACTACGAGTCGGGCTTCCTGGTGGGGCTCAAGGGCTTCGTGGGCGCCATCGTCGGCGGCCTGGCCAGCTATCCGGTGGCGGCGCTGGGTGCGCTGCTGGTGGGGCTGCTGGAGTCGTATTCGTCCTTCTGGGCCAGCGCGTTCAAGGAGGTCATCGTCTTCACGCTGATCATTCCCGTGCTGTTGTGGCGGTCGCTGACCAGCAAGCACGTCGAGGAAGAGGAGTAAGCCATGACGATGCTGACCAACAAGCCGCTGCAGAAGGACGTGCCCGCGCAGGCCACGCCGCGCGTGGCGGGGGCCGCGCGCAACCGCGTGGTGGCGCTGGTGTTCGTGGCGGTGCTGGCGCTGCTGCCGGTGCTGCCCACGCCCGAGTTCTGGATCACGCTGGGCAACTACATCGGGCTGTACAGCATCGTGGCCATCGGCCTGGTGCTGCTGACGGGCGTGGGCGGCATGACGTCGTTCGGGCAGGCGGCGTTCGTGGGGCTGGGCGCCTACAGCACCGCGTACCTGACCACGCAGTTCGGACTGTCGCCCTGGCTCGGGCTGCTGGTGGGGCTGCTGATCACGGTGGCGTCGGCCTATGTGATCGGGCTCATCACGATGCGGATGTCCGGCCACTACCTGCCGCTGGCGACCATTGCCTGGGGCCTGTCGCTGTTCTTCCTGTTCGGCAACCTGGAGTTCCTGGGCAAGTACGACGGCCTGAACGGCATTCCGGTGCTGTCGTTCCTGGGCATCGAGCTGCAGTCGGGGCGGTCGATGTTCTACCTGATCTGGGCCGTGGTGCTGCTGGCCGTGGTGGCCATGCAGAACCTGCTGAACTCGCGGCCCGGGCGCGCCATCCGCGCGCTCAAGGGCGGCGGCACGATGGCCGAGGCGATGGGCGTGAACACGGCCTGGATGAAGGTGGTGATCTTCGTCGTGGCGGCGATCCTGGCGTGCGTGTCGGGCTTCCTGTACGCCCATCTGCAGCGCGCGGTGAATCCCACCCCGTTCGGGCTCAACTACGGCATCGAGTACCTGTTCATGGCCGTGGTGGGCGGCGTGGGCCACGTGTGGGGTGCGGTGCTGGGCGCTGGCATCCTGACCATCCTCAAGGACGTGCTGCAGGGCCTGCTGCCGCGGCTGCTGGGCAGCACCGGCAACTTCGAGATCATCGTGTTCGGTGTGCTGCTGGTGCTGCTGCTGCAGTACGCGCGCGACGGCATCTGGCCGTTCCTGCGCCGGCTGATGCCGTCCGGGCCGCCGGTGCTGGCGCCCACCCAGGCCGACCCGCTGCCAGTGCGCAAGAAGCCGGCGGCCGGCGAGCTGATCCTCGACGTACGCGCCGCGCGCAAGCAGTTTGGCGGGCTGGTGGCCGTCAACGACGTGAGCTTCCAGGTGCGCGCGGGCGAGATCATCGGGCTGATCGGGCCGAACGGCGCGGGCAAGTCCACCACGTTCAACCTGGTGACCGGCGTGCTGCCGCTGACCGGCGGGGAAGTGCGCTATCGCGGCGAGGTCATCTCGGGGCTGCCGTCGCGCGAGATCGTCAAGCGCGGCGTGGGCCGGACGTTCCAGCACGTGCACCTGCTGCCGACGATGACCGTGCTGGAGAACGTGGCCATCGGCGCCCACCTGCGCGGCGACTTCCGCGCGCAGGGCGGGGTATCGGCCGCCATCCTGCGCATGAACCGCGCCGAGGAGCAGAAGCTGCTGTTCGAGGCACGCCGGCAACTGGAGCGCGTGGGGCTGGCCGATGCGATGTACATGGAAGCCGGCAGCCTGGCGCTGGGCCAGCAGCGCATCCTGGAGATCGCCCGCGCGCTGTGCTGCGACCCCGCGCTGCTGCTGCTCGACGAGCCGGCTGCCGGGCTGCGCTACAAGGAAAAGCAGGCGCTGGCCGACCTGCTGCGCAAGCTGCGCGGCGAAGGCATGAGCGTGCTGCTGGTGGAGCACGACATGGACTTCGTGATGAACCTGACCGACCGGCTCGTGGTGATGGAATTCGGCACGCGCATCGCCGAGGGCGTGCCGGCCGACGTGCAGAAGGACCCGGCCGTGCTGGAAGCGTACCTGGGCGGCGTGGAGTAAGGAGCGGAGATGAGTCTGATTCTGGAGGTGGGCGACCTGCACGTCCGCTACGGCAAGGTCGAGGCGGTGCACGGCGCCAGCCTGAAGGTGGAGGCCGGCAAGATCGTCACCGTGATCGGGCCCAACGGCGCGGGCAAGTCGACGATGCTCAACGCGATCATGGGCGCGCTGCCCGTCAGTGGCTCGGCCAGCGGCACCGTGCGATACCTGGGGCACGACATGGCCGGCATTCCCGTGGAAGGGCGGGTGGCGCGCGGCATGTGCCTGGTGCCCGAGAAGCGCGAGCTGTTTGCGACGATGAGCGTCGAGGACAACCTGCAGCTTGGCGCCTTCCGCCGCAAGCGCGCCGGCGAGCGCAACTACCTGGACCAGCTGGAAGTGGTCTACGCGCTGTTCCCGCGCCTGAAGGAGCGGGCGCGGCAGGAAGCCGGCACGCTCTCCGGTGGCGAGCGCCAGATGCTGGCCGTCGGCCGCGCGCTGATGGCCAAGCCGCAACTGCTGATGCTGGACGAGCCCAGCCTGGGCCTGGCGCCGCTGATCGTGAAGGAAATCTTCCACATCATCAGCAACCTGCGCCAGACCGGCGTGGCGACGCTGCTGATCGAGCAGAACGCCCGGGCCGCGCTGCAGGTGGCGGACTACGGGTACGTGATCGAGACCGGCGACATGGCGATGGAAGGCGAGGCGTCCGCGCTGGCCAGCAACCCGAAGGTGATCGAAACGTACCTAGGGCTGGCGAAACGGGCCGCCTGAACCGGCTACGTATACGTCATGAAAATAGCGGCGCCATCTTGGCGCCGTTTTCTATTCATGCAGCCGATCTTGTTCACACTTTTATCCACAGTGTGGATAAGCCTCAGCGCATCAGTGCGGCGATATCGGTGGCGGCAACTCCCAGCAGCCAGGAACGGAAGGCCGCCAGGGCCGGATGGTCACGCTTTTCGCGCGGCGCGCAGAGGAAATATCCCCGGCTCAGCGTGATGGGCAGGTCGAACGGCGCCACCACCTGACCGGCCTGCAACGCATCCCTGACAAGGCATCGCTGCAAAACGGCCACGCCCATATCGGCCTTCACGGCCTCCAGCAAAATCGACACCTGGTCGAAGCCGCGCGCCAGGGTGGGCGCAGCATCGGGTACGCCCGCGGCCTGCAGCCAGTGCTGCCAGTTCCTGGGGGCAGTTGTGTGGAAAAGTAGCGGTTCGGCCATCAGGTCGGCCGGAGTTTTCCACAGATGCGCGGCCTGCCGTGCGTGGGCGCGGGCGGGGTGGCAGATGGGCACCATTTCGCGGCCGATCACGTAATCCACCTGCCAGCCTGACCACTGGCTGGCCTCGCCGGTCAGGATGGCGGCGTCCGGCCGGGCACCCGAAAAATCCTCCTCGCGGCGGTACGGGACGAAGTCCAGCTGGATGTCCGGATGCTGGCGATGGAAGTCGGGCAGGCGGGGCACGAGCCATACGCTGGCCAGCGTCGGCACGGCGGAAAGCGTCAGATGGTGGCGCCGATCCTCGCCGAACATGGCGGCGCTGGCGGTCTCCAAGGCGGCCAGCGGATCGGCGATGGCGTCCAGATAGGCGCGCCCCGCCTCGGTTAGCGTCAGGCGGTGGGCATTGCGATGGACCAGCGGCTGGCCGAAATGGGCCTCCAGCCGGGCGATGGCGCGACTGATGGCGCCCTGGGTCACGCACAGCGTTTCAGCCGCCCGCGTGAAGCTGCCCAGCCGCGCGGCCGTTGCAAACGCGTGCAGTTCCGACATCGAAGGAGACCGTATACGCATAGCCGCCGAGCATGATCTTTGGTAATGGAAGCGTGCAATATAGTCGTTTGTGTCGGACCGGTAAACTCTCCGACACTCGCTGCTCGATACCCAGATTCGACAACGATAAATCGAGGAGTGTTTGCCATGAAGCGAGCCCAGAATTGCCGCGCGCAGCGTCGCCGGCTGGTGTTTTCCACAGTGTTGTCCACAGCCGTGATCGCCACGCTTGGCGGTGTGGCCCTGCCGGCTGCGGCGCAGGTTACCTACCCGACCAAGCCCATCCGCCTGATCGTGCCGTTTGCGGCCGGCGGCACCACCGACCTGTCGGCCCGCCTGGTGGCCGAGTACGCCGGGCGCGAGCTGGGCCAGACCATCGTGGTCGACAACAAGGGCGGGGCGGGCGGCTCCATCGGCATGGAGCAGGTGGCGCGCTCCGCGCCGGACGGCTACACCATCGGCATGGCCACGGTCAGCACACACGGCTCGAACCCGGCCGTCTATCCGAAGCTCGGCTATGACCCGATCAAGGATTTCGCGCCGATCACCAACGTAGCGGCCATCCCCAGCGTGTTCGCCGTGCATCCGAGCGTGCCGGCCAAGACGATGCAGGAATTCGTGGCGCTGGCCAAGGCCAACCCCGGCAAGTACACGTTTGCCTCGCCGGGCGCCGGATCGCTGGGCCACGCCAACATCGAGAACTTCATGATGCTGGCCAAGATCGACCTGCTGCACGTGCCGTACAAGGGCGCCGGCCTGGCGCTGAACGACGCGCTGGCAGGGCAGGTGACCGCGATCACCGACAACCTGTCGACCACGCTGCCCCACGTCAAGGCCGGCCGCCTGCGCGCGCTGGCCGTGCTGGGCGCGCAGCGGTCTCCGCAACTGCCCAACGTGCCGACCTACGCCGAGCTGGGCTACAAGGACATGGGCGACGGCGGCTGGTTCGGCATCGTCGCGCCGGCCGGCACGCCCCAGCCGGTGGTCGACAAGCTCAACGCCGCCATCCACAAGGCGATGCTGAACCCCGAGTTCAAGCGCAAGATCGAGGAATCGGGCGGCACGCTGGTGCCGACCACGCCGGACCAGTTCAAGGCGCAGATCCAGCAGGCGATGGCCCGCTACGCCCGCGTGGCCAAGGCCGCCAATATCCGCCTGGACTGAGCGATGACGATGATCGAAGCCCAGGCGGTGCAGGGCGACGCCCCGGCCGGCCCGTTCACGCTGGCCCTGCCGCAAGCCGACGCGCTGCCGCTGGTATGCGACTCGCCGCACAGCGGCACCCACTATCCGCTGGATTTCGGCGCGGCCGTGCCGCTGGAGCGGCTGCGCGGCGGCGAGGATACCCATATCGACACGCTGTGGTCCGCCATCCCCCAGGTGGGTGGCACGCTGATCGGCGCCACCTTCCCGCGCGTCTACATCGACCCGAACCGGACGCTGGACGACCTGGACCCCGAGCTGCTGGTGTCGCCGTGGCCGACGCTGCTGTCGCCGGGCGAGAAGACGCGGCTGGGCTACGGCCTGATCTGGCGTCGGCTGGACGCGACCACGCCGATCTACGACCGCCTGCTGACCGTAGCCGAGGTACAGCGCCGGATCGACGCCTACTACCGGCCGTACCACGCCGCGCTGTCCGAGGCGGTGGAGGCGGCGCACCGGCGCTTTGGCGCGGTCTGGCACCTGAACCTGCACTCGATGCCGAACAACGCCTACGCGCGGCTCAAGATCGACAGCCCGCATCCGCTGGCGGACTTCGTGCTGGGCGACCGGGACGGTACCACCTGCGAGCCGGGGCTGGTCGATGTGGTCGAGACCGGGCTGAAGGCCATGGGCTACACGGTGGCGCGCAACGACCCGTACAAGGGTGTGCAACTGATTGCCCAGATGGGCCGTCCGGCCGAGCGGCGCAACAGCCTGCAGATCGAGATCCGCCGGCCGCTTTATATGGACGAGGCGACCAAGGTGCCGAATGCCGATTTCGCTGCGCTGCAGCGTGACCTGGCTACGCTTTCCGGCCAGCTCGCCGCCTATATCCGCGCGCAGCTTTAACGAGACGTTTCACGTGAAACATCGACGGTAGGGCAGGGCCCCGTGCAAACGGGGCCTTGTTGTTTCCGGATGGTGTTTCACGTGGAACACGCTTTGTGCCGCCGGCATACCTTGGCGCCCATGTTTCACGTGAAACACTTGCCACGGCCGACGATCCCAAATCGATTGCCGCTATAATTCGGCATCCCGTATTTTCCCGCCCAGCCTCCCGGAGGAGGTGTCCCATGCTTTACCCGAAAGAATTCGACGTCATAGTCGTCGGCGGTGGTCACGCCGGCACCGAAGCCGCCCTGGCTGCCGCAAGGATGGGCTGCCAGACGCTGCTGCTCACGCACAACATCGAAACGTTGGGCCAGATGAGCTGCAATCCGTCGATTGGCGGCATCGGCAAGGGGCATCTGGTCAAGGAAGTGGACGCCATGGGCGGCGCGATGGCTGCCGCCACCGACGAGGCGGGCATCCAGTTCCGGATTCTGAATTCCAGCAAGGGGCCGGCCGTCCGCGCGACGCGCGCCCAGGCCGACCGGGTGCTGTATCGCAAGGCCATCCGCACGCGGCTGGAGAACCAGCCGAACCTGATGCTGTTTCAGCAGGCCGTGGATGACCTGATGGTCGAGGGCGACCGCGTGGTCGGCGCCCGTACCCAGGCTGGCATCGACTTCCGGGCCCGCGCCGTGGTGCTGACGGCCGGTACGTTCCTGGACGGCAAGATCCACGTCGGGCTGGACAACTACACGGGCGGACGTGCCGGCGACCCGGCAGCCGTCTCGCTGTCCGCGCGGCTCAAGGAGCTGAAGCTGCCGCAAGGCCGCCTGAAGACCGGCACGCCGCCGCGCATCGACGGCCGCACCATCGACTTTTCGGTGATGGAAGAGCAGCCGGGCGATCTGGATCCGGTGCCGGTGTTCTCCTTCCTGGGCAACCCCGCCCAGCACCCGCAGCAACTGCCGTGCTGGATCACCCATACCAACAGCCGTACGCACGACATCATCCGGGGCGGCCTGGACCGTTCGCCGATGTACACGGGCGTGATCGAAGGGGTAGGGCCGCGGTACTGTCCTAGCATCGAGGACAAGATCCATCGCTTTTCGAGCAAGGAAAGCCACCAGATCTTCCTGGAGCCGGAAGGGCTGACGACCAACGAGTTCTACCCGAATGGCATCTCGACGAGCCTGCCGTTTGACGTCCAGCTCGATCTCGTCCACTCGATCCGAGGCATGGAGAACGCGCACATCCTGCGCCCGGGCTACGCCATCGAGTACGACTACTTCGACCCGCGCGGGCTCAAGGCGTCGCTGGAAAGCAAGGCGATCTCGGGCCTGTTCTTCGCCGGCCAGATCAACGGCACCACCGGCTACGAGGAAGCTGCCGCGCAGGGGCTGCTGGCCGGGATCAACGCTGGCTGCTACGTGCGCGAGCGCGATGCCTGGACACCGCGCCGCGACCAGGCATACCTGGGCGTGCTGGTCGACGACCTGATCACGCGCGGGGTGACCGAGCCGTACCGCATGTTCACGAGCCGGGCGGAATTCCGCCTGAGCCTGCGCGAAGACAACGCCGACATGCGCCTGACCGAAGTGGGCCGGGAGCTGGGCGTGGTGGACGACGTCCGGTGGGACGCCTTCAACCGCAAGCGCGACGCTGTTTCACGTGAAACAGAGCGGCTCAAGAGTACCTGGGTCAACCCGACGCTGCTGCCGGAAGCCGACGCCGTGCCGCTGCTGGGCAAGGCCATCGAGCGTGAATACTCGCTGGCCGATCTGCTGCGCCGCCCGGAAGTCCGCTATGAGGCGCTGGTCGCCATGCAGGACGGCAAGTACGCCCCCGAGGCACCGCTGGCCGACGATGCCATGCTGGCCGAGCAGATCCGCGAGCAGATCGAGATCGGCATCAAGTATCACGGCTATATCGCGCGCCAGGCAGCCGAGGTGGACAAGCTGGAAGCCAACGAGGCCACCCGGCTGCCGCTGGACTTTGACTACACCGAGGTGCGCGGGCTGGGCTTCGAGGTCAGCCAGAAGCTGAACCAGCATCGGCCGGAAACGCTGGGCCAGGCCTCGCGCATCTCGGGCGTGACGCCGGCGGCGATCTCGCTGCTGCTGGTCCACCTGAAGAAGAAGGGCATGGGGCGCGCCGCGCCGGCGGCAGCAAAGTCCGGTGACGGTCAGGAGGCTGCCTGAGTGGGTGGCTACCGTTACACCGTGACCGACGAGGCGGCGCAGCGCAAGCGTCTTGAAGCGGGGCTCGATGCGATCGGGCTGGCGCTGTCGCCAACCCAGGTCGACACGCTGTTCGCGTACCTGACGCTGCTGCGCAAATGGAACAGCGTCTACAACCTCACCGCCATCCGTCATCCTGACGAGATGCTGACCCACCACCTGCTGGACTCGCTGGCTGCCGTGCCGGCGCTGGCCGACGCCGCGCGCGTCGCATCCGTACCCGACGCTGCGCGGGGCAGGGTGCTGGACGTGGGCTCGGGCGGCGGCATGCCGGGCATGCCGCTGGCCATCGCGTGCCCGGACGTGTCGGTGTTGATGGTCGACATCGTCCAGAAAAAGACCGCTTTCCTGACCCAGTGTCGCGCCCAGTTGCGCCTGACCAATGCGGCTGCACACTGGGGGCCTGTGGAGAAGATCGAGGATGCCGCCGGGTACGCCGTGATTACGTCGCGCGCGTTTGCCGAGCTGACCGACTTCGTGAACCTGTCCGGCCATCTGGTGGCACCGGGCGGCCGCTTGCTGGCGATGAAGGGTGTCTATCCGCAGGCCGAGATCGACCGCATGGCCGCGGCGGGGCTGATGGAAACGTGGCAGGTGGAAGCCGTGACCAAGCTCAACGTACCAGAGCTGGATGCGGAGCGGCACATCGTCGCCATATCACGACGTTGAATCGTCAAAGCTGTAAATTTGAAAATGTCATTCATCTGATGAATATGAGTGGCGAAAAACTGGGCAAACAGGAGCTGCTAGCGCTTATGGCCAAGGTATTCGTGATCGCCAACCAGAAGGGTGGTGTGGGCAAGACCACCACGACGGTGAACCTGGCCGCCGGTCTGGCCGCGCAGGACCAGCGGGTGCTGCTGGTCGACCTGGATCCCCAGGGCAACGCATCGATGGGCTCGGGCATCGACAAGCAGTCGCTGGAACACAGCGTGTACCAGGTGCTGCTGGGGCTGGCGTCGGTGCCGCAGGCGCGCCAGCGGTCGGAAGCCGGACGCTACGACGTGCTGCCGGCCAACCGCGAACTGGCCGGCGCCGAAGTCGAACTGGTGGATCTGGACCAGCGCGAGCGCCGGCTCAAGCAGGCGCTGGCCGAGGTGGACGACCAGTACGACTTCGTGCTGATCGACTGCCCGCCGTCGCTGTCGCTGCTGACCCTGAACGGCCTGTGCGCGGCGCACGGCGTGATCGTGCCGATGCAGTGCGAGTACTTCGCGCTGGAGGGGCTATCCGACCTGGTCAACACGATCAAACAGGTGCACGCGAACCTGAACCGCGACCTGAAGGTGATTGGCCTGCTGCGCGTGATGTTCGATCCGCGCGTGACGCTGCAGCAGCAGGTGTCGGCCCAGCTTGAGGCGCATTTCGCGGAGAAGGTCTTCAAGACCGTGATCCCGCGCAATGTGCGGCTGGCCGAGGCGCCGTCGTACGGCATGCCCGGCGTGGCATTCGATGCGTCCTCCAAGGGCGCCAAGGCGTATCTCGATTTCGGCGCGGAGATGATCGCGCGCGTCCGCCAGCTCGGTTGAGCGGCACGAACTGACAGGGAAGGGTGGCGAGCATGGTGACCGCTAAGAAGAAGGGGCTGGGCCGGGGACTGGAAGCACTGCTCGGCGGGCCGGCCGAGATCGTCGAGACGGCGCGGCAGGAAGGGCTGCCGTCGGTGCTCAACGTCAATCAGCTTCAGCCGGGCAAGTACCAGCCGCGCACGCGCATGGACGAGGGCGCACTGCAGGAGCTGGCCGCCAGCATCCGCGCGCAGGGCCTGATGCAGCCGATCCTGGTGCGCCGCGTGGCCGAGCCGGATCGCTACGAGATCATCGCCGGCGAACGCCGCTACCGCGCGTCGAAGCTCGCCGGGCTGGACAAGGTGCCGGTGCTGGTCAAGGACGTGGCCGACGAGGCCGCGGCCGCCATGGCGCTGATCGAGAATATCCAGCGCGAGGACCTCAATCCGCTGGAAGAGGCGCAGGGCATCATGCGGCTGATCCGCGAATTCAGCTTCACGCACGAGCAGGCCGCGGAGTCGGTGGGCCGCTCGCGCAGCGCGGTGTCGAACCTGCTGCGGCTGCTGAACCTGGCCGCGCCGGTGCAGACCATGCTGATGGCGGGCGACCTGGACATGGGGCACGCGCGGGCGCTGCTGGCCGTCGACGGCGCCAACCAGATCACGCTGGCCAACCAGATCGTCAACAAGCGGCTGTCGGTGCGCGAGACGGAAAAGCTGGTCGCCTCGACGCTGAAGCCGTTCGACCTGAAGTCGCTCAAGCAGAAGCAGGGCAACGGCACGCGCGACGTGGCGCGGCTGGAAGAGGAACTGTCCGACGCGCTGGGGCTGGCCGTGCAGATCAAGCTCGGCGCGCGCGGCAAGGGCCAGTTGACCATCCACTTCAACAACAACGACGCGCTGGACGGCGTGTTGACGCGGCTGCGCGAGCCGGCGGCCAACGCCTAGCCGTTTCCACGGTATACGGCAATCGTTTTACAGGTGGAATCGGTGGCCTGTCGGCCCGGCGCGACAGGCACGCCAGCGTGCACCATGCCGCGGCATGAATCTGCGCGATAACCGAACGGCGCCCGGCGCGTGTCGCAATGCGGTGCACGCCGGGGCCGGGTCCAGTGACGGCCGATTCACCATCATGCCCGCTCGGGCGCGCGCAATCCGATTACGTTGCGCGTCATTGCCGCGCAATATCCCACCATCCATCATGAAGGCGTGATAGCAACCGTTGTGCGAAATTCACTGCAAGCTAACTGAAAGCAGATTGACTCGTCTTGGCGATTGCTAATAGAATCGTGCGGTTTGAATTCTGGCCGGCGACGAAAAGTTCCGGCCTGGAACGAGGCTAGGCAGGTGGTGGTTCGAGACCGTCAGCAGGAATATTCGCAAGCCGGCCCGGCGTCCCCCGGCAGTCGTCGTCACGACGATTGGCGAGACGACTGGGATGATAACGCCGAGCGCGAGGACGAAGCTGTCGATCCGCTGTCGCATGCCGAGGCGGTGAGGCTGCTGGGCGAGCGCGCGTTGCGCCCGTCGCGGATGACACCGGGCAAGGTCGTGGTGGCCCAGATCGTGGTCACGCTGCTGTCGGCCCTGGCCTGGGCGATGTTCGCCGGGGCGCCGGGGCCTTCGGGCTGGTCGGCCTTCTTCGGCGGCATGGCGTGTTTCGTCCCGAGCGGCTTCTTCGCGCTGCGGCTGTACATGTCGCGCGCGCAGCCGTCGGTCGGCGGCCTGGTGGCCGGCGAGGCGATCAAGGTCTTCGGCACGGTGGCACTGCTGGTGCTGGTGATCGTGCTGTACCGCGAGCTTCGATGGGTGCCGCTGCTGGTCACGTTCCTGCTGGCGCTCAAGACTTACTGGGTGGCGCTCGCGATCCGCTAGGCGGAGAGTCGCGAATCCCGTCGCCCGGGCCACGCCGCAAGGCAGGGCCACGGCTTGGGGTTCGGTCTCAGATGAGGCACCCATCCGGAATATCAAGGTTTCAACGCGCAGGGCGTCACAACGGTGCAGCGCTGCGTGAGCAAGGTTTTGCCCTGAACAATACGAAGGATTTGCCGCGGCGGTGACCGGTCATGTGACCGAAGGCCCAGGCAAGTCTCATACCGGTAGGCCGCCAGGGCGGTCGCCGGCAACGCAGATTTCGCAATATACCGATCGTTTCAACATGTCATCTGAAGCTACGCAAGGCGCAGGGCACGTGCTCACACCCTCAGGCTATATCGCCGAACACCTGCAGAACTTTAATTCGGTCGGCGGCAAGCAGCAGTCCGTGGTCGATTTCAGTGTCATCAACTATGACACCGTGTTCTGGTCGGTGCTGTGCGGCGTCATCGCACTGCTGTTCCTCTACATGGCCGCCCGCCGCGTCACGGCCGGCGTGCCGGGCCGCTTCCAGGCCTTCGTGGAAATGATCGTCGAGATGGTCGACGACCAGGCCAAGGGCATCATCCACGGCGACCGCTCGTGGATCGCCCCGCTGGCGCTGATGGTGTTCTGCTGGATCACCATGATGAACGCGATCGACCTGATCCCCGTGGACTGGGTCACCGGCCTGAACCACGTGCTGGGCATCTTCCACATCCACCTGCCGCACCACCGCGCCGTGGCCACGGCCGACCTGAACGGCACGCTGGGCATGTCGTGCTCGGTGCTGGTGCTGATGATCTACTACAGCTTCAAGATCAAGGGCGTCGGCGGCTTCGCGCACGAGCTGTTCTCGGCCCCCTTCGGTGCCAAGTGGTACCTGGCGCCGTTCAACTTCGTCCTGAACATCATCGAGTTCCTGGCCAAGGCCGTGTCGCTGGGCATGCGGCTGTTCGGCAACATGTACGCCGGCGAGCTGGTGTTCCTGCTGATCGCGCTGCTGGGTTCGATCTGGACGTTCGGCGCGGACCTGTCCGCACTGGGCTTCGTCGGTCACGTGATTGCTGGCGCCGTCTGGGCCATCTTCCACATCCTGATCGTGCTGCTGCAGGCCTTCATCTTCATGATGCTGACGCTGGTGTACATCGGCCAGGCTCACGATCACCACTGATTTTCCGGTTCTTCGTTTTTTGGTTTTTTGGTTCTAAGTCTCTCTAAATTAAAGGAGTCATCATGCAAGCATTTCTCGCCAACATCCAGGGTCTGACCGCTATCGGTATCGGCATCATCATCGGTCTGGGCGCTATCGGCGCCTGCCTGGGTATCGCCCTGATGGGTGGCAAGTACATCGAAGCCTGCGCACGTCAGCCCGAGCTGATGAACCCGCTGCAAACCAAGATGTTCCTGCTGGCTGGCCTGATCGACGCTGCATTCCTGATCGGTGTGGGCGTTGCAATGCTGTTCGCATTCGCCAACCCGCTGCTGTCGGTCATTCAGTAAGTCTTTTCGGTCTGCATGATGCTGACGGGCGGCGCAGGCCTCAGTCCGATGGCCTGGCCGCCCTTGTGCATTTATCTGTAGTTTGATTACCGAAAGGAACACACCATGAATCTGAACGCAACGTTTCTTGCGCAGATGGTCGTGTTCTTCATCCTGTGGTGGGTTGTTGCCAAATTCATTTGGCCGCCGCTGGTGAAGGCGCTCGACGAACGCGCAAAGAAGATCGCCGATGGCCTCGCCGCTGCCGAAAAGGGCAAGGCGGAGCTTGAACTCGCCAACAAGCGTGTGGACCAGGCCATGGCCGAAGCCCGCACCGAAGGCGCACAGCGCGTGGCCGACGCCGAAAAGCGCGCCCAGGCCGCCGCCGACGAGATCAAGCAGAACGCCCAGGCAGAAGCCGCACGCATCATCGCCCAGGCCAAGGCCGAGGCAGAGCAGCAGGTGACCCGCGCACGCGAAACGCTGCGCGACCAGGTTGCCGTGCTGGCCGTGAAGGGTGCAGAGCAGATCCTCAAGCGTGAAGTGAACGCGCAGGTGCACGCCGACCTGCTCAATCAACTCAAGGCTGAGCTCTAATCATGGCTGAAACCGCAACCATTGCCCGTCCCTACGCCGAGGCGCTGTTCCGCGTCGCGAGCGAAGCCGGTGCAGGCAACCTGGGTGCATGGTCCGAACTGGTGTCGGAGATGGGGCAGGTTGCCGCCAACCCCGACATGCAGGCGCTCGCCACCGATCCGAACGTGCCGGGCGACAAGCTCGAGCAGGTGTTCCTGTCGGTGCTGAAGAGCCCGGTCAACGACGAGGCTCGCCGCCTCGTGAAGCTGCTGGTGGAAAACAACCGCCTGACGGTGTTGCCGGAAATCGCCGAGCAGTTCCATGCGCTCAAGAACGCCCGCGAGGGTTCGTCCGACGTCGAGATCACCAGCGCCTACCCGCTGGACGATTCGCAGACGAAGGAACTGGTCGCCGCACTCGAACGCAAGTTCGGCCGCAAGCTGTACGCAAAGGTGGCGGTGGACCCGTCGCTGATTGGCGGCGTGAGCGTCAAGGTCGGCGACGAAGTGCTCGACACCTCCGTGCGCGCGCGCCTGGCTGCCATGCAAGCCACGCTGACCGCCTGACCGCAACGGCCGACGGATTGAAGAATTAGGAGCATTGTGATGCAACTGAACCCCTCAGAAATCAGCGAGCTGATCAAGTCCCGCATCTCGGGTCTTGGCGCCGACGCTGAAGTGCGCAACACCGGCACGGTGATTTCCGTGACCGATGGTATCTGCCGCGTGCACGGCCTGTCCGGCGTGATGCAGGGCGAGATGCTGGAATTCCCGGGCAACACGTTTGGCCTGGCACTGAACCTCGAGCGTGACTCGGTGGGTGCCGTGGTGCTGGGCGAGTACGAACACATTTCGGAAGGCGATACGGTCAAGTGCACCGGCCGCATTCTGGAAGTGCCCGTGGGCAAGGAACTGCTGGGCCGCGTGGTCAACACGCTGGGCCAGCCGATCGACGGCAAGGGCCCGATCAACGCCAAGGAAACGGACGTGATCGAGAAGGTCGCCCCGGGCGTGATCGCACGTCAGTCGGTGAGCCAGCCGGTGCAGACCGGCCTGAAGTCGATCGACGCGATGGTGCCGATCGGCCGTGGCCAGCGCGAGCTGATCATTGGCGACCGCCAGACCGGCAAGACCGCCGTGGCCGTCGACGCCATCATCAACCAGAAGGGCAAGGGCGTCTTCTGCGTGTACGTGGCAATCGGCCAGAAGGCTTCGACGATCTCGAACGTCGTGCGCAAGCTCGAGGAAAACGGCGCGATGGAATACACCATCGTCGTGGCCGCCTCGGCTTCGGACTCGGCCGCCATGCAGTACCTGGCCGCGTACGCCGGCTGCACGATGGGCGAGTACTTCCGCGACCGCGGCGAAGACGCGCTGATCGTCTATGACGACCTGACCAAGCAAGCCTGGGCCTACCGCCAGGTGTCGCTGCTGCTGCGCCGCCCGCCGGGCCGCGAAGCCTACCCGGGCGACGTGTTCTACCTGCACTCGCGCCTGCTGGAGCGCGCCGCGCGCGTGAACGAGGACTACGTGTCGAAGTTCACGAACGGCGCCGTGACCGGCAAGACCGGTTCGCTGACCGCGCTGCCCGTGATCGAAACGCAGGCCGGCGACGTGTCCGCGTTCGTGCCGACCAACGTGATCTCGATCACCGACGGCCAGATCTTCCTGGAAACCGACCTGTTCAACGCCGGTATCCGTCCCGCCATCAACGCCGGTATCTCGGTGTCGCGCGTGGGTGGTGCAGCCCAGACGAAGGTCATCAAGAAGCTGTCCGGCGGTATCCGTACCGACCTGGCCCAGTACCGTGAACTGGCTGCGTTCGCGCAGTTCGCCTCGGACCTGGACGATGCCACCCGCAAGCAGCTGGAGCGCGGCCGCCGCGTGACGGAACTGCTCAAGCAGCCGCAGTACCAGCCGCTGCAGGTGTGGCAACTGGCCGCGTCGCTGTACGCCGCGAACAATGGCTTCCTCGACAACGTCGACGTGAAGGACATCCTGCCGTTCGAAAAGGGCCTGCACGACCACCTGAAGACCAAGTTCGCCGACCTCGTCAACCGCATCGAAGAGACCAAGGATCTGTCGAAGGACGACGAAGCCGCCCTGCGTGCCGCGATCGAGGATTTCAGGAAGTCCGCCGCGTTCTAACCGCGTGATTCCACGGACCGCGCCGTGACGCCGCAAGGCTGACGGCGCGGCACGAATGGAGAGGAAAGATATGGCCGGAACGAAAGAGATTCGAACCAAGATCAAGAGCGTGCAGAACACGCGCAAGATCACCAAGGCGATGGAAATGGTCGCCGCGTCCAAGATGCGCAAGGCGCAGGAACGGATGCGCAATGCCCGCCCGTACGCCGAGAAAGTGCGCAATATCGCCGCGCACCTGGCCACCGCCAACCCCGAGTTCAAGCATCCGTTCATGATTGGCCGCGACGTCAAGCGCGCCGGCATGATCGTGGTGACGACCGACAAGGGCCTGTGCGGCGGCTTGAACACGAACGTGCTGCGTGCGGTGACCAACGAGCTGAAGACCCTGCAGAACCGTGGCGTGGCCGTCCAGGCCACCGCGATCGGTACGAAGGGGATGCAGTTCCTGGGCCGTATCGGCGCCAAGGTGGTCTCGAACGTTGTGCACCTCGGTGACACCCCGCATCTGGAAAAGCTGATCGGCGCCATCAAGGTCCAGCTCGACGCCTTCACCAACGGCGAAGTCGACGCGGTGTACCTGGCCTATACCAGGTTCATCAACACGATGAAGCAGGAGCCGGTGGTCGAGCAACTGCTGCCGCTGGCGGCAGACAAGCTGAACCAGACCGAAGATGAAAAGCGCGCCTACTCGTGGGATTACATCTACGAGCCCGACGCCCAGACGGTTGTGGAAGAGCTGCTCGTCCGCTACGTCGAGGCGCTGGTGTACCAGGCCGTGGCCGAGAACATGGCGTCGGAACAGTCGGCGCGCATGGTGGCCATGAAGGCGGCTTCCGACAATGCCAAGAACGTGATTGGCGAACTGCAGCTGGTCTACAACAAGACCCGCCAGGCCGCGATCACGAAGGAACTGTCGGAAATCGTCAGCGGCGCAGCGGCGGTCTAAGGCGTCAAGAATTCAAGCTATCGGAGATACGAAATGAGTATCGGAAATATTGTGCAGTGCATTGGCGCCGTGGTGGACATCGAGTTCCCGCGCGACGCAATGCCGAAGGTGTACGACGCGCTCGTGCTCGAAGAGGGCAACGACAAGTCGTTCGCCGAGAAGGGTCTGACCTTCGAAGTGCAGCAGCAGCTCGGCGACGGCGTGGTGCGTACCATTGCCCTGGGTTCGTCGGACGGCCTGCGCCGCGGCATGTCGGTGAAGAGCACCGGCGCCCCCATCTCGGTGCCGGTTGGCCACGGTACGCTGGGCCGCATCATGGACGTGCTGGGTCGCCCGATCGACGAAGCCGGCCCGATCGCCGCCGATGAAAAGCGTGCGATTCACCAGAAGGCCCCGCGCTTCGACGAACTGTCGCCGTCGGTGGACCTGCTGGAAACCGGCATCAAGGTGATCGACCTGGTGTGCCCGTTCGCAAAGGGCGGCAAGGTGGGCCTGTTCGGTGGCGCCGGCGTCGGCAAGACCGTGAACATGATGGAGCTCATCAACAACATCGCCAAGCAGCACAGCGGTCTGTCGGTGTTTGCCGGTGTGGGCGAGCGTACCCGTGAAGGGAACGACTTCTACCACGAAATGAAGGACTCGAACGTGCTCGACAAGGTGGCCATGGTGTTCGGCCAGATGAACGAGCCGCCGGGCAACCGTCTGCGCGTGGCGCTGACCGGCCTGACGATGGCCGAGCGCTTCCGCGACGAAGGCCGCGACATCCTGTTCTTCGTCGACAACATCTACCGCTACACGCTGGCCGGTACCGAAGTGTCGGCACTGCTGGGCCGTATGCCTTCGGCCGTGGGCTACCAGCCGACGCTGGCTGAAGAAATGGGCAAGCTGCAGGAGCGGATCACGTCGACCAAGACTGGCTCGATCACGTCGATCCAGGCCGTGTACGTGCCTGCCGATGACTTGACCGACCCGTCGCCGGCCACCACCTTCCTGCACCTGGACTCGACCGTCGTGCTGTCGCGTGACATCGCCGCGCTGGGTATCTACCCCGCCGTCGACCCGCTCGACTCGACCTCGCGCCAGCTCGATCCGCAGATCGTCGGCACGGAACACTATGAAGTGGCCCGCCGCGTGCAGCAGACCCTGCAGCGCTACAAGGAACTGCGCGACATCATCGCGATTCTGGGCATGGACGAACTGTCGCCGGAAGACAAGCTGGCCGTGTCCCGCGCCCGGAAGATCCAGCGTTTCCTGTCGCAGCCGTTCCACGTGGCCGAAGTGTTCACGGGTTCGCCGGGCAAGTACGTGCCGCTGAAGGAAACCATCCGTGGTTTCAAGATGCTGGTCGATGGCGAGTGCGATCACCTGCCCGAGCAGGCGTTCTACATGGTCGGTTCGATCGACGAAGCCTTCGAGAAGGCCAAGAAGCTTCAGTAAGCGGCGTCTTTCGCTTTCGCGCGGCGTCGCGGCGGTCGTGCCCAGGCACGGCGCCGCGGCCAGCGTGAAGGCGGGACACAGGCTTCCTGATGTGCAGGGAGCCAACGCTTTCTGGAGAAAGGATCTTATATGGCAACCATTCTTGTAGACGTCGTCAGCGCGGAAGCGTCGATCTTCTCCGGTCAGGCGAAGTTCGTGGCGCTGCCCGGCGAGACGGGTGAACTGGGTATCCTGCCCGGCCACACGCCGCTGATCACGCGCATCCAGCCGGGTGCCGTGCGCATCGAGAAGGAAGACGGCAGCGAGGAATTCGTATTCGTTGCCGGCGGCATTCTCGAAATCCAGCCTCAGCACGTGACCGTTCTGGCCGACACCGCGATTCGCGGCGGCGACCTGGACGAAGCCAAGGCTCAGGAAGCCAAGCGTGCTGCGGAGGAACTGATGCAGAACCAGAGCAGCGACCTGGACCTGGCGCGCGCCCAGAGCGAACTGGCCGTCGCCGCTGCCCAGCTCGCCGCAATCGCCCGCCTGCGCCGCAAGAAGTAAGCGCGTTACGCAGGCCCGCCGCGCTGTTGTTTTTTCGGCGAGGCATTAAAAAAGGCAGCCAACGGGCTGCCTTTTTTATTTTCCAAACGCTATATTTCTGTGCCTGGACCACAAAAAAAAGCGCGCGGGCCGGGGAGGCTCCGCGCGGACGGGAAAATCCCTTCGAGGGGTCAATTCGAAGGAACGGGTTCGGTCCAGGATTCACTTACAAGCGCAACGGAACTTTGCGTCCGTATATTCTGGCGAGATTCCATGCTCGGAACCTCAAGCCACGCGCTACCGGTCTTCCTAGTGCCGGATCAGGCATTTGCACGAAATGTCTGATCCGGTAAATCGGGGCACTGCTCAGGCTTTCTTCCACACCCCTTATTATTTAAGGCTTTAGCGGCGGGGGTGCCTCACACCAAGCGCTGGTCTGTCAATGCATTGTGGGGGAAACTTCCGGGTGTGGCAGTAACAAAATGTATCGTTTTGCAAGTAGATGAAAGGCCGGCGAGTAAGCGGCCGGCGTTTTGAACACATTTATTCGATTTTGAAAGCGTTTTCACGGCGAGAGTTCGCCGGCGGTTACAGTCGAAATGTTAAGACATTTAATTCGTAGTGTACTGAATACATTACGTTTTTTCCGTGTCCGCTTAAGTCATTCCCTACTTTCGTGGGATGCCAGAAACGTGTTTTGCAGAAGTGTGTTCGGTAGCGCATTCAGCGTTACGATTTGAAACGGTGACTCGCAACGGCGCGCCAGCCGTTTCTGATCGCGGACAAGGGTGGCCGCCGCTACACTGGCGGACGTTTGCACCCAAGCTCGCATCTCCATGGCCATCGATCCCCAGCTGCAATCCTATTACCGCCAGATGGCGGACCGTTATGCCGGCCAGCCCTCCGCCGTGACCGCGCCCGAACGCCGCGCACGTTTTGAGGACGTGGCGGCCCAGTCCCAGCTACCCGATCCGGACGGCATGACTGTCGAGGATCTCGCCATCCCGTCCGGCGGCACGTCGCTGCCCGTCCGCCTGTTCCGTCCCGCCGGGGAAGCCAGCCCGAAGCTGATCGTCTACTTCCACGGTGGCGGCTGGGTGGTCGGATCGCCGGCCACGCACCACACGGTGGCCGCGCTGCTGGCAGCCGATACCGGGTGCGCAGTGGCCAGCGTGGACTACCGGCTGGCGCCCGAAATGCCTTTCCCGACCCCTTGCGATGACGCCATCGCCGCCGTGCAATGGCTGGCCGATGCGCGCGCATCGCTCGGCATGGCGGCCGACTTCCTGGCCGTGGCCGGCGACAGCGCCGGCGGCCACCTCGCAGCCGCCGCGGCGCGGCATATCAACGACGCCGCCGGCCGTCACATCGTCAACGCGCAACTGCTGATCTACCCGGTGACCGCGCCGGTGCTGACCACCGAAAGCTACCGCGCCTTCGCGGACGGCCCCGGCCTGACCCGCGACGAGATGGCGTGGTTCTGGACGCAGTACATCGGCGCCGATGCCTTGGCGCTGGGCGCCGACCAGTCCGACCCGCGCATCTGCCTGATGGCGACGCCCCCCGCCTGCCTGCCGCCGGCCAGCGTGGTGATAGTGGCGTCGAACGACGTGCTGCGCGACGACGGCCTGGCCTATGCCGATTTCCTGGTCCGCCACGACGCGCCGGTCATCACGATCGAAGCCAGCGGCATGACCCACGGCTTTGCCCGGCTGCAACCGGAAGCGCCGCGCGCCCGCGAATGGATGCGCCGCGCCGCGCAGGCCTTCGTGGCGAGCTTCGACGACGCCTGAAATCCAGCCCGGCGAGGCATCGCCGAAAGCCGGCGCGGATATGACGGCCATCATCCCCGTGGACGGCTGCATGCAGCGGCCTTCCCGTAGAATGGCGGTCTTACGAGGATGACCATGACCGTACTGCAGAACGACACCTTCCTGCGCGCGCTGCGCCGGCAACCGACCGAATACACGCCGCTGTGGCTGATGCGCCAGGCGGGCCGTTACCTGCCCGAGTACAACGCCACGCGCGCCCGCGCCGGCAGCTTCCTGGGCCTGGCCAAGAACCCGGCGTACGCCACGGAAGTCACGCTGCAGCCGCTGGACCGCTATCCGCTCGACGCGGCGATCCTGTTCTCGGACATCCTCACGGTGCCGGACGCCATGGGCCTGGGGCTGTCGTTCGCGCAGGGCGAGGGCCCGCGCTTTGCCCATCCGCTGCGCACCGAGGGCGACGTGGCCAAACTGGCGGTGCCCGACATGTCGTCGTTGCAGTACGTATTCGACGCGGTCAGCGAAATCCGCCGTGCGCTGGTGCAGGACGGCAAGCAGCGCGTGCCACTGATCGGCTTCTCGGGCAGCCCGTGGACGCTGGCCTGCTACATGGTCGAAGGCGGCGGCTCGGACGACTTCCGCACGGTCAAGGCCATGATGTACGGCCGCCCGGA
The DNA here is from genome assembly GCF_003854935.1 of Cupriavidus pauculus. NCBI lineage: Bacteria > Pseudomonadati > Pseudomonadota > Betaproteobacteria > Burkholderiales > Burkholderiaceae > Cupriavidus > Cupriavidus pauculus. The sequence continues at coordinate 943,126 of NZ_CP033969.1, forward strand.
CCTGATGCACCGCATCCTCGACATCAACGCCCAGGCCGTGTCGGCCTACCTGAATGCCCAGATCGAAGCGGGCGCGCAGGCCGTGATGGTGTTCGACACCTGGGGCGGCGCGCTGGCCGACGGCATGTACCAGACGTTCTCGCTGGCCTACATGCGGCGCGTGCTGCAGGGCCTGAAGCGCGAGCATGACGGCCAGCAGATCCCGGTCATCGTCTTCACCAAGGGCGGCGGCATCTGGCTCGAACAGATCACCGCGATTGAACCGGACGCCATCGGCCTCGACTGGACCGTCAACCTGACCCAGGCGCGCCGCCGCACCGAGGGCAAGGTGGCGCTCCAGGGCAATATCGATCCGACGGTACTGTTCGCCCCCGAAGCCGCCATCCGCGAACAAGTGCGCGGCGTGCTGGACAGCTACGCCGCCGCCGGGGGCAGTGACGGTCACATCTTCAACCTGGGCCACGGTATCTCGCAGTTCACGCCGCCGGAAAACGTGTCGGTCCTGGTGGACGAAGTCCACAATCACAGCCGCCGGCTGCGCGGCATGGCCGCCTGAACCGCTTTCCCCGCGCCGCAGCGATGTGATGGGTACGGGCGCCGCAGTGTCGCGAGAGGCGCTGCGGGCGCGCTGTCAAGTAAACTATTTCACCGCTTTTCGCCAAAAAGGTGCCCGGGGCTTGTTGTCAAGGCTTGACTTATGCACACCGATAGGTTTGCGGCACTGCACGAGCGGGTTACCCCTTAACTCAGTTGGGGGGTGTTTGCAAGTTGTTGATTCATAAGGATTTGAATCTTCTGCAACACAGGGTGCCAGGTCGATGAAAGCCTTGTGTCAAGCGCCTTGGCGGGAAGTCGATGCGACTTTTCAACAAAGTTATCCACAGGCCCGATGGTAGGGTTGGAAAACCGTCCGTGGATCATCGACTTAGGGTCACATTTGAAGTTTTACTTTAAGTTGATGCTGCGCCGCACACCGTCTTTCGCCCCTCTTTCGCCCACTGCGCGCGTGCACAACGCCGGCGCAAAAGCGCTGCACCAGGCCGGGGTGCGGCCATGAGCGCGGGTCCGGCGGACGCCGCCACTGTGGCGAATACCTTACAGACAACGAACGGCCCGACGACCGACCTTGCGCCCGATCAGCGCCCGGCTATCGTTCGTGTCGCGCTCGATACCCCGGCCGACGATTGCTTCGATTACCTGGCTGGCGATCTCGACATCCAGCCCGGCGAACTGGTGGTCGTGCCGTTCGGCAAGCGGCAGGCGGTCGGGGTAGCGGTGGCGCTGGCCGACCACTCCGATGTCCCCGCGGACAAGATTCGTCCTATCGCATCCCGAATCGGCTGGATGCCGCCGCTCAGCACGGGATGGATGGCGCTGGCCCGGTTTGCCGCGCGCTATTACCACCGCCGGCTCGGCGAAGTGATGCTGCCGTCGCTGCCGCCGTCGCTGCGCGAGGCCGAGCATTGGGATCGGCTGGGCCAGCGCGCCCGGACCACGCAGTATCAGGTACACGCCGACCAAGCCCAGGCGCTGGTCGAATCGGTGCCGGCCCGGGCGCGCAGCGTCCGCGCGCTGGCTGACGCGCTGTCCGCCACCGCCGGCACGCAGGATTGGGTACGCCTGGCCGACGCCCGCGCGCTGTGCACCGCCGCCCCGCAGCGGCTGGAGGAATGGCTGGCCGCCGGCTGGATCGTGTGCCGCCACGCCGACCGGCCGCTGCTGGAGCCCGACGCCAGCCGGGCCCCGTCGCCGTCGCCCGCACTCCACGCCGAGCAGCAGCAGGCGGTCGACGCCATCGGCGCCGCAGCCGGATACACAGCTTTCCTGCTCCATGGCGTGACCGGCAGCGGCAAGACCGAGGTCTACCTGCACGCCATCGCCGCCCGGCTGGCGGCCGACCCCGCGGCGCAGGTCCTCATGCTCGTGCCTGAGATCAATCTCACCCCCCAGTTGCAGGCCCGGATCGCCGAGCGCTTCCCCCACATGCCGCTGGCCGTGCTGCACAGCGGCCTGGCCGGCCAGGAGCGCAGCCTGCAATGGCTGGCCGCCCATCGTGGCGAAGCCCGCATCGTGCTGGGTACCCGCATGGCCGTGATGGCGTCGATGCCGCACCTGGCGCTGATCGTTGTGGACGAGGAGCACGACACGTCCTACAAGCAGCAGGAGGGACTGCGCTACTCCGCCCGCGACCTCGCCGTGTGGCGGGCCAACCAGCTCGGGATTCCCGTGGTGCTGGGGTCGGCCACGCCGTCGATGGAAACGTGGCAGCGGGCCGAGCAGGGCGCCTATCGCAAGCTGGTGCTGCGCGAGCGCGCGCAGGCCGATGCCGCGCTGCCCGTGGTGCGGCTGATCGATCTCAACCACGAGCGCCAGCGGCAGCGTCCGCTGTTCGAGGGGCTGTCGGTGCCGCTGCTCGATGCGATCCAGCAGCGGCTGGACCGTGGCCAGCAGAGCCTGCTGTTCCTGAACCGGCGCGGCTACGCGCCCGTGCTGGCGTGCGATAGCTGCGGCTGGCTGTCGGGCTGCCCGCGCTGCTCGGCGTACCTGGTGCTGCACCGTCCCGAGCGGCGGCTGCGCTGCCACCACTGCGGCCTCGAATCGCCGGTGCCGCACCATTGTCCCGATTGCGGAAATGTGGATATTGCGCCGCTTGGGCGCGGCACGCAGCGCATCGAGGAAGCGTTGTCCACACGTTTTCCACAGGCCCGGATCGCGCGGATCGACGCCGATTCCACGCGCCGCAAGGGCAGCGCGCAGGCCATGTTCGACGACGTGCATGCCGGCGAGGTCGACATCCTGGTGGGCACCCAGATGGTCGCCAAGGGCCACGACTTCCAGCGGGTGACGCTGGTGGGCATCGTCCACCCCGATGCGGCGATGTTCAGCCACGACTTCCGGGCCGCCGAGCACCTGTTCGCGTCGCTGATGCAGGTGTCCGGGCGCGCGGGCCGCGCCGGGCTGGGCGGCGAGGTCATGATCCAGACCCGCTATCCGGACGCCCCCGCGTTGCAGGCGCTGGCGCGGCATGACTATGATGGATTCGCGGCCAGCCAGCTGCGCGAGCGCCGGCAGGCCGGCCTGCCACCGTTTGCGTACCAGGTGCTGGTCACCGCCGAGCACGGGCAGCTGGAGCGGGCGCTGGACTTCCTGAAGGCGGCGCGCGAGCACGCCGAGTCGTGTCCGATGGCGCTGGAGGTGCAACTGCACGACCCGGTGCCGATGTCGATGGTGCGGCTGTTCAACAAGGAACGCGCCCAGATGCTGGTGGAAGCGGCGTCGCGCCCGGTGCTGCAACGCTTTGTCAGCGAGTGGGTACCCACCTTCGACGACGTCGCCACGCGGGTCAAGGGCGTCCGCTGGCAGCTCGAAATCGACCCGCTGCGCATCTGAAATGTTGCGTCAGTGCAACCTGCCCGCGCCGCCCGGAGATTAGGGGTTGCACTAGGTTGCACCTAGTAATTCAGCGAGAGTAAGATCGCGCCAATCCGGCAGCCTGGCCGGCTTGCGCGCGCGCATCGCCCAGGCTGCCTCCCGACTTTCCCGAGATCCGCTGGAGAACTGCCCGCATGGCCACCACCACCCTTGGCGTCAAGCTCGACGATGCTTCGCGCGAACGCCTGAAACGCGCCGCCCAATCGATCGACCGCACGCCCCACTGGCTGATCAAGCAGGCCATCTTCACGTATCTGGAACAGGTGGAACGCGGCCACATGCCGCACGAAGCGGGCGCCACCGCGCTGGCCGATGGCGATGGCGCCGACGCCGGCGACACCGCCCAGGCCGACGCGATGCCGCAGCCGTTCCTTGAATTCGCCCAGAGCATCCAGCCCCAGTCGGTGCTGCGCGCGGCCATCACCTCGGCCTACCGCCGCCCGGAGACCGAGTGCGTGCCGGTGCTGCTGGAGCAGGCCCGGCTGCCGCAGGCGCAGGCCGAGGCCGCCATCAAGATGGCCAAGGCGCTGGCGCAGAAGCTGCGCGAGCAGAAGGTGGGCACCGGCCGCGAAGGCCTGGTGCAGGGGCTGATCCAGGAATTCTCGCTGTCGTCGCAGGAAGGCGTGGCGCTGATGTGCCTGGCCGAGGCGCTGCTGCGCATTCCGGACAAGGCCACGCGCGACGCGCTGATCCGCGACAAGATCAGCGGCGCCAACTGGCAGTCGCACCTGGGCCAGAGCCCGTCGCTGTTCGTCAACGCCGCCACCTGGGGCCTGCTGCTGACCGGCAAGCTGGTGGCCACGCACACCGAGGCCGGGCTGTCGAAGGCGCTGACGCGCATCATCGGCAAGGGCGGCGAGCCGCTGATCCGCAAGGGCGTGGACATGGCGATGCGCCTGATGGGCGAGCAGTTCGTGACCGGCGAGACGATCTCCGAGGCGCTGGCCAACGCGCGCAAGTACGAGGCCGAAGGCTTCCGCTATTCGTACGACATGCTGGGCGAGGCCGCCATGACCGAGGCCGATGCCCAGCGCTACCTGGCGTCTTACGAGCAGGCCATCCACGCGATCGGCCAGGCGTCGCGCGGCCGCGGTATCTATGAAGGCCCCGGCATCTCGATCAAGCTGTCGGCGCTGCATCCGCGCTACAGCCGCGCCCAGCACGAGCGCGTGATCACCGAGCTGTACGCGCGGCTGAAGTCGCTGACCGTGCTGGCGCGCCAGTACGACATCGGCATCAACATCGACGCCGAGGAAGCCGACCGCCTGGAAATCTCGCTGGACCTGCTCGAACGGCTCTGCTTCGAGCCTGAGCTGGCCGGCTGGAACGGTATCGGCTTCGTGGTACAGGGCTACCAGAAGCGCTGCCCGTTCGTGATCGACTACCTGATCGACCTGGCCCGCCGCAGCCGCCACCGCCTGATGATCCGCCTGGTCAAGGGCGCGTACTGGGACAGCGAGATCAAGCGCGCCCAGGTGGACGGCCTGGAAGGCTACCCGGTCTATTCGCGCAAGGTGTACACCGACGTGTCGTACGTGGCTTGCGCGCGCAAGCTGCTGTCGGTGCCGGACGCGATCTATCCGCAGTTCGCCACGCACAACGCGCACACGCTGTCGGCCATCTACCAGATCGCCGGCCAGAACTACTATCCCGGCCAGTACGAATTCCAGTGCCTGCACGGCATGGGCGAGCCGCTGTACGACCAGATCGTGGGCACCAAGGCGGACGGCAAGTTCGGCCGCCCGTGCCGCATCTACGCCCCGGTCGGCACGCACGAGACGCTGCTGGCGTACCTGGTGCGCCGGCTGCTGGAAAACGGTGCGAACACGTCGTTCGTGAACCGGATTGCCGACGACACGATTCCGCTCGACGAGCTGGTGGCGGACCCGGTGGCCGTGGTCGAGCAGATGCACAAGACCGAGGGCGCGCTGGGCCTGCCGCACCCGCGCATTCCGCAGCCGCGCACGCTGTACGGCAAGGCGCGCGCCAATTCGGCCGGCATCGACCTGTCGAACGAGCACCGCCTGGCGTCGCTGTCGTCGGCGCTGCTGGCCGGCGCCAGCGAGACGCACCGCGCCGAGCCGCTGCTGGGCGCCGATGTGCCGCGCGGCGACGCCCGGCTGGAACCGGTGCTGAACCCGGCCGACCACCGCGACGTGGTGGGGCAGGTGGGCGAGGCCACGCCGGCCGAGGTGGAAGCCGCGCTGACGGCCGCCGTGAACGTGGCGCCGATCTGGCAGGCCACGCCGCCCGAGGTGCGCGCCGCCGCGCTGGAACGCGCCGCGGACCTGATGGAAGCCCAGATGCAGTCGCTGATGGGCATCATCATGCGCGAGGCCGGCAAGACGTTCTCTAACGCGATTGCCGAAGTGCGCGAGGCGGTGGACTTCCTGCGCTACTACGCGGTGCAGGTGCGCGAGACGTTCTCGAACGATACGCACCGCCCGCTGGGCCCCGTGGTCTGCATCAGCCCGTGGAACTTCCCGCTGGCGATCTTCACCGGCCAGGTGGCGGCCGCGCTGGCCGCCGGCAACCCGGTGCTGGCCAAGCCGGCCGAGCAGACGCCGCTGATCGCCGCCGCCGCCGTGCGCCTGCTGCGCGAGGCGGGCGTGCCGGCCGGCGCGGTGCAGTTGCTGCCGGGCCGCGGCGAGACCGTGGGCGCCGCGCTGGTGGGCGACGCCCGCGTCAAGGGCGTGATGTTCACGGGATCGACCGAAGTGGCGCGCCTGCTCCAGCGCAATGTCGCCGGCCGGCTGGACGCCGCTGGCCGCCCGATCCCGCTGATCGCCGAGACCGGCGGCCAGAATGCGATGATCGTCGACTCGTCGGCGCTGGCCGAGCAGGTGGTGGGCGACGTGGTCAGCTCGGCCTTTGATTCGGCCGGCCAGCGCTGCTCCGCGCTGCGCGTGCTGTGCCTGCAGGAAGACGTGGCCGACCGCATCGTCGAGATGCTCAAGGGCGCCATGGGCGAACTGACGCTGGGCAACCCCGACCGGCTGTCGACCGACGTGGGCCCGGTGATCGACGAGGAAGCGCGCGGCAACATCGTCCGCCATATCGAGGCCATGCGCGCCAAGGGGCGCCGCGTGCACCAGGCCGATCCGAACGTGGTGCAGTCGGGGGCGTGCCGCCATGGCACTTTCGTGCCGCCGACGCTGATCGAACTGGACTCGATCGACGAACTCAAGCGCGAGGTCTTCGGCCCCGTGCTGCACGTGGTGCGCTTCCCGCGGGCCGCGCTGGACACGATGATCGGCCAGATCAACAGCACCGGCTACGGCCTGACGCTGGGCATCCACACCCGGATCGACGAGACCATCGCGCATATCGTGGACCGCGCCCACGTGGGCAACCTGTATGTGAACCGCAACATCGTGGGCGCCGTGGTGGGCGTGCAGCCGTTTGGCGGCGAGGGCCTGTCCGGCACCGGCCCGAAGGCGGGCGGCCCGCTGTACCTGCATCGCCTGCTGTCGGTCTGCCCGCAGGACGCCGTGGTGCGCGGCGTGCGCACGTCCGACATGGGCGGCGCCACGCCGCCGGCCCCGGAAAACGCCGCGCTGGCCGCGCTGAAGGGCTGGGCGCAGGGCAACCTGCCGGACGTGGCCGACGCCTGCGAGCGCTTTGCCGCCGCCTCGGCCTCGGGCATGTCGGTGACGCTGCCGGGCCCGACCGGCGAGCGCAACACCTACTCGCTGCTGCCGCGTGAGCGGGTGCTGTGCCTGGCCCAGACCGACGCCGACCTGGCGCTGCAGCTTGCCGCCGTGCTGGCGGTGGGCTCCGAGGCGTTGTGGACTGACACACCGGTGGCCAAGGCCCTGTTGGCGCGGCTGCCTGCCGCAGTACAATCGCGCGTCCGCGTGGTTTCCGACTGGCAGGGCACGGATATCGGCTTCGACGCGGTGCTGCACCACGGTGATTCCGACCAGCTCCGCACCGTCTGCGAGCAGGTGGCCACGCGCCCCGGCCCGATCGTCGGCGTCCAGGGCCTGGCCCAGGGTGAACCGAATATCGCGCTGGAGCGTTTGTTGATCGAGCGTTCGCTGTCCGTGAACACGGCGGCGGCGGGCGGCAACGCAAGTCTGATGACGATCGGCTGAGGCTCCGGCCTCACGCGGGTGGTCACATGAAGCGCGTGGCGGGGGCCGGCGATCCCGACCCTGCCGCGCAACCCAGGAACGGGCCGGTGCTGCCAACGCCGGCCCGCAAATATGCCGACACCGGCACCATATGGCACCCTATGGGACCCAAGGAGAACTGATGAGCTCGACATTCCGCAAGACGGCCATGACCGTCGCCATGGCCGTTGCAGGCCTGACCGCCGCCTCGGCCGCTTTCGCGCAGGCGCAGGAAATCAAGCTGGGCTACGCCGGCCCGCTGACCGGCGGCCAGGCCCAGTACGGCAAGGACATGCAGAACGGCATCGTGCTGGCCATCGACGACATGAACGCCACCAAGCCGAAGATCGGCGGCAAGGAAGTCAAGTTCGTCCTGGTCTCCGAGGACGACCAGGCTGACCCGAAGACCGGTTCCGTCGTGGCCCAGAAGCTGGTCGACGCCGGCATCCAGGGCATGCTCGGCCACTTCAACTCGGGCACCAGCATCCCGGCGTCGATGGTCTACAACCGCGCCGGCATTCCGCAGATCGCCATGGCGACGGCCCCGGAATACACCCGCCAGGGCTTCAAGACCACGTTCCGCATGATGACGTCCGACACGCAGCAGGGTTCGGTGATCGGCGCCTTCGTGGTGAAGAAGCTGGGCGCCAAGAACATCGCCATCGTCGACGACCGCACTGCCTACGGCCAGGGCCTGGCCGACGAGTTCGAGAAGGCTGCCAAGGCCGCCGGCGGCAAGATCGTGCGCCGCGAATTCACGAACGACAAGGCCGTCGACTTCAAGGCCGTGCTGACCAACATCAAGCGCAGCAACCCGGACGTGATCTTCTACGGCGGCGCCGAGACGCAGTCGGCCCCGATGGCCAAGCAGGTCAAGGAACTGGGCCTGAAGGCACCGATCGTCTCGGGCGAAATGTCCAAGACCGACAACTTCCTGAAGCTGGCCGGCACGGCCGCCGACGGCACCGTGGTGTCGCTGGCCGGCCTGCCGCTGGAGCAGATGCCCGGCGGCGCCGCCTACGAGAAGAAGTACGAGAAGCGCTTTGGCTCGAAGGTCCAGACGTACTCGCCGTACGCCTATGACGGCGCCACCGCGATGATGACCGCCATGATCAAGGCTGGTTCAGCAGATCCGGCACGCTACCTGCCGGTGCTGGCCGCCACGAACATGCAGGGCGTGACCACCAAGACCCTGGCCTACGACGCACGCGGCGACCTGAAGGACGGCGGCATCACCGTCTACAAGGTCGAAGGCGGCAAGTGGACCGTGCTGGAGACCGTGGGCGGCAAGTAATCCCGCCCCAACGCGCGCCGGACGGCTTTCCTACGGCCGGCGCGCAGGCAGAACTGACGCCACCCGGGCATCGGCCCGCGGTGGCGTTTTTTATTGGCCGTGCATTTCAGGGAACACCGATTGCGGCCTATCGCCCACGCCTAATAGCCTGCTGCGTCAGCTTCGACAAACAGGGGGAACGATGGCGATGTTCTACGCGGCGGTGGAGGGTGATCCGCTGGATGTCTCTCTGCAATTCGATAGCTGGATCCGCTGACGGTCATGTGGCGCTATCTTAGGAGGCTTCTTCCCTGGGCCTTCCTTTATATCTGCTTCGGTTTCGTCGTCTTCAAATTCGAGCGCGGCGTTCCCTACGACGACGAGTGCTGGAGCCCAAATCATGAGTACTTTATGGTGCGGAGGGAGTCGCTTGTGTCCTCCTGGACTTCGCGGCATGGAGACAGGGACGGTTGGGTCCTGATCTACGACAAGTACGGCAAGTTGCTACATCGGTGGGACGGCGGGCTCAGTTCCGAGGGCGGGCCGTGGTGGTCGGGCACTGCTATCCATTTCTTCAATGAGCCCCAAGCCACGCTCGATCTTCCGACCGACGCGGGGCGGACTGATTTGGTACGGCTCTGCTATTGACCATGAGGCGCTTTTTTCGGTGGCTGCTACGCGTTTTGCCATGGCTCGTGTTTTATATCTGCTTCGGCTTCGTCGTCTTCAAGTTCCAGCGCGGCGTTCCCTACGACGACGATTGTTGGAGCCCGAATCACGAATATTTCATGGTGCGCAAGGAATCGCTGGTGTCCTCGTGGACGTGGCGACACGAAGACCGGGAGGGTTGGGTGCTGATCTACGACAAGTACGGCAATCTCGTGCATCGATGGGATGGCGCGCTCAACACCGAAGGTGGGCCGTGGTGGTTTGGCACCGAGGTCCATATCTTCAACAAACCTCAAGCCACGCTGCATCTCCCGACGGACGCGGGGATGAGCGATTTCCATCGGCTTTGCTATTGACCATGGATGCGCTTCCGGTGGCTGCGACAGGTCTCGCCATGGCTCGCGTTCTATATCTGCTTCGGCTTCGTCTTCAAGCTCCACCCACCCCCAAAATCCCCCCGTCAACCCCGATCAACCCCCATTCTTCCGCTGTTCTCCCGGGAGCATGTCGCGCCGTTGGCGCATAATTCCGCTTTTGCTGAATTCTGATGAAGGAGCGGGCCTTGCAGGATGTCCGTTACGACCAAGCCATTGCGCTTGCGAACGCCGGGCGCCATGACGATGCCTTGCAGGTAGCCGACCAGCTCTGGGCGGCGCATCCCGAGGTTGTCGACTACGCCGCGCTGCGTGCGCAGATCCAGTCCGACCGGGGCGACGTGGCCGGTGCGCTGGCTGCGCTGGACGAGGCGATGGCCCGGCTGCCGGAGTTGTCGCTGGCGCCGATGCACCGCTGGGCGTCGCGCGGGGCGCTGGCGCACATGTATGGCACGTTGCTGATGCGCGAAGGCCGCGACGCCGAGGCGCAGCCGTGGCTGCACGAGGCGGCGCGGCGCAACGGGCTGGCTACTGGCGAGTGGGCCGCGCATTTCTACGCCGGCTTTGTCGCGTTCCGGCTCAACGATTTCGCGTTGGCCGGCCGGTACTGGCACGACCTGCTGTACCGGGCGCCCGATCTCGGTGCGGGCGACATCCTGCCGCTGGTGCAGGACTACGTGGCCCGTAGCGACGCCGCCGCGCAGCTTGGCGAGCCGCTGTTGCGGATCTGCTTTGGCCGCATCGCGCTCGATTCGCCGGAATTGCTCGATCTCACGCCGGCGCAGGGCGATGCCCTGGCGGCGGCGCAGGCCGAACGCGTGCTTGCCGAGCAGGCCGACCATCCCGAGGCGCGCCGCCTGCGGGCCCCGCTGCGGCTGGGCTCGGAGCCGGCTGCCGCGCTGGACGACCTGGAGACCTATCTGCGCCAGCGGCCCGATCCGCTCGCGCAGGTGCGCGCGCTGACGTGGCGCCACCAGTCGCACGTGGCCGCCGGGGCCAGCGCGCCGGCCCAGCCTGCCTGGACCGGTTTTGCGGTCACGGCCGATGCCGACGATGGCGCGCTGTATTTCCACGCCGCCACGGCGCTCGGCAGCTTCCTGGACGAGGTGCCCGCCTCGCAGGCCGCGCTCAAGCCGATGCTGGAGGCCATGTGCCGCAAGGGGCTGGCCTGTTTCGAGTCGTATTTCGAGACCGGCGAGGGCGACGCCCACGGCCACGGCGGCAACGCCGATCCGCATCTGTACTCGCTGCTGTGCCGCTTGCTGGCGCGCACGCTGCCGGCCGACGCCACGCACCTGGAAGAGAAGGTCGCGCTGCACCAGAAAGGCATGGCCGCCAGCGAGTTCATCGACCACTGGATCGACCTGCTCGACGCCCACGCCGCGGCTGGCCAGCACCAGCAGGTGGTGGACCTGGCCGGCGAGGTGCTGAACCGGTATCCGGTCGAGCGCGATCCGGCCCGCGTGAGCTGGGCGTTCAGCCGGCTGGTGGCCGCCTGGGCGGCAATCGGCGGCCGCGATGCCACCGAATCGGCCAGCGCCGCGCTTTCTCACATGGACATGCGGCTCGACGCGCTGCCCGTGGAGGCCCGCACCGAGGGCGCCCACGCCATGGCCCATGCCCGCGCCCACTATGCCGCGCTGCTGCAAGCCGGCATGGCGACCATGGATGAGCACGACAAGGCCGACGCGGTGGCCGAGCTGGAAGCGCTGCAACGGCGGTCGCTGCTGGTCGACGATGCCTGGGTATCGGGCCGCTTCGGCCAACTCTGGCGCGACCTGGGCGACCACGAACGCGCGCTGCCACTGCTGGAACAGGCCGTGACGCTGGCGCAGGCCGATCCCCGCGCCCAGGCCACGGCGCGGGTGCAGCGTGCCCGGCTGCTGGTCGATCTGGAGCGTTACCCCGAGGCACTGACCGACTTCCAGATGGCGTTTGCGGCACGCGACGACTGGGACGCCCATACCTGGCTGGTGGCCGTGCAGGCGGCCCTCGGCATGGGTCAGCGCGAATCGGCGCTGGCGTGGTTCGAGCGGGCCCGTGCGCAGGATGCCGAAAAGGGCAGCACGCGTGGCTTGTTCGCCAAGGTCGAGGCGTCGCTGAAGGCCACCCGTCCCAAGTGGAAGCTCTGGGGCGTGTGAACCGGGCGCCGCGCCATGTGAGCCACCGCACGCGGCGCCATATGCGACGATTCTGATTTTGAAAGACCTACAAAACCGCTATCGGAGACGATGGCGGTTTTTGTTTGGGGATGGCGTAAGTTGCGCGCATGTTCGAGAAAGTGTCGGACAAGCACTTACATTTCCCGACGTGTCCTTCCGTTACCATGTCGCGCATGAACGGATTGAGCCAACTTTTCCCCTCCCTGCCGCTGGCGCCGGGCGGACTGTTCTGGGTGGGCCTTGCGCTGGTTGGCGCGGGTCTGGCCGGAGAGGTCTGCCGCCGCTGGCTGGGGTGCCCGCGTATCGTCGGCTACGCGGTGGTAGGGCTGTTTGCCGGCATGCTCGGCCGCAGCATCGTCGACGACAACATGATTGCGCAGACGCGTGTGCTGATCGACATGGCGCTGGCCCTGGCGCTGTTCGAGCTCGGGCATCGGGTGTCGCTGTCGTGGCTGCGGGCCAACCCGTGGCTGCTGATCACCAGCGCGGCGGAAAGCCTGCTGACCTGGGGCCTGGTGTCCACGGTGCTGCAATGGCTGGGCGCCTCGCCTGGCGTGGCGATCCTGGCCGGCGGTATCGCGGTCAGCACGTCGCCGACCATCGTGCTGCAGCTCAAGAACGAGCTTCGGGCGGATGGCCAGGTGACCGAGCGGCTGCTGGCGATGGCCGCGCTGAACTCGATCTATGCCGCCGCGATCGTCCAGGTGGCCACGGGCTGGCTCCATTCGGAATACGGCAACATCGGCGCCGCGCTGCTCCATCCGCTGTACCTGCTGGTGGGGTCGAGCCTGCTGGCGTGGGTGGTGGGCAAGGTGGGCCATGCGATCTACGCCCGGATGTCGGCTGACGACCACTACAGCTTCCTGGTGCTGGTGGGGCTGGTGCTGTTCACGCTGGCGCTGACGCGTGTGCTGAAGCTGTCGATGCCGCTGACGCTGATGCTGGCGGGCATCGTGTTCAAGCATCAGGACCGCCAGCCGCATGTCTGGCCCACGCACTTCGGCAGCGCCGGCAGCCTGCTGATCATCGTGATGGTGGTGTCGCTGGGCCTGCCGCTGACCGCGAAGGACTGGGTCATCGGCGGCACGCTGGCCGTGGCGCTGGTGTTCTTCCGCCACGTGGCCAAGCTGGCCGGCGTGGTGTCGCTGGGTTCGTTCTCGGGCCTTAGCCTGCGCCAGTGCATGGCGCTGGGCCTGGCGCTGGCGCCAATGTCGGGGCTGGCTTATCTTCTGATGAGCGACGTCGCCCGCCTGTATCCGGGCACGGGCGCGCCGCTGGCATCGATCATCCTGTGCGCGCTGGCGATCGAGCAACTGCTCGGGCCCATCATCGCCGCGTGGGCGCTGCGGTACGCGGGCGAGGCACGGGTCAATGGAGGAGGGCGCTGATGTCGCTCGAACCGTTCAAGCATTCCGAGGCACTGACCTTCGGCGTCGAGCTGGAACTGCAGCTCGTCAATCGTCATGACTACGACCTGGCGCCGTTCGCGCCCGACTTGATCCGCGCGCTGAAGGGCGCCCAGCACGCCGGCGATATCAAGCCGGAAATCAGCCCGTCGATGATCGAGATCAGCACCGGCATCTGCCGCGACTACGCGCAGGCGCTGGAGGAGCTGACCGTGATGCGCGACCTGATGGTCAATGCATCGCGCGGCCTGAACCTGGGCATCTGCGGGGGCGGCACCCACCCGTTCCAGGTGTGGTCCGAGCGGACGATCTCCGACTCGCCGCGCTACCAGTACATTTCGGAGCTCTACGGCTACCTGGCCAAGCAGTTCACGGTGTTCGGCCAGCACGTGCATATCGGCTGCCCCAGCGCCGACGAGTCGCTGTTCCTGCTGCACGCCATTGGCCGCTACGTGCCGCACTTCATCGCGCTGGCCGCGTCGTCGCCGTACGTGCAGGGCGTGGACACCGGGTTTGCCTCGGCGCGGCTCAATTCGGTGGCCGCGTTCCCGATGAGCGGCCGGGCGCCGCATGTACTGACGTGGGAGGGCTTCCGGGCGTACTTCGACAAGATGCACGCCACGGGCGTGATCGAGAGCATGAAGGACTTCTACTGGGATATCCGTCCCAAGCCGGAGTTCGGCACGATCGAGGTGCGCGTGATGGACACGCCGCTGACGGTGCAGCGCGCCTGCGACATCGCCGCCTATATCCAGGCGCTGGCCCGCTACCTGTTGCTGTCGCGGCCTTTCATGCCCCAGGAAGACGACTACCTCGTGTACACGTTCAACCGCTTCCAGGCGTGCCGCTTCGGGCTGGAGGGCGAGTACGTGCATCCCAACGAGCTGACGCGGATGCCGATTGCTGACCATATCCTGTCGATCTGCGACGCGCTGGAGCCGCACGCCGAGGCGCTGGGGTCGCTCCAGGCGCTGGCGAACATCCGCGCCCAGGCGGCGGCGCGCGACAACGACGCGCGCATGGTGCGCACCGTCAACGACGAGGCGCACAGCCTGCGCGACACGGTGCGGCGGACCTGCGAGCAGTGGGAGTCGTAGCCGCGCGGTGTGTCAGGCCCCGTGCGGCACACTTTCCCCGTCCCGGCCGGTCACCAGCCCAAGCTGCTGGTTCGCCGGCACGGCGACGTCGATCAGCTTCGGACGCGGCAGGTTCAGGCCGCGCATCATCGTGATGAACTCGTCGCGGGTGCGCCCGGCAACGCGGCTGTTGGTGGCGCGTTCGCGCCCGATGGTCGATTCGGTCTGGCCCTTGTAGTCGTGGGCCGGATAGACGCGCGTGTCGTCCGGCAGCCGGAAAAGCTTCTGCGTCAGGCTGTCGAACAGCGTGCCGGCATCGCCGGACTGGAAGTCGGTACGGCCGCAGCCGTCGATCAGCAGCGCGTCGCCGGTAAAGATGCGGCGCGTGGTGCCTTCCGCCGTGGTTTCTTCCCACAGATAGCTCATGCTGCCCGCCGTGTGGCCGGGCGTGTGGATCGCGCGCAGCACCTGGGTGCCGAAGGCCAGCGTGTCGCCGTCGATCAACTGCTTCAGCGCGGGCTTGATGTCGCAGCCGGCCGGGGCGGCCGTGCCGGCGCCGGTCAACCGGGCCAGATGGCCGGCCGAGGTGATGTGGTCGGCGTGGGCGTGCGTTTCCACGATCCAGACCAGCCGGGCGCCCGCCTGCTCCAGCACCGCCAGGTCGCGCGCGGACTGCCGGTCCACCGGGTCGATCAGCAGCGCGTCGCGCGTGGCGGCGTCGATCAGCAGGTAGGTGAACGTGGACGAGACATCGTCGAACAGCTGGTGAAAGGTCTGCATGGCGGTGTTTTTCTGGCAAACCGGAAAAGTGCTTCCATCATACGTCGCCGGCGCGGGCCGGCAAGCCGCGCTCGGCGCGTCAGCACTCGACGATATTGACGGCCAGTCCGCCGCGCGCCGTCTCCTTGTACTTGGTCTTCATGTCGGCACCGGTCTCGCGCATCGTCTTGATGACCGAGTCCAGCGACACGTAGTGCGTGCCGTCGCCACGCAGCGCCATGCGGGCCGCGTTGACCGCCTTGACCGATGCCATGGCGTTGCGCTCGATGCACGGAATCTGCACCAGCCCGCCCACCGGGTCGCAGGTCAGGCCCAGGTTGTGCTCCATGCCGATCTCGGCGGCGTTCTCGACCTGCCCGGGCGTGCCGCCCAGCACGGCGGCCAGCGCGCCGGCCGCCATCGAGCACGCCACGCCCACCTCGCCCTGGCAGCCCACCTCGGCGCCCGAGATCGACGCATTGAGCTTGTAGAGCAGGCCGATGGCGCCGGCCGTCAGCAGGAAGTCCACCACCCCCGCGCGGTTCGCGCCCGGCACAAAGCGGTCGTAATAGTGCAGCACGGCCGGGATGATGCCCGCCGCGCCGTTGGTCGGCGCCGTCACCACGCGCCCGCCGGCGGCGTTTTCCTCGTTGACGGCCATCGCGTAGAGGTTGACCCAGTCCATGACCGACAGCGGGTCTGACAGCGTCCGCTCGGCGCGCTGGGTCAGGTTGCGGTACAGCTCCGGCGCGCGCCGCTTGACCTTGAACGGCCCGGGCAGCTCACCCTCGGTGCGGCAGCCGCGCGCCACGCATTGCTGCATGACGTCCCAGATGTGCAGCAGGCCGTCGACCACCTCGCTCTCGGTGCGCCACGTCAGCTCGTTCTCCAGCATGAGCCGCGCGATCGACTTGCCGCTGCCGTGCGCCATGTCCAGCATCGCCCGGCCGCTGCGGAACGGGTGCGGCAACTGCTTCTCGGCCGCCAGCACCTGCGTGTTCGGGGCGCCGGCCGTGACCACGAAGCCGCCGCCGACCGACAGGTAGCGCGCCTCGCGCAGCGGCGTGCCGTCCGCGTCATAGGCGTGGAACTTCATGCCGTTGGGATGCTCGGCCATCGCCTCGCGGCGGTAGAACGCCACGTGCTCGCGCTCGACGAACGGCACCGCGTGCCGGCCCAGCAGCGACAGCGTCCGGCTCGCGCGCAGCGCGGCCAGCCGGGCGTCGATGGTGTCGGGATCGACGGTGTCCGGCGCCTCGCCCATCAGCCCCAGGATCACGCCCTTGTCGGTGCCGTGTCCCTTGCCCGTGGCGCCCAGGGACCCATACAGTTCCACGCGCACGCTGGCCACCTTCGGCAGCAGGCCGTCCCGCTCCAGGCCGTGCGCGAACATCAGGGCGGCACGCATCGGGCCGACGGTATGTGAGCTCGACGGGCCGATACCCACCTTGAACAGATCGAAAACGCTGACTGCCACGGCTGACTCCAGATGCAAAGACGGCGTGCCCCATGGCACGCCGCCCGAACCGCCCGGCGGGGCGGATGCGTGACGCAGGGAACGGGTGCTCGCCGAAGGGCTTATTCCCCTTCAGCGTACTCGCTCATCGGCACGCACGAGCAGAACAGGTTGCGGTCGCCGTAGACGTTGTCGGCACGGCCAACCGGCGGCCAGTACTTCTGCGTGCGCAGCGACGCCACCGGGTACGCCGCTTCCTCGCGGGTGTACTTGTGGGTCCACTCGTTGCCCACCACCACGGCGGCCGTGTGCGGCGCGTGCCGCAGCGGGTTGTCCTCGCGGTCGAAGCTGCCGTCCTCCACGCGGGCGATCTCGCCACGGATGGCGATCATCGCGTCGATGAAGCGGTCCAGCTCGGCCAGCGCCTCGCTCTCGGTCGGCTCGATCATCAGCGTGCCCGGCACCGGGAAGCTCATGGTCGGCGCGTGGAAGCCGTAGTCCATCAGCCGCTTGGCCACGTCCTCGTTGGTGATGCCAGTGCTCTTCTGCAGCGGCCGCAGGTCCAGGATGCACTCGTGCGCCACCAGCCCGCCCTGGCCCGCGTACAGCACCGGGTAGTGCGGCGACAGGCGCCGGGCGACGTAGTTGGCCGTCAGGATCGCGTTCTCGGTGGCCGCGGTCAGGCCGGCCGAGCCCATCATCGCGATGTACATCCACGAGATCGGCAGGATGCTGGCCGAGCCGAACGGCGCGGCCGAGATGCCGCCGATGCCGTTGTCGTCGCGGCGATAGCCCACGCTGTCCTGGTTGGGCAGGAAGTCCGCCAGGTGCGGGCCCACCGCCACCGGGCCCACGCCCGGGCCGCCGCCGCCGTGCGGGATGCAGAAGGTCTTGTGCAGGTTCAGGTGCGACACGTCGCCGCCGAACTGGCCCGGCGCGGCCACGCCGACCATCGCGTTCATGTTGGCGCCGTCCACGTAGACCTGGCCGCCGTGCCTGTGCACGATGTCGCAGATCTGCTGCACGCCCGGCTCGAACACGCCGTGCGTGGACGGGTACGTGATCATGATCGCCGCCAGGTTCTGGCTGTGCGCCTCGGCCTTCTTCGCCAGGTCGTCCAGGTCGACGTTGCCGTTCTCGTCGCAGGCCACCACCACGACCCGCATGCCGGCCATCTGCGCCGACGCGGGGTTCGTGCCGTGCGCCGACGACGGGATCAGGCAGATGTTCCGATGGCTCTCGCCCCGGCTGGCGTGGTAGGCCTGGATGATCAGCAGGCCGGCGTACTCGCCCTGCGACCCGGCGTTCGGCTGCAGGCTGACCGCCGCGTAGCCAGTGGCCGCGCACAGCATGGCTTCGAGCTGGTCGATCATCTCGCGGTAGCCCACGGTCTGGTCCAGCGGCGCGAACGGGTGGATGTTGCTGAACTCGGGCCACGTCACCGGGATCATCTCGCTGGTGGCGTTCAGCTTCATCGTGCAGGAGCCCAGCGGGATCATCGTGCGGTCCAGCGCCAGGTCCTTGTCGGCCAGCGAGCGCAGGTAGCGCAGCATTTCGTGCTCGGCGTGGTGCGTGTTGAACACCGGGTGCGTCAGGTAGTCGCTCTGGCGGGCCAGCGCGGCCGGAAAGCCGTCGCCCACCTGCGTCTCGATCTGGTCGAAGTCGGGCACCGGCTTGCCGTGCGCGAAGATTTCCCACAGCGTGACCACGTCCTCGCGCGACGCGGTTTCGTCCAGCGAGATGCCGATGCGCGTGGCGCCGGCATGGCGCAGGTTGATGCCGCGCTGCGTGGCCGTGGCGTGGAAGGCGTCGGTGTTGAAGCCGGTTTCGAGCGTGAGGGTGTCGAAGAACGTGGCGTTGACCGGCGGCAGGCCCAGCGCCTGCAGGCCGGCGGCCAGCGTGGCGGTCAGGCGGTGCACGCGCTGGGCAATCCGCTTCAGACCCTGCGGGCCGTGGTAGACCGCGTACATCGACGCCATCACGGCCAGGAGCGCCTGGGCGGTACAGATGTTCGACGTGGCCTTCTCGCGGCGGATGTGCTGCTCGCGCGTCTGCAGCGCCAGGCGGTACGCCCGGTTGCCCTGCGCGTCGATGGTCACGCCCACGAGCCGGCCCGGCATCGAGCGCTTGAAGTCGTCGCGCACGGCCATGTAGCCGGCGTGCGGGCCGCCAAAGCCGAGCGGCACGCCAAAGCGCTGCGAGTTGCCGACGGCCACGTCGGCGCCCCATTCGCCCGGCGCGGCGATCAGCGTCAGCGCCAGCAGGTCGGCCGCGGCCACCACCAGGCCGCCGGCGGCGTGCACGGCGTCGGCAATCGCGCGGTAGTCCGACACGTCGCCGTTGACGCCGGGGTACTGCAGCAGCACGCCGAAGGCGTGGGCGTGCGCGGCGTCGGCGGCGGGGCCGACCTTGACCTCGATGCCCATCGGCAGCGCGCGCGTGCGCACCACTTCCAGCGTCTGCGGCAGCACGTCGTCGGCCACGTAGAACGTGTTCGACGCATGCTTGTTCACGCGCTGCAGCAGCGTCATGGCCTCGGCGGCGGCCGTGCCCTCGTCCAGCATCGACGCATTGGCGATGTCCAGCCCGGTCAGGTCCGTCACCATCTGCTGGAAGTTCAGCATCGCTTCCAGACGGCCCTGGGAGATCTCGGGCTGGTACGGCGTGTAGGCCGTGTACCAGGCGGGATTCTCGAAGACGTTGCGCAGCACCACGCCCGGCGTCAGCGTGTTGTAGTAACCCTGGCCGATGAAGCTCTTGAGCACCCGGTTCTTGGCCGCCAGGCCGCGCAGGCGCGCCAGCGCGGCTTCCTCGGTCAGCGGGGCGGTGAATTCGCCCAGCGGCATGCCGTCGCGGCGGCGGATGGCGGCGGGCACCACGGCGTCGATCAGCGCGGCGCGGCTGTCGAAGCCCAGTACCTTGAGCATGTGCTGCTGTTCGGCGGAATCGGGGCCGATGTGGCGGGCGGCGAAGGCGTCGCGCGCCTCCAGTTCGGCCAGCGTGGGCCGGGCTTGGGCGGCTGCGTTCATGGGAAGCGGGGCATTCATGGCAAGGATCTCGAGGAGCGGGCGGCGCCCGGGTGGTCAGCCCGGCGCGCCGCGCGCGGCATCAAACGGGCGGGCTCAGGCGCCGACGCTGGCCTTGTAGGCGTCGGCGTCCATCAGGCCGTTCACGTCGTCGCCGTTGGCCGGCTTGATCTTGAACAGCCACGCGTCAAACGCGTTGGCGTTGACCGATTCCGGCGAGGCCGAGGCGGCGTCGTTCACGGCCACCACCTCGCCGGCCACCGGGGCGTAGATGTCGGAGGCCGCCTTCACGGACTCCACCACGGCCAGCGCGTCGCCAGCACCAACCGACTTGCCCACCTCGGGCAGTTCCAGGAAGACGATGTCGCCCAGCGCGTCCTGCGCGTGGTCGGTAATGCCGATCGTCAGCGTGCCGTCGGACTCGACGCGCACCCATTCGTGCGACTCGGTGTACTTCAGGTCAGCGGGGAAGTTCATGAGGTTCTCCGTCAATGCAGTGTGTTTCTTGTTTCAATCACCCGGCCCGCAGCAGGTTGGGCTCGACGCGGACGGGTGGAAGGGGCGACCGTTGGGTGAAGCCGGGCGATGCCTCAGCTCACGAGTGCCTTGCCATTGCGCACAAACGGCAGTTTAACCACAGTCGCGGTCAGTTTGCGGTCGCGGATCTCGACCTGGACGTCGGTGCCGGGCGCCACGTCCTTCGGCAGCCGCGCGAAGGCGATGGACTGCTGCAGGCTCGGGCTGAAGGTGCCGCTGGTGATCTCGCCGTCGCCGGCGGGCGTGACGACCTTCTGGTGCGCGCGCAGCACGCCGCCCTTGTCGCGCAGGATCAGGCCCGCGAAGGTCTGCTTATGGCCCCCGGCCACCAGGGCCGACTTGCCGACGAAGTCGCGCTCGCTCTGCAGGTCGACCGTCCAGGCCAGCCCGGCGTCCAGCGGCGAGGTGTGGATGTCCATGTCCTGGCCGTACAGGTTCATGCCGGCTTCCAGGCGCAGCGTGTCGCGCGCGCCCAGGCCGGCCGGGCGCACGCCGGCGGCGGACAGCTTTTCCCAGATGCCGGCGACGTTCTGGGCCGGCACCACCAGCTCGAAGCCGTCCTCGCCGGTGTAGCCCGTGCGGGCCACCATCAGCTCGCCCATGTCGGGGTCCTGCACCACCAGCGCGTTGAACGGCTTGAGCGCGTCGGCCGGCTGCGTGGACGGGAATGCCTGGTAGACCTTGGCGCGCGCGTTCGGGCCCTGGACGGCCACGATGGCCAGCTTGCCGGCGCCGTCCGGCGCCACGTCGCCCCGGCGCGGCGTGATCGTCACGTCGCTGCCGGTGGCCGCGTTGCGCTGCTGGATCCATTCGATGTCACCCAGCGCCGTGCTGGCGTTCACCACCAGGCGGAAATGGTCCTCGGCAAAGAAGTAGACGATCAGGTCGTCGATCACGCCGCCTTTTTCGTCGAGCATGCACGAGTAAAGCGCCTTGCCCGGGGTCTGGAGCTTGTCGACGTTGTTGGCCAGCAGGCCGCGCAGGAAGGCGCGGGTCTGGGCGCCGTGGAGATCGACCACGCACATGTGCGAGACGTCGAACATGCCGGCGTCGGCGCGCACGGCGTGGTGTTCCTCGATCTGCGAGCCGTAGTTGACCGGCATGTCCCAGCCGCCGAAGTCGACCATGCGAGCGCCGAGGGCGCGGTGGATAGCGTTGAGAGGCGTGGCCTGAAGCGTCATGGAGTTCCCTCGGGGCGGTTCGAAAACGAAAAAAGGGTCATCGCCGTGACCCGTGTCACGGCGATGACCCCTCTGTCCTCGATACCTGAGAGATTACGAAGCCTGGCGCTTGCGTGCGCCGGCGTCGTGCGCCCCTTCGGTGGACATGCTCGCCTGGCCTGTGCCGCGGCGGATGTCGCTCTCCAGAGTGCGGCATGCATCGTGTGCATGTTGCATGCCGATCCGGTCGGTCCATGGTGCCTGAGAGTTTTTGGGTAGTTCCCCTTCGGCGGCGCAGTCGCTGCGCGCTCTCCCGGCCGGATGCGCGAGAATGTACGGGACCGGTCTGCCTTTGTCAAACGCGCCGGCGGCGCCCTTGCGCGGGCACCCGGTCCCCCAGGCCGGCAAGATCAGCGGCGGTCCTTGGTCACGACGTTGCCGACCACGCCGCCGACGGCCGCGCCGCCCAGCGTGCCCAGCGCGCTGCCGTCGGTCAGCACGGCGCCGCCCAGCGCACCGGCACCCGCGCCGATGGCCGTATTACGTTGTTTCGGGGTCATGTCCGCGCAGCCGGCGAAACCTGCCAGCGTGGCACCGATCAGCACGACCTTGGAAATGGTGCGAAGCGTCTTCATGATGGGCTCCTTCTTTTCAATGGATTGTCATGGTTGCGATGGCCGTTGTCTGGTCTCCCGAGCCGGTCGCGCTTGGCGCAAAACCCGCGCGGTCGTGCACGGTAAGAGGCAATCTCCATGCCGCGGGTGCCCCCGCTTTACGATTGTTACCAGCCTGAAACGCCTCTTGTCGGACACCGCCCGACACCGGCCCGCGTGTTAACATCGACGCCTTTCGCGCCCGGCCCGCACGTGCGCCTTGCGCCATCCCGGCCGTACCCGTTTTTCCCCCTGCCCATGACCCACGGACTCAACGCCGCGCAATCCGAAGCGGTTCGCTACCTGGACGGCCCCTGCCTTGTGCTGGCGGGCGCCGGCTCGGGCAAGACGCGCGTGATCACGCAGAAGATCGCCCACCTGATCGAGGACAAGGGGTTCGAGCCGCGTCACATTGCCGCCGTCACGTTCACGAACAAGGCGGCCAAGGAGATGCAGGAGCGCATTGCCAAGCTCATGGAGGGCAAGACCACGCGCGAAGGGAAGCGCATTCCACTCAAGCAGCTCACGGTTTGTACGTTTCACTCGCTCGGCGTGCAAATTCTGCGCATGGAAGCCGAGCACGTGGGCCTGAAGCCACAGTTCTCGATCATGGATTCGGACGACTGTTTCGGGCTGGTCCAGGAACAGCTGGGCACCACCGACAAGAAGCTGATCCGCAGCGTGCAGAACGCGATCTCGCTCTGGAAGAACGGCATGGTCGACCCCGAGACCGCGCTGGCCCAGGCCGCCGATGCCGACCAGCACCAGGCCGCCATGGTCTACCGCAACTACGTGGCCACGCTGCACGCCTACCAGGCCGTGGATTTCGACGACCTGATCCGGCTGCCGGCCGAACTGTTCGCCCGCGACGAGGCCGTGCGGCTGAAGTGGCAGAACCGGCTGCGCTACTTCCTGGTCGACGAGTACCAGGACACCAACGCGTGCCAGTACCAGTTGCTCAAGCTGCTGGCCGGAGGCTCGCACCTGCGCGCGCCGGCGTTCACGGCCGTGGGCGACGACGACCAGGCCATCTACGGCTGGCGCGGCGCCACGCTGGACAACCTGCGCCTGCTGCAAACGGATTTCCCGGACCTCAAGGTCGTCAAGCTCGAACAGAACTACCGCTCGACGGTGCGCATCCTGGAAGCGGCCAACGCGGTCATCGCCAACAACCCCAAGCTGTTCGACAAGAGGCTCTGGTCCGAGCACGGCATGGGCGACCCGATCGCGGTGCATCCGATGAACGACGAGGAGCACGAGGCCGAGTCAGTGGTGTTCCGGCTGTCGGCCCACAAGTTCGAGCGCCGCGCGCAGTTCCGCGACTACGCGATCCTGTACCGCGGCAACCACCAGGCACGGCTGTTCGAGCAGATCCTGCGGCGCGAGCGGATTCCGTACGTGCTGTCGGGCGGCCAGAGCTTCTTCGACAAGGCCGAGATCAAGGACATCTGCGCGTACCTGCGGCTGATTGCCAATCCGGACGACGACCCCGCGTTTATCCGCGCCATCACCACGCCGCGCCGGGGCGTGGGCAATACCACGCTGGAGGTGCTGGGCACGTTCGCGGGCCAGGCCAAGGTGTCGCTGTTCGAGGCGGCGATGATGGGCGGCATCGAGGCAAAGCTGCAGCCGCGCCAGCTTGAGCCGCTGCGCGTGTTCTGCGAGTCGATGGTGCGGCTGGCCGACCGCGCCGCGCGCGACCCCGCCACCGTGGTGCTGGACGACCTGATGGAAGGCATCCACTACGAGGCGTACCTGTACGACACCTTCGACGAACGCCAGGCGCAGTCGCGCTGGACCAACACGCTGGAATTCCTGGACTGGCTCAAGCGCAAGGGCACCCGGCCCGAGCCGGAAGGCGAGGGCGATGCCACCGGCTTCGACAACGCCGACGGCTTTGGCGACGAGGGCAAGAACCTGCTGGAACTGACGCAGACCGTGGCGCTGATGAGCATGCTCGAAGGCCGCGAGGAGGACCCGGACGCCGTGCGGCTGTCCACGCTGCACGCCTCGAAGGGGCTGGAATATCCGCACGTGTTCCTGGTGGGCGTGGAAGAGGGCATCCTGCCCCACACGCGCGAGGACGAGGACCTGGGCGACGACAAGATCGAGGAAGAGCGCCGGCTGATGTACGTGGGCATCACGCGCGCACAGCGCAGCCTGCAGATCAGCTGGTGCAAGAAGCGCAAGCGCGCGCGGGAGACCTACTCGGTCGAGCCGTCGCGCTTCATCGCCGAGATGAAGCTGGAAGAAGCCCCGGCGCCGCAGGACGCCATGCCGGCCATGAGCCCCAAGGACCGGCTGGCCGGCCTGAAGGCGCTGCTCAACAAGCCCGCCGCCGGCTGACGCTGATACAAGGCCGACAAGATTCGGCCGGGTCGTCTCACTACGATGGACACTCGCGTGGAAACGTCTCGGCGTTTCTCCGACACACCGCGCCAGCCCTTCGGTTGCGGTGTGGCTGGGCGCATGCGAGCCCGGCTTCTTCCCTGTTGAACGCTCCCGGCTGCGGCAGCACCGGGAGCGTATTTTTCGGCACCTGGCGCCGATCATCGTCGATGGCGCCCCCCAGGTGCCGCATGGCGCACGTATCGGCGCTGATACAAAGCGGGCATCGCCTGTAATCTCGCGGCTGGTACATTGGCCGCTCGGATTTCCCGCGTTCCACCCTCCCGTTGCCCGCTTTCCCCGTTTGCCATGGACCTGTCGCTCAACCTGCCCACCCGTCTGCTGATCGTCGACGACGATCCCCAGATCCGTTCCATGCTGGCCGAATACCTGGCCACGTTCGGCATGGAGGCGGAGGGCGTGGAAGGCGGCGCGGCCATGCGCGCGGCGCTGGGGCGGCAGACGTACGACCTGGTCATCCTGGACCTGTCGCTGCCCGGCGAAAACGGCCTGACGCTGTGCCGCGAGATCCGCGAGCAGAGCGACCTGCCCGTGATCATGCTGACCGCCCGCGCCGAGCTGGCCGACCGCGTGGTGGGCCTGGAAGTGGGCGCCGACGACTACGTGACCAAGCCGTTCGAAATGCGCGAGCTGGTGGCGCGCATCCACACGGTGCTGCGCCGCAGCCGGGGCGAGACGCGCCGCGCGCCGGCCGCAGCCGCGGGCCACGAGATGCGGTTCGGCGGCTGGCGGCTGAACACCACGCTGCGGCAACTGGTCGATGCCGAGGAAACCGTGGTGCCGCTGTCCAACGCCGAATTCCGGCTGCTGCTGACGTTCATCGAGAACCCGAACCGCGTGCTGGACCGCGAGATGCTGATCAACAACGCGCGCGGCCGCGACCTGGACGTGTTCGACCGCAGCATCGACCTGCTGGTGTCGCGGCTGCGCCAGAAGCTGCGCGACGACCCGCGCGATTCGTCGCTGATCCGCACCGTGCGCGGCGAGGGCTACGTGTTCACGGTCAACGTGGAACACTGAGCGCATGGCCGCAACGCCCCCGCCCGCTGCCGGCGCCCCGGCCGCGCCCCCGCAAGCGGTGCGCCGCCGCCGGTTCAACTCGATGTTCACGCGCCTGTTCTTCGTGATGACGGCCATCATGCTGGCCGTGCACGTGCTGGGCGTGACCGTGATCGAGAGCGTGTTCCCACGGCCGGGATCGGAGCGCTACATGGAACGGATGCGCCGCGCCGCGTCCGACGCCGAGGTGGCCGGCAAGCTGCTGTCCGGCCCGCCCGCGCATCCGCTCGAAGGCGTGTTCATGCCCGGCCATCCCGCCGGCCCGCCACCGGGCATGCGTGGCAACGAACCGTTCGATTTCGATGGCCCGCCGCTGCGGCCGGACGCCTTCATGGAACGCCCCGGCGGCCGCCCCCAGGGCCGGCCCGACGGCTTCCACATCCGCGGCATCTGGCCACCGCACCTGGGGCTGCTGTTCCAGCTCGCCGCCATCCTGATCGCGTCGTGGGTGGGCGCGCGCCTGCTGGCGCGGCCGGTGCAGCAGCTTGCCAGCGGCGCCAACCGGCTGGCGCAGGACGTACACGCGCCGCCGCTGGACGAGGACACCGGCCCGGCCGAGGCCCGCGACGCCACGCACGCGCTGAACCTGATGCAGCAGCGCATCCGCACGCAGCTCGCGCAGCAGTCGCGCTTTCTGGCGGCCGTGTCGCACGACCTGCGCACGCCGCTCACGCGCATGAGCCTGCGCATCGAGCGGATCGAGGACAACGACGTGCGCTACCGGCTGCGCCAGGACCTGGCCGAGATGAACGGGCTGATCGACGCCACGCTGTACTACCTGCGCGAGCGCGACGACGCCACCGGTCCGCGCCAGCGCGTGGACGTGCTGGCGCTGCTGCAGGCCGTCGTCGACGACGCGCAGGAGATCGGCCAGGACGTCCGGCTCTCCGGCGAGGCCGCGCCGCTGCTGGCGTACCCGGCGGAACTGCGCCGCGCCGTGGTCAACCTGGTCGAGAACGCGCACCGCTACGGCGGCGCCGCGCACATCGTGCTGGCCGACAGCCCCGAGCGCGTGACCATCGACGTCTGCGACAACGGCCCGGGCATCCCGCCCGCCGAACTGCAGCGCGTGCTGGAACCGTTCTACCGCGTGGAGTCGTCACGCAGCCGCGCCACGGGCGGCGTCGGCATGGGCCTGGCGATCGCCGCCGACATCGTGGCGCGCCACGGCGGCGAACTGAAACTGTCCAACCGCCCCGAAGGCGGCCTGCGCGTCAGCATCACGCTGCCCAGGGGATAAACCGCGCCGGTTTGCTCCCCGCTCCCGCCCGCGCGAGAAATGTCCAGCACGAGGGTCGGCGTCGGTTTGCTCCCCGCTGCCGCCTGCGGGAGAAATGTCCACACGAGGTCCGGCGCCGTTTTGCTCCCCTCTCCCGCCTGCGGGAGAGGGGCCGGGGGTGAGGGCCGGCGTCTCAAGATGCGCATGTCGCAAATCCAACCACCATGCCTCACCCCAACCCCTATCCCACCGCGTGAGAGAGGGGACCCAACTACCAGCATCCAGCCCCCTCAAGCCCGCTGCGGCAACCCGCTTTTCCCGATGGCCGCAAGCTGCACGTACTGCGACCCGCGCAGCCCGCGCGTGAAATCGAGCGTGAAATCGCCGACGTCGATACGGGCCTGCAGCGCGCGGCGCAACTCGGCGGTGCCGGGCGCCTTCATGCCGGCGGCGGCGCGGACCAGCCACGCCGCGCCGATGTAGCCGGCCAGCGTGGCGGGCGAGGGCGGTTCGTCGAGATACTGCTTCATGCGTGCCACGTGTTCCTTCACCACGCGCAGCGTCGATTCCTGCGGCCCCGGCGCGATCTGCGTCACGACCATGCCGCCGGCGTAGCCGCTGCCCAGGATCTCGCGCGCGGCCGACGGGCTTACCGCCGACAGCCCGACCAGGAAGCCATACCAGTTGCGCGCCGCCAGCGCGCGTCCCAGGCTGCCGTAGGCCAGCGTGTCACCGGCCACGATTACCGCGCCCGGCCGCGCCGCCGCGATGCGGCGCGCGCTGTCGTCGAGGTTGCCGTCCAGCGCGACGGCCCGCGTGCCCATGTCCTTCTCCAGCCGCGCCAGCCACGGCGTGCCGGTGCCGAGCGTGCCGGCCGCGAAGTCGGGCGACACGGCCAGCGCGATGCTGCCGAGCCCGTAGCTGCGCAACTGGCGGACCGCCGCATCGAGTTCGGACTGATAGTCGGCGCGCGTGAACCAGACGTTGTCGGCGGCCAGCGCCAGCCCGGACAGCGGCGCCACGATCTGCACGCCGCGCCGGGTCAGTTCGGATGCGCCCGCCAGCGTCGGCAGCAGGCTGTCGCCGGGTCCGAACAACACTTCGGCGCGCTCGTTGTCAGCCAGCGCCACG
Source organism: Cupriavidus pauculus (assembly GCF_003854935.1). Taxonomy (NCBI): domain Bacteria; kingdom Pseudomonadati; phylum Pseudomonadota; class Betaproteobacteria; order Burkholderiales; family Burkholderiaceae; genus Cupriavidus; species Cupriavidus pauculus. Next base: position 971,042 of record NZ_CP033969.1, read on the forward strand.
GCCTGCGCGGCCGCGCCGCGCGGGTTGGCGGCGTCGGCATCGCGCACCACGTGGACGATGCGCAGGCCACCGCCGGCGCCGGGCGAGGCGTTCCAGGCATCGAACATGACCTTGGCGCCGGCCAGGTAGTCGCGCGCCTGGTCGGCCTGCGGCCCGGCGCGATCGACCAGATGCGCCACCACCAGCTGGCGACGTACCGCCGGGCCCGCCGGCTGCGCGAACGCGGGCACCATCGCGGCGGACGCCAGCGCGCCCAGCGTGCGCAGCGCGGTGCGGCGGCCGGCCTGGGCGGGGGCGCAAGAGGGGATCGACTGCGGCAAGGCTTGGCGCATGGCAGTAGGCAAGTGACGGTGGAGCGGGGGTGCGAAGGCGGTGCAACGGCGGCCGGCGGACATCGCCATAAAGCGAGCCGGCACCGGGCCGGAAGCGAGACTATCGGCCCTTCATGACGCTTCCGTGACTTTTACCCGACTTGGCGCCCCTCGTCGGCGGGGCTGGCAGGCGTACGGTTGCCGTGACCTTGATTGGCATCAAGGTTTGGCGATCGGGCGAGGCATAGGATCGTTTGTCCCCCCACGCGAACCCAGAGTTTTGCCATGTCCGCCCCCAATCCCGACGTCGCCGGCACCGCCTTCGACCGCCGCGCGCTTGCCGATTTCCGCAGCCTGGCCGGCCGCATCGACGGCAACGGCCCCCGCTATACCTCCTACCCCACCGCCGACCGCTTCCACAACGAGATCGGCGACGCCGGCTACCTGCGCGCGCTGCAGGACTGCCGCGCCAACGCGCCGGCCCCGCTCTCGCTCTACCTGCACATCCCGTTCTGCGAAAACATCTGCTACTACTGCGGCTGCAACAAGATCATCACCAAGGATCACAGCCGCAGCGCGCAGTACGTCGACTATCTGGCGCGCGAAATGGCGATGGTGGCCGGCCGGCTCGGCCAGCGCCGCGCGGTGATGCAGTCGCACTGGGGCGGGGGCACGCCGACGTTCCTGGACCCGGACGAGATGCGCCGCGTCATGGCGGCGCTGCGCGAGCACTTCGACCTGCTGCCCGAGGGCGAACACTCGATCGAGATCGATCCGCGCCGCGTGACCGACGCGCGGATGGACCTGCTGGCCGAACTCGGCTTCAACCGGATCAGCCTGGGCGTGCAGGACTTCGACCCCGAGGTGCAGCAGGCCGTCCACCGCGTGCAGTCGTACGAGGAAACGCGCAACATCGTGCTGGCCGCGCGGCGGCTGGGATTCCAGTCGGTCAGCGTGGACCTGATCTACGGCCTGCCGCACCAGACCACGGCACGCTTTGCGGCCACGGTGGATCGCGTGCTCGACCTGCGCCCCGACCGGCTGTCGGTCTACAGCTACGCCCATCTGCCGCACGTGTTCAAGCCGCAGCGCCGCATCGATGCCGCGACGCTGCCGCCGGCCGCCGAGAAGCTCGACATCCTGGTGTCGACCATCGAGCGGCTGACCGCCGCAGGCTACGTCTACATCGGCATGGATCACTTTGCGCTGCCCGACGACGACCTGGCCGTGGCCCAGCGCGAGGGCTGGCTGCAGCGCAACTTCCAGGGCTATGCCACCCATGCCGGCTACGACCAGATCGGGCTCGGCGTGTCGGCCATTGGCGCCGTGGCGGGCCACTATGTCCAGAACGCCCGCACGACCGATGCCTACTACGCCGCGCTCGATGCCGGCCGGCTGCCCATCGTGCGCGGGCTGGAAATGACCGCCGACGACCACCTGCGCAAGGCGATCATCGGCGCGCTGATGTGCAACGGCACGCTGGACATCGCCATGGTGGAGGCCGAGCACGGCATCGACTTCGCATCGACGTTCGCGGCCGAGCTGGCCGACCTGGACACGCTGGCCGCCGACCACCTGGTGCGCCGCACGCCCGAACGGATCGAGATCACGCCGCTGGGCCGCCTGCTGGTGCGCCGCGTGGCAATGGTGTTCGACCGCTACCTGCGCGAGGACGCGGCCCGGCCGCAGCCGGCCCCGGCGGCAAACGATGGCAAGGTGATTCCGCTGGTGCGCTACTCGCGCGTGGTCTGAGCCTCACCGTCAGGCCAGGACTGTCCGGCCCCACAAGCAAAAAGCCCGCGATGAATCGCGGGCTTTTTCGTTCCGGAGCGGCAGGCTTGGCCGCTGAACCGGGGGCTTGGTTCGCAGCTTACTTCGCGGCGTTGGCCATGTAGTCCGACGCGGCGATCACGTCGGCATCGGGGCCGGCGTATCCGCCCTTGGGCGGCATCACGCCCTTGCCCTTGAGCGCGTAGTTGTGGACGACGTCCATGCCTTCCTTGAGGCGCGGCGCCCAGGCGGCCTTGTCGCCAAACTTCGGCGCACCGGCCACGCCAGCCGCGTGGCAGGCGGCGCAGACCTGTTCGTAGACTTTCTTGCCGGTCTCGGCCGATGCCACGGCCGGTGCGGCGGCTGCAGCCGGTGCGGCAGCAGGGGCTGCCGGCGCGGCGGCGGCGGGAGCGGCGGGAGCCGGGGCCGCAGCGGCGGCCGGGGCCGATGCCGCCGGTGCGGAGGCAGCCGCCTGCGCGGTGGCGCCCTGGGCCGGTGCGGCCGGCTCGGGGAACTTGGCACCGCCGGCGTCGGCCATGTAGACCACGGCGCGCGCCAGTTCGTAATCGCTCATGTCGTCGGGCGAGGTGCCGGCGCGGGCGGGCATCGCGCCCTTGCCTTGCAGCACGGCCTTGAGCAGGCCGTCGAAACCCTGGCCGATACGCGCCGTCCAGTCGCCGGCCACGCCGTACTTCGGCGCGCCCGCGGCACCCGTGGCGTGGCAGGCCGCGCACACTTCCTTGTAGACCTGCTCGCCGGTCTTGAACACGCGCGGCGCGTTGGGATCCTTGATTTCCAGCGAGGCCACCGGCGCGATACGCCCGTTCACGGCTTCCGCGCTGAACGCGGTGCCGTCCCCGTCACGGGTGCCGTGGCCGACAAAATTGACAAGCAGGATGATGACGATGATCGGCACCAGAAAGGCGGCGATCACCACGGCAATTAGTTGCTTAGGGGTCTTGATTGGCGACTCGTGGTGGTCGTTTTGATGGACGTCACTCATACAGAACTCTCGATTTTGCGGGAAACCTGGTGCACAGCACGTGGGGGCGGCTTGCTTGTCTGGCCCTGTTTTCGGGGATGAATCTGTCGGTCTTTGCGTCCGGGGCTGTCTCCACCCCGCTCGCGTCTCTGTTACGACGCAAATAGCTGCCGATTATAGACCCAAGACTTCGGCACAGGGGCCAAATGCGACGGCTCAGAGACCTGTGGAAACCCCGACCCCGCCGGCCCCGGCCCATCCCGCATGGACGCCGGCGGACAACTCGGGTATCCTATGCGACTTTCCGACGCCGGCACTCGCCGGAGTCAACGCCGTACACATCGCGCCCGTAGCTCAATGGATAGAGTACTGCCCTCCGAAGGCAGGGGTTGCTGGTTCGATCCCAGCCGGGCGCGCCAAGTCCTTCCTGGTTTTCCTCCTCCGTCGTTTCCCCCTCGATCGTCCCGCCACGCAGGCCGGCCGCCCCATGTCTCGCGTCCGCCGCCTCACGGTTGCAACCTTTCGTGCCGATCCGGGTGACGCGGCCAGCGGCTGCCGCGGGCCAACGTTGATGCGAGGCCGCTTGCCGGCCGCTGGCGCGTGCCTTGCATCGACGCTCCTTCGCCCATCGGATTCCGATGCAGAAGGGGAGGACCTGCCATGCCCACGCTTTCCGCCGATCATCTCGACATGCTGCGCCACGCCGTGCGCGGCAAGGTGCTGCTGCCGCAAGACGCCGGGTACGACGTCGCACGCACCGTCTGGAACGCCACGGTGGACCGACGGCCCGCGGTCATCGTGCAGTGCACCGGCACCGCCGACGTCATCCAGGCCGTCAACTTCGCGCGCGACCATGGCCTGACGCTGGCCGTGCGCGGGGGCGGGCACAACATCGCCGGCAGCGCGATCTGCAACAACGGGCTGGTGGTCGACCTGTCCCAGCTACGCAGCGTCCACGTCGATCCGCAGGACAACGTGGCGTGGGTCAGTCCGGGCGCCACGCTGGGCGATTTCGACCACGAGGCCCAGGCGCTGGGGCTGGCCACGCCGCTCGGCATCAACTCCACCACGGGCGTGGCCGGGCTGACGCTCGGCGGCGGCTTTGGCTGGCTGACGCGCCAGTACGGCATGACGGTGGACAACCTGCTGGGCTGCGAGGTGGTGACGGCCGACGGCCAGCGCCGCTGGGCCGATGCCAACCACGAGCCCGAGCTGTTCTGGGCGCTGCGCGGCGGCGGGGGCAACTTCGGCGTGGTCACGCTGTTCCAGTTCCGGCTGCACCGGGTGGGGCCGATGGTCACGGCCGGGCTGATCGTCTTCCCGGCGGTGGAGGGCAAGTCGGTGCTGCGGCAATATCGCGCGTACACGGAATCGGCGATGCCGGACGACATGAACGTCTGGGTCGTGCTGCGCAAGGCGCCGCCGCTGCCGTTCCTGCCGTCGTCGGCCCACGGCGCCAACGTGGTGGTGCTGGCGGTGTTCCATGCCGGCGATCCGGGCGCGGCCGCGCGGGCCATCGACCCGCTGCGCGGCTTTGGCCAGGCCATCGGCGAGCACGTGGGCCCGATGCCCTACACGGCCTGGCAGCAGGCGTTCGACCCGCTGCTCACGCCGGGCGCCCGCAACTACTGGAAATCGCACAACTTCACGCGGCTGGACGATGCCGCCATCGACCTGATGACCGACTACGCCGCGCGCGGCCCGTCGGCCAATGCGGAGATCTTCATCGGGCAGGTGGGCGGGGTGGCCAACCGCGTGGCGCCGGACGCCACCGCGTACCACCACCGCGACGCGCGCTATGTGATGAACGTGCACTCGCGCTGGGACCGCGCGGACGAGGACGCCACCTGCATCGGCTGGGCGCGCGACTTCTTCAACGCCTCGGCGCCGTACGCCACGGGCGGGGTCTACGTGAACTTCATGACCGAGGATGAGACCGCGCGCGTCAACGCGGCCTACGGCCACAACTTCGACCGACTGGCACGCGCCAAGCGCACCTACGATCCGCAGAACCTGTTCTGCACCAACCAGAACATCCAGCCGGCGCCCTGACGGCCGGCGGGCGGGCGTGCCGGAGACCATCCGGCACACTCGGGGCGGCCATGCGTTGCTATGATGCGGCGCATGGCCGACGACCTGTTCATTCCCCACCACGAGTACGAGATCACCGCCATCCGCGCGCAGGGCGCGGGCGGGCAGAACATCAACAAGGTGTCCAACGCCGTGCACCTGCGGTTCGACGTGCGGATGTCGTCGCTGGCCGCCGACCACAAGGACCGGCTGCTGGCGCTGCATGACCACCGCATCACGCGCGACGGCGTGATCGTCATCAAGGCCCAGCAGCATCGCAGCCTGGAGATGAACCGCGAGGAAGCCGTGCGCCGGCTGCACGACCTGGTGCGCAGCGTGGCCGAGCCGCCGCGCGTGCGGCGCGCCACGCGGCCCACGCGGGCGTCGAAGGTGCGCCGGGTGGACGCCAAGGTCCAGCGCGGCCAGATCAAGGCGCTGCGCGGCCGGGTGACCGACTGAGCGCCCGGCGCAAATCCGAACAAAGATTTCAAACGCCCGGCGCGGGGGCGGGACAATGCGGCGGCGGGCGGGCATGCTGTGGAGCCACGCGCCCGTCCGCCCACGACCAGGAATGCCCCCAGCCATGTCATCCGTCCCCGCCCCCGACGCCCTCGAACCGATTCCGCGCGATCCGGGCTGGCCCATCGTCGGCAACCTGTTCCAGATCACGCCGGGCGAGGTCGGCCAGCACCTGCTGGCGCGCAGCCGGCATCACCAGGGCATCTTCGAACTCGATTTCGCGGGCCGGCGCGTGCCGTTCGTGTCGTCGGTGGCGCTGGCGGCCGAGGTCTGCGACCCGGCCCGCTTTCGCAAGATCATCGGCCCGCCGCTGTCGTACCTGCGCGACATGGCCGGCGACGGCCTGTTCACGGCCCACAGCGACGAGCCCAACTGGGGCTGCGCGCACCGCATCCTGATGCCGGCGTTCAGCCAGCGCGCGATGAAGGGCTATTTCGACGTGATGCTGCGCGTGGCCAACCGGCTCGTCGACAAATGGGACCGCAACGGCCCCGACGCCGACATCGCCGTGGCCGACGACATGACGCGGCTGACGCTCGACACCATCGCGCTGGCCGGCTTCGGCTACGACTTCCGGTCGTTCGCCAGCGACGCGCCGGACCCGTTCATCGTGGCGATGGTCGGCGCGCTCGAAGAGGCCATGCGCAAGCTCACGCGACTGCCGATCCAGGACCGCTTCATGGGCCGCGCGCACCGGCGCTTCGCCGACGACGTGGCGACCATGCGCAACCTCGTGGACGACGTGATCCGCCAGCGGCGCGCCACGCCCCGGCCCGGCATGGACCTGCTGAACCTGATGCTGGAGGCGCGCGACCCCGAGACCGACCGCCAGCTCGACGACGCCAACATCCGCAACCAGGTCATCACGTTCCTGATTGCCGGCCACGAGACCACCAGCGGCCTGCTGACCTTCACGCTGTACGAACTGCTGCGCAACCCGGCCGTGCTGGCCCAGGCCTACGCCGAAGTGGATGCCGTGCTGCCCGGCGATGCGCCGCCCGTCCATGCCGACCTGGCGCGCATGCCGGTGCTGGACCGCGTGCTCAAGGAAACGCTGCGCCTCTGGCCCACCGCGCCAGCCTTTGCGGTGGCGCCGTTCGAGGACGTCGTGCTCGGCGGCCGCTACCGGCTGCGCCAGAACCGGCGGATCTCGGTGGTGCTTACCGCGCTGCACCGCGACCCGGCGGTCTGGGACAACCCCGAGCGGTTCGACATCGACCGCTTCCTGCCCGAGCACGAGGCAAAGCTGCCCGCCCATGCCTACCTGCCGTTCGGGCACGGCGAGCGCGCCTGCATCGGCCGGCAGTTCGCGCTGACCGAGGCCAAGCTCGCGCTGGCGCTGATGCTGCGCAACTTTGCGTTCCACGACCCCTACGACTACCAGTTCCGGCTCAAGGAAACGCTGACCATCAAGCCCGACAACCTGGTGCTGCGCGCGCGCCGGCGGCGTCCGCACGAGCGCATCGCCGCGCCGGCCGCCACGCCGGCCGTGACCGATGCGGCGCAGGCCGACGTGCGCGGCCACGGGCAGCCCATGGCGGTGCTCTGCGCGTCGAGCCTGGGCACCGCGCGCGAGCTGGCCGAGCAGATTCACGGCGGCGCGGTGGCGGCGGGCTTCGACGCCACGCTGGCCGACCTGGACGATGTGGCCGACGCGCTGCCCACATCGGGCCTGCTCGTTGTGGTGGCCGCCACCTACAACGGCCACGCGCCCGATTCGGGCCGGCGCTTCGAGGCCATGCTCGACGCGGGCGGCGCCGACGGCTATCGCGCGGACGGCCTGCGGCTGGCGCTGCTGGGCTGCGGCAATTCGCAGTGGGCGACGTACCAGGCGTTTCCGCGCCGCGTGTTCGACGTCTTCACGCAGGCCGGCGCGGTGCCGCTGCTGCCGCGCGGCGAGGCCGACGGCAATGGCGATTTCGACCAGGCGGCCGAGCGCTGGCTGGCCGCGCTCTGGCAGGCGCTGCAGGCCGACGGCGCCGGCGCGGGCGGCATCGGGGTGGATGTCGACGTGCGCAGCGTGGCGGCGATCCGCGCGGACACGCTGCCGGCCGGCACCCGGACCTTCACGGTGCTGGCCAACGAGGAATTGGTCGGCGACCCGGCCGGGCTGTGGGATTTTGCCGTCGAGCCGCCGCGCACGTCCACGCGCGCCATTCGCCTGCAACTGCCGCCGGGCATGACCTACGAGACCGGCGATCACGTGGCGGTCTGGCCCCGCAACGCGGACGCCCTGGTGGATGACCTGTGCGCCCGGCTGGACCTCGATGCCGACGCGATGGTCACGCTGTCCGCCCCGCATGGCACCGGACGCGGGCTGCCGATCGGCCAGCCGCTGCCGCTGCGGCAACTGCTGACGCATTTCGTCGAACTGCAGGACGTGGTGTCGCGCCAGACGCTGCGCGCGCTGGCGCAGGCCACGCGCTGCCCGGCCACGCGCGCGGCGCTGGAACGGCTGGCATCGGACGATGAGGCCGACGGCTACGCCACGCAGGTGGCGGCCCGCCGCCTGAACCTGTGCGACGTGCTGGCGGCCCATCCGGCCGTCACGCCGACGCTGCCGCAACTGCTGGCGTGCACGGTGCCAATGCGGCCGCGGTTCTATTCGATCGCGTCGTCGCCGCGCGTATCGCCGGACGTGGCGACGCTGCTGGTGGGTACGGTGTGGGCGCCGGCGCTGTCGGGGCGCGGCCAGTTCCGGGGCGTGGCGTCCACGTGGCTGCAGGGGCTGGCGCCCGGCGCGACGGTGTCGGCGTCCATCCGCACGCCGAACCCGCCGTTCGCGCCGCTGGCCGATCCGTCGGCGCCGATGCTGCTGGTCGGGCCCGGTACCGGCATCGCGCCGTTCCGGGGCTTCCTGGAAGAACGCGCGGCCGAGCAGGCGGCCGGCCAGCGCGTGACGCCGGTGCAGCTCTACTTCGGCTGCCGGCATCCGCGCCACGACTGGCTGTTTCACGACGAGATTGCCCGATGGGCGGCGGCGGGCGTGGCCGAGGTGCACACCGCGTATTCGGTGGTGCCCGGCGCGGCGCGCTACGTGCAGGACCTGCTCTGGCAGCGCCGCGCCCAGGTCTGGACGCAGTTGCAGGCGGGCGCCACGGTCTATGTCTGCGGCGATGGCCGCCGCATGGCGCCGGCCGTGCGGCAGACGCTGATCGACATCGGCGCGGACCAGGGCGGCATGGCGCCCGAGGGCGCGTCCGACTGGTTCGCGGCCCTGGTCCGGCAGGGCCGGTACCGGCAGGACGTGTTCAACTGAACCCGTCCCGCGCGGCGCCTGCCGGTCAGCGTGCGTTCTGCAGCGCGGCGATGCGGGCTTCGATCGGCGGATGGCTGGAGAACAGCGCCAGCCACGACTTGCCGCCCGAGATGCCCATGGCCTGCATGTTCTGCGGCAGGCCGTCGGCGTCCAGGCCGCCCAGGCGGCGCAGCGCGGCCACCATCGGCGTCGGGGTGCCCATCAGGCCGGCCGCGCCGGCGTCCGCGCGGTACTCGCGGTGGCGCGAGAACGCGGCCACGATGATGCTGGCCAGGATGCCGAACACGATCTCGCAGATCACCACGGTGATCATGTAGCCGATGCCGGGGCCGCTCGATTCCTCGTCGTTGCGGCGCAGCCACGAATCGACGAAGTAGCCGACCACGCGCGCCATGAAGATCACGAACGTGTTCACCACGCCCTGGATCAGCGTCAGCGTGACCATGTCGCCGTTGGCCACGTGGGCCACCTCGTGCGCCAGCACGGCTTCCACCTCGTCATGCGACATCGATTGCAGCAGCCCCGTGGACACCGCCACGAGCGAGCTGTTCTTCGACGCGCCCGTGGCAAAGGCGTTGGGTTCGCCATCGTAGATGGCCACTTCGGGCATCGGCAGGCCGGCGCGCGTGGCCAGCTTTTCCACGGTCTGCATCAGCCACAGCTCCGTGCTGGTGCTCGGATGCGTGATGACCTGCGCGCCGGTGGACCACTTGGCGATGGTCTTGGACATCAGCAGCGAGATGAACGAGCCGCCAAAGCCCATCACCGCCGCAAAGGCCAGCAGCATGCCAAGGTTCAGCCCGTTGGCGGTCAGGAATCGGTTCACGCCCAGCAGGCTGGCCGTGATACTGAGGACGAGCATGACGGCGAGGTTGGTCGCCAGGAACAGGAAGATGCGTTTCATGGTTGTGGGGCAATACGGGTAAAGGCGCGGCCGTGGCCGCAGGGGCGCGCGGCACGCGATGCGCGTGCCAGGCGTTCAGGGCAGGCGCGGGCCGCCAGGGCGCGCGCGAGACGGGTCAGCCGCGCGGCGGGCGCGGCGGCAGGGGCAGGTCGGGATCGGGCAGCGCCGCGGCGGCATAGCGCGGCACGGTGCCGCGCGCGCCCGACGTTGCCACGCGGGGCAGCGGCGCCGGCAGCAACTGCTCGGCAAAATCGGCGCCCGGCGGGGTCGGCTCGGCAGTGTCGCCGGGCAGGGAAGGGTCGGGAGCGTCCGGCGCGGCATCGGCGTAACCGGCCACATCGGCAAGCGCGGCCAGGTCGGCCGGGTGGGCAAGGTCGGTCCGTTCTGCGCCGGCGGCTGCCGGCGCGACGGTCACCGTGTGCGCCGCGCGCGCCATCCCGGCCACTGATGCGGACGCGCCCATGCCCGCCCACGCCTGCAGCGGCAGGAAGGCAAGCAGCACGATCATCATCAGGAATCGAAACGGGTGCACGGGGGCGGGTGACGCGGAAGACCAAAAAACGATGCGCCGATTCTACAGGATGGCGCGCGGGCCGGCAGGGCGGGGCGGGGCCCGCACTATCCGACGATTCTCATATGGGGCGATGGCCGGGCGGCACAAGGCCCGGCCTGGCTGGCCGCGTCGCCGCCAGACCCTGCGCGCGGCCGGGTTTTGCGCGCTGCGGCAGACAGGTCTACACTGCCGCTTAACCCTGTAGTCACTACAGAGATAGCGGCACGGCGCGCGTCACGGCGGCCGGCCATCGCGGAGATTGACCATGCGAATCGGCGAACTGTCGCGCCATAGCGGCTGCGACGTGGAAACCATCCGGTATTACGAGCGCGAGGGCCTGCTGGACGCCCCGCAGCGCGAGGACAACGGCTATCGCCGCTATGGCGACAGCCACCTTGTGCAGCTCAACTTCGTGCGGCATTGCCGCTCGCTCGGCATGACGCTGGCCGACGTGCGGCGGCTGCGCGATTTCCAGCGCAATCCGTCGCTGGCCTGCGACGACATCAACACGCTGCTGGACCGCCAGATCGAACAGATCCACGCGCAGCGCGTGGCGCTGGAAGCACTTGAAGTCCAGCTTCGGGCGCTGCGCCATACCTGCGAGAACCCCGACCCGCACCCGGCCAGCGAGTGCGGCATCCTGCAAAACCTGCAGCAGGCGGCCGAGGGCGCCGGCTGCGAATGCCATCCGCGGCACTAGCACCCGGCCCGCCGCCGCCGCGCCGGGCCTGTGCTAGCATGGCCGTTCGCGTCACCCATGACGCTCCTTCGCTACCCAGAACATTCTCATGATGTCTCGCCACCTTCCGTCCGCCGTACTGGCCCGGGTCCGCTCCATGCGGCCGGCCCGCGCGCGCATGGCGGTGGCGCAGCCCATCACCGCCAGCCGCCGGATCGACGCCCCGCTTGATCCCGCCCGGTCCCGGCCTGACCGCCCCCACGCCTGAACGGCACGGGTCCGGCGCCGAACCGGGCCCCAGCCACCCCGCATCGCCGCTGTAGAACCGCCGCGCGCCTGCGCGCTGGCGCCGACCGATTTTTCCCTGGCTGCCGTCCGCGTCGCCCCGACGCCACGCCGCCGCTTTTGCGAGACACCCGTCATGGCAAAGACCCAGAACCCGACCCTCTACCTGACCGAACTCGACGTGACGCGCCTGGAAGGCATTGCCAGCCGCGCCGGCACCGCCGAACTCGACGAGATGCTCGACGCGCTGCTGGCCCGCGCGGCCATCGTGTCGCCCGACGCCATCCCCAAAGACGTCGTGACGATGAACTCGCGCGTCGTCTGCACGCTGGAGGGCGAGCCCGCGCCGCGTGAGTGGACACTGGCTTACCCCGACGACGCCGACCTGTCCGCCGGCCGGCTGTCGGTGCTGTCCCCGATCGGTCAGGCGCTGCTTGGCGCCCGCGCCGGCAAGACGGTGGACTACCGGCTGCCCAACGGCAGCGCCCAGCGCGTGACCATCGTCAGCATCGCATTCCAGCCGGAGGCCAGCGGGCAGTTCACGCTGTGAGGCTGGTTGGGCTGGCCGGCATGGTTGGCCTGTATCCGGCGATGTCTTGCTGCCCCTCTCACCGCAGCGCGGGAGAAGGGCCGGGGGTGAGGGCGTTGAGGTTCTGCTTGCCGACCTGTCGCGGATTGGACCGCTGGCCCTCTCCCCCAACCCCTCTCCCGCGCGCGGGAGAGGGGATCTGAACCAACGGCCCTTCCCGACCTCTTCCCCGTAGACCGCCTCTTCCCCCTAGACCGCCTCCCCGTACCGCCCGGTAGGTGGCCCATTCCGCTCCGCAGAATGACGGCCGCTTTTCCATTTGGCCGGCTACCCCTACCGTTCGTCCACAGACCCAGCGTTTCACGGCGTGCAACGCACCATTCGTCGCAGCGGTATTTCTCGTAGAACTACGAGCCACTAACCTTCACTCCGTGCTCGCATCGCTACACAGAGAGCGTCGGCGGGCAGCAGTCGGCAGCACCCATAACAAGTCGTAAATCAGTTGAAGGAGTCCCAGATGAACGCCAAACGTTTCGTTGGCGGCGCCCTCGTGCTCGCCGCGTTTGCCGCGTCGGCAGCGATTGCCGCGCCCGCCGCCACCAAGAAGGTCGGCAAGTTCGACGTGTATGCCGACGCCGCGCGCACCGGCAAGTTCGACACGTTCAGTGAAGGTTCGAAGATCAGCAAGTACGACACCTTCACGGACGGCGCCCGCCAGGGCTCGTTCGACACGTTCAGCGAAGGTGCCCGCACCGGCAAGTTCGACAGCTTCAGCGAAGGCTCGCGCGCGTTCAGCGGCGAGATCTCGGGCTCGGCGCTGGACAACGCACGCAACGGCGACCTGTACGGCTATAAGGTCTGATGACCCGTCAGCCGGCCAGAACGCAAATCGGCGGCCCCGTTCCACACGCTGGCCGCCGATCCTGATTTCCGGTTTCTCTCCCACCTGCGCGACCGACCTCCTCCTTCTCTCTCACGTCGCGCAGGTGATTTTTGCCCCGCCCCGGTTTTCTCCCCTGGTCGTTCCCCTGAATTCCTAAAGCTGCTTTTGCGCGAACGTGTCGCATTTGCGGATGTCGCCGCTCGTCAGCCCCTGCCGCAGCCAGCGCACGCGCTGTTCGCTGGAGCCGTGCGTGAAGGCTTCGGGCACCACATAGCCCTGCGACTGCCGCTGCAGCCGGTCGTCGCCGATGGCCGCCGCCGCCTTCAGCCCTTCCTCGATGTCGCCCGGCTCCAGTAGCTGCTGGTTCATCTTCTGCGCCGTGGCGGCCCAGACACCGGCCAGGCAGTCGGCCTGCAGCTCCATGCGTACCGAAAGCTGGTTGGCCTGTGCCTCGCCCATGCGGCGGCGCGCCGCGTCGACCTTGCCCGACACGCCCAGCAGGTTCTGGATATGGTGGCCCACCTCGTGCGCAATCACGTACGCCTGCGCAAAGTCGCCGCTGGCGCCAAAGCGCTGGCGTAGTTCGTTGTAGAACGACAGGTCGATGTAGACCTTCTGGTCGGCCGGGCAGTAGAACGGACCCATGGCCGACTGCCCCGTGCCGCAGGCCGTCGGCGTGGCGCCCGAGAACAGCACCAGCGTGGGCGCCGCGTAGCGCCGGTTCAGGTCGGTCTCGAAAATGTGCGACCACGTGCGCTCGGTGTTGCCAAGCACCTTGCGCGTGAAGACGGTCAGCTCGTCGGTGGCCGGGGCGCGCTGGGCCTGCGATGACGGCGCCGGCTGCTGCTGCACGTTGGACGCGCCGCCCAGGATCAGCATCGGGTCGATGCCGAAGAAGTAGGACGCCGCCAGCGCGATGACGACGGTGCCGATGCCGATCGACTTGCCGCCCAGCGGGAAGCCGCCCCCGCCAAAGCCGCCCCCGCGGCGATCTTCCACGTTCTGGCTTTCGGCTTCGTCGTCGAGACGCATTTGGGGGCTCCGTCGGGTTTGTTAGGGGTGTCCGAGGGAGTATAGCAACGGGGCACGGGGCGCCGGATGCCGGGCTGGCCCGGCCCGTCGCCCCCTCGCCCCCGGTCAGACCGCCGCGGCCGCCGGCGACCTGCCCAGCGCCAGCGCGCCCACTTCCGTGCCCACCTCGGCCACGCGCAGCAGGTTGGTGGTGCCGCCCTGGCCGAACGGCATGCCGGCGGCGATGGTGATCTGGTCACCGGGCGACGCGTAGCCTTCCACCAGCGCGGCGCGCGCGGCGGCCTCCACCATTTCGTCCACGCTCTGCACGTCGGGGCTCACGGTGGAATGCACGCCCCAGGCAATGGCCAGCCGGCGGGCGATGTCCAGGTTCGGCGTGATGCTGACGATGGGCGCGCCCGGCCGCTCGCGCGCGGCGCGCAGCGCGGTGGCGCCCGACGACGTGTAGGTGACCGTGGCCCGCGCGCCGATGATGTGCGTGACCTCGCGCAGCGCGGCACAGATGGCGTCCTGGCGCGTGGACAGCGGCACCTCGTGCTGCGCATCGATCATGTTGCGGTACAGCGGGTCGCGCTCCACTTCGGTGATGATGCGGTCCATCATCGACACGGCCGGCACCGGATGGCGCCCGTTGGCCGATTCGGCCGACAGCATCACGGCGTCGGCGCCGTCGTAGATGGCGCTGGCCACGTCCGACGCCTCGGCGCGCGTGGGCACCGGCGAGTCGATCATCGACTCCAGCATCTGCGTGGCGATCACCACCGGCTTGCCGAGCTGGCGGCAGATGCGCAGGATGCGCTTCTGCACGCCGGGCACGCGCTCGGGCGGCAGTTCCACGCCAAGGTCGCCGCGCGCGACCATCACGGCGTCGGAGACACGCACGATTTCCTCCAGCTGCTGCAGTGCGGCCGGCTTCTCGATCTTCGACAGCACGCCGGCGCGCGTGCCGATGATCTCGCGCGCCTCCACGATGTCCGACGGCCGCTGCACGAACGACAGCGCAATCCAGTCGGCGCCCAGTTCCAGCGCGAAAGCCAGGTCGCGGCGGTCCTTGTCGGTCAGCGCCGGGATCGGGATCACCGCGTCGGGCACGTTCACGCCCTTGCGGTCGGACAGCGTGCCGTTGTTGGCCACGCGCGTGATGATGCTGCCGCTGGACACCGACTCGATGTTCAGCCGCACCTTGCCGTCGTCGATCAGCAGCGACTGGCCCGCGCTGGCGGCCTTGAACAGTTCCGGGTGCGGCAGGTGCACGCGCGTGCCGTCGCCGGGCGTGGGGTCGCTGTCGAGCACGAACGGGTCGCCGGCGCGCACGGCCACCTTGCCGGCCGCGAACGTGCCGATGCGCAGCTTCGGGCCCTGCAGGTCCGCCAGGATCGCGATCGGGCGGCCGGTTTCGGCCTCTACCTGGCGCACGGCGTCGTAGCGGGCGCGGTGGTCCTCGTGGTTGCCGTGGCTGAAGTTCAGCCGGAACACGTCGGCGCCGGCATCGAACAACTGGCGGATGACCGCGATGTCCGAGCTGGCCGGGCCCAGGGTGGCGACGATCTTGGCTTTGCGCTGGCGTCTCATGTGTGTCTCCTTCTCCATCCTCTTTTATGCGGGGGCGCGCGTCGGTCAGACGATCAGGATCGCGCGGAAATCGTTGACGTTGGTGCGGGTCGGGCCGGTGACGATCAGGTCGTCGAGCCCGGCAAAGAACCCGTAGCCGTCGTTGTTGTCCAGGTGCGCCCGGGCCGACAGGCCGCGCGCGGCGGCGCGGGTCAGCGTGTCGGGGTCCAGCAGCGCGCCGGCGTTGTCTTCGGAGCCGTCGATGCCGTCGGTGTCGCCCGCGATGGCGTGCACGCCGGGCAGGCCGTCCAGCGCCACGGCCAGCGCCAGCAGGAATTCGGCATTGCGGCCGCCGCGGCCGTTGCCGCGCACCGTGACCGTGGTCTCGCCGCCGGACAGGATCACGCACGGCCGCTGGAACGGCTGGCCGTGCGACGCCACCTGCCGGGCGATGGCGGCGTGCACCTCGGCCACGTCGCGGGCCTCGCCCTCGATGCTGTCGGACAGGATGTGCGCGGTCAGGCCCAGCTCGCGGGCGCGCGCGGCGGCGGCTTCCAGCGACTGCTGGGCACTGGCCAGCGTGGCACTGCGGTGGCCGTCGAAGCGCGGGTCGCCGGGCTTGGGCGTCTCGCCGGCGCCCGATTCCAGATGGGCGCGCACTGCGGCCGGCACCTCGATGCCGTACTTGGCGATGACTGCGAGCGCGTCGGCGCAGGTGGTGGCATCGGGCAGCGTCGGGCCGCTGGCGATCAGCGTCGGGTCGTCGCCGGGGATATCGGAAATCAGCAGCGTTTCCACGCGCGCCGGGGCACACGCCAGCGCCAGCCGGCCGCCCTTGAGCGCCGACAGGTGCTTGCGTACGCAGTTCATCTCGCCGATGCTGGCGCCGCTGCGCAGCAGCGCCTTGTTCACGGCCTGCTTGTCGGCCAGCGTCAGCCCCTGCGCGGGCGCGGCCAGCAGCGCCGAACCGCCGCCCGAGATCAGGCACAGCACGAGGTCGTCGGCGGTCAGCCCCTGCACCATCTGCACCATGCGCTGCGCGGCCTGCTGGCCGGCGGCGTCCGGCACCGGGTGCGCGGCCTCCACCATCCCGATGCGCCGGCACGCGGCGCCGTGGCCGTAGCGCGTGACGACCAGGCCCGACAGTTCGCCCTGCCAGTGCGATTCCACGGCCTGCGCCATCGCGGCGGCGGCCTTGCCGGCGCCGATCACGACCGTGCGGCCACGCGGGGGCTGCGGCAGGTGCGGCGGCAGGCAGTGGCTGGCGCTCACGGCTGCGACGGCCGTGTCGAACAGGTCGCGCAGCAGCGCGCGGGCCTGCGCGGGGTGGCGGTAATCGGGCGGCCGCTGGGGTGACAGCAGCGCGGCATTGGCGTCGGTGGCGAACATGCGGGTCCTGGAAGGCGGGTGCGGAAAAACGGGGCCACCGCCCGGCGCGGGCGGCAGCGGTGCGGCTTACTTCGCGTTCTTGGCGATTTCGTGATTCGACATGATCTCGATCGCACGGCACAGCGCCGAGTGATCCTGCTTGCCGAAACCGTTGGCCGCGCACGTGTTGAACAGTTCCTGCGCGGTGGCGGTGTTCGGCAGCGCCACGCCCAGCGCCTTGGCACCCTGCAGCGCCAGGTTCAGGTCCTTCTGGTGCAGTTCGATGCGGAAGCCCGGGTCGAAGGTGCGCTTGACCATGCGCTCGCCGTGAACTTCAAGAATCCGCGATGCCGCGAAGCCGCCCATCAGCGCCTGGCGCACCTTGGCCGGGTCCGCGCCGGCCTTCGATGCAAACAGCAGCGCCTCGGACACGGCCTGGATGTTCAGCGCCACGATGATCTGGTTGGCCACCTTGGTGGTCTGGCCGTCGCCATTGCCGCCCACGAGCGTGATGTTCTTGCCCATCAGTTCGAACAGCGGCTTGACCTCGTCGAATGCCTCCGACGGGCCGCCCACCATGATCGTCAGCGACGCGGCCTTGGCGCCCACTTCGCCGCCCGACACCGGGGCGTCCAGGTACGACGCGCCGAGCTTGTTGATGCGCGCCGCGAAATCCTTGGTGGCGATCGGCGAGATCGAGCTCATGTCGACGACGATCTTGCCGTAGGTGGCATCCTTGCCGGCGGCCTTGTACGCGGCGGCCACGCCCTTGTCGGCGAACAGCACGGCCTCGACGTGCGGGGTGTCCGGCACCATGACGATGACGATGTCGGCGCGCTTGGCCACTTCCTCGGCGCTCGTGCAGACCGTCACGCCGGCATCGACCAGCGCCTGGGGCGCCGGGTTCACGTCATGCACGAACAGCGTATGCCCGGCAGCGCGCAGATGGCCCGCCATCGGCGCACCCATGATGCCCAGGCCGATAAAGCCGATGTTTCGTTGATTTGCCATGTTTGTCTCCGGTGGATGAATGAAATGGATGTCGGTTTGTGTCTTGTTTTCTCCCTTCTCCCGCATGCGGGAGAGGGGCCGGGGGAGAGGGCCGGCGGTTCAGGTTGCCAAGGTCGGCAAGCAGAACCGCGTTGCCCTCACCCCCAACCCCTCTCCCACTGCGCGGGAGAGGGGAGCGAGAAGCGGGGGCTCCCACACCATGGGAAACCGGCGCAACAAGCCAGCGCCGCTCAGACCCCGTGCGCCTTGCGCCAGCCCAGGCCTTCCTCGGTGGCTGTCTTCGGCTTGTATTCGCAGCCGATCCAGCCGTCGTAGCCGATCTCGTCAAGGAAGCGGAACAGGTACTGGTAGTTGATCTCGCCGGTGCCGGGCTCGTTGCGGCCGGGGTTGTCGGCCAGTTGCACGTGGCGGATCTTCGGCAGGTTGGCGCGGATCGTGTTGGCGATCTCGCCCTCCATGCGCTGCATGTGATAGATGTCGTACTGCACGTACAGGTTCGGCGCGTTGACTTGGCCGATCAGGTCCACGGCCTGCCGCGTGCCGGACAGGTAGAAGCCGGGGATGTCGAACGTGTTGATCGGCTCGACCAGCAGGTCGATCTGCTCGCGGGCCAGCGCGCCGGCCGCGAAGCGCAGGTTCTCCACCAGCGTCTCGCCGGCCTGCTCGCGGCGCACGTTGGGCGGCACGATGCCGACCAGGCAGTTCAACTGGCGCACGCCCAGCACCTTGGCGTACTTGATGGCCTCGCCCACGCCGTCCTGGAACTCGCCCACGCGGTCCGGATGGCAGGCAATGCCGCGCTCGCCCGCATCCCACTTGCCGGCCGGCAGGTTGTGCAGCACCAGGTCGAGCTGAAAGCGGTTCAGGCGGTCGGCGATCTGGTCGGCGTGGAACGCGTACGGGAACAGGAACTCCACGCCGCGAAAGCCGGCGCGGGCGGCGGCCTCGAAGCGGTCCAGGAATCCCACCTCGTTGAACAGCATCGTCAGGTTGGCTGCGAGCTTTGGCATTGTGTTGTCTCTCTCGGTGTCTGGGGAAAAAGCACCGCACCTGCCCGCAAGGGGGCGGGGCAGGGGCGGCTTGCTGCGGAAAACTCGTGGAATGACGACTGCCGCGAAACTCAAGCGGTGGCGGTTTCCTCGGCCAGGATGGCCTCGTCGGCGTCCTCGATGTCCTCGATCGGCTCGAACTCGTTGATGTTGTCGATCTCGGTGCCCATCGCGATGTTGGTCACGCGTTCCAGGATCACCTCCACCACCACCGGCACCGAGAACTCGGCCATCAGGTCGCGCGCCTCGGCAAAGGCCGGGGCGATGTCCTCGGGCTTGAACACGCGGATCGCCTTGCAGCCCAGCCCTTCCACCACCTTGACGTGGTCCACGCCGTAGCCTTCCAGCTCGGGCGCGTTGACGTTGTCGAAGGCCAGCTGCACGCAGTAGTCCATCTCGAAGTTGCGCTGCGCCTGGCGGATCAGGCCCAGGTACGAGTTGTTCACCACCACGTGGATGTACGGCACCTTGAACTGCGCGGCCACGGCCAGTTCCTCGATCATGAACTGGAAGTCATAGTCGCCCGAGATGGCCACCACGTCCGAATCGGGCGAGGCGGTCTTCACGCCGATGGCGGCCGGGATGGTCCAGCCCAGCGGGCCGGCCTGGCCGCAGTTGATCCAGTGGCGCGGCTGGTTCACGGACAGGAACTGCGCGGCGGCGATCTGCGACAGGCCGATCGTCGTCACGTAGCGCACGTCGCGCGGGAAGTACTGGTTCATCTCGCGGTACACGCGCTGCGGCTTGACCGGCACGTTGTCGAAGTCGCTCTTGCGCTTCATGGTGCGGCGGCGCTTCTGCACGTCGGCCACCCAGCCCTTGCGGCACGGCAGGCGGCCGGCCATCTTCATCTCGCGCGCCACCTCGACGAACAGCTCCAGCGCGGCCTTGGCGTCGGACACGATGCCCAGGTCCGGCCCGAACACGCGGCCGATCTGCGTGGGCTCGATGTCCACGTGCACGAACTTGCGGCCCTTGGTGTAGACGTCGATGCTGCCCGTGTGGCGGTTGGCCCAGCGGTTGCCGATGCCCATCACGAAGTCCGACGCCAGCAGCGTGGCGTTGCCGTAGCGGTGCGACGTCTGCAGCCCGACCATGCCGGCCTGCAGCGGGTGGTCGTCGGCCAGCACGCCCCAGCCCATCAGCGTGGGCACCACGGGCACGTTGACCAGCTCGGCAAACTCCACCAGCAGTGCATTGGCGTTGGCGTTGATCACGCCGCCGCCGCAGACGATCAGCGGGCGCTCGGCCTGGTTCAGCATCGCGATGGCCTTTTCGATCTGCGCGCGCGACGCGGCCGGCTTGTACGGCTGCAGCGGCTGGTAGGTCTCGGGATCGAACTCGATCTCGGCCACCTGCACGTCGAACGGCAGGTCGATCAGCACCGGACCGGGACGGCCCGAGCGCATCAGGTGGAACGCCTGCTGGAACACCTGCGGCACCAGCGCCGGCTCGCGCACGGTCACGGCCCACTTGGTCACCGGCTTGGCGATCGACTCGATGTCGACGGCCTGGAAGTCTTCCTTGTACAGCCGCGCGCGCGGCGCCTGGCCGGTGACGCAGAGGATGGGGATCGAATCGGCCCAGGCCGAGTACAGGCCGGTAATCATGTCGGTGCCGGCCGGGCCCGAGGTGCCCACGCACAGGCCGATGTTGCCGGGTTCGGCCCGGGTGTAGCCCTCGGCCATGTGCGACGCGCCCTCCACGTGGCGCGCCAGCAGGTGCTTGATCGAACCGGCCTTGCGCATGGCCGAGTAGAACGGATTGATCGCGGCGCCGGGCACGCCGAACGCGGTGGTGATGCCTTCCTTTTCCAGCACGGCAATGGCCGCGTCGACTGCTCTCATTTTCGGCATGTCTCTCTCCAGTACGCTCAAAAACAATGGGTGGGATTCGTTCTGGCGTTGATGCTATGCCGCTGCAGCCTGTGGATAAACGGAAGGGGGATCAGTTGATTCGATACGTGGGGTTTGCAATGGCAGCGGGACTGATGGAGATTTATGGCGCTTTGCGCACTTCCCGTTTGGGCAATTACCGCAAGGTTTGCTCCCCTCTCCCGCCATCGGAAGACGGGCCGGGGGAGGGGGCCCGCCGCCCAACCCGCGACACGACCCATTCCAGGCCAACCCCACCCCAGACCAAAAGAGGGTCACCCCGCACTATCGCGCGCAAGGGGCTCGGGCCAGAATAGCGGGTTTGGAATTGCCATCGCCTTGCCATGTACACGCGGCTGCCCACCACCTTCGAACTGATGGAAGCGCTCCAGACGGCGCCGGCCCAGAAGCGGCCCGACAGCCGGCTGGGCGCGGTGCTGTGGGCCGGCTTCGTGCTGGCGCTGGTGCCCACGCTGGTGGCCGGCGGGGCGCTGGTCTGGTGGCACCAGGTCCTGCTCCAGCCGCCACCGGGCTGGTTGCCGCAGGCGTTCCACATCCTGCTGGCGGTCAGCGGCGTGTTCTACGTGGCGGCATGGCTGGCGCGGCTGCTGGGCGGGCGCGAGGTGTGGCGGCATCCGCGGCACTGGCTGTCGCGCCGGGTCGATAGCCAGAACGAGGTCGAGAACGCGCTGCTGCGGCGGCTGGGCCGGATTCCAGCGCTGCAATTGCGCGCGCGGCAGCGGCGCATCCTGCTGCAGGCCCGCATCTGGGAAGGCAGCGCCCGTACGGTGGCGCTGGTGCTGGCGCTGGTCCCGGCCGCCGTGGTGCTGGCCGACGGCATGGCCGTGGTCAAGCCGGGCCACGCGCCGGCCGTGGTGGCCATCTACGGCGTGGTGCTGGTGCTGGGCGCGGCGCTGGCGCTGTTCGCCCAGCTGCAGTGCAGCGCGCCGCTGCGGCGGCTGGCCTACGTGCTGGGCGAGGCGGCCGAGATCAGCGAGAAACTGGCCCGCTAGGGCCGGGCGGGCCTCAGTCCATGGCCGCCCGCGCATGGGCGGCATCGCCGGGCGGGCATACCGCATGGCGGCGCCAATGCCTCACAATGTGGCGGCAGGAGACAAATGGCGTTATGGACAAACTCAAACAAATCGAAGCATTCATCGCCGTGGTCGAGCACGGCAGCATGGCGGCCGCGGCACTGACGCAGAACGTCACGCCGGTCATGATCGGCCGGCGGATCAACGCGCTGGAGGCGCGCATCGGCGTGAAGCTGCTGCACCGGTCCACGCGGCGCATCGTGGTGACGGAGCAGGGCGCCGCGTTCATGGAACAGTGCAAGAAGGCGCTGTCCGACCTGGACCGGGCCGAGATGCTGATCGCCGAAGGCAAGCACAAGGCCACCGGGCACCTGATCGTGTCGGCGCCGGCCGCGTTCGGGCGCAAGCACGTGGCGCCGCACGCGCCGGCCTTCCTGGCGGCCAACCCCGAAGTCCAGATCTCGTTCAACCTGACCGACCGCGTGGTGGACCTGGTGCGCGAGGGCTACGACCTGGGCATCCGCATCGGCGGCGCCATCGATCCCAACTTCGTGGCGATCAAGCTGGCGACCAACAAGCGCGTGGTCTGCGGCACGCCGGCCTACTTTGCGCGCCACGGCGTGCCCCACACGCTGGAAGACCTGGAAAAGCACAACTGCCTGGCGTTCAACCTGCAGGGCGGCCAGCAGCGCGGCTGGTACTTCCAGCAGAACGGCAAGACCGTGACCGTGCGCGTGCGCGGCAACCTGGACTGCAACGACGGCGAACTGCTGCACCGCTGGACCGGCGAGAGCCTGGGGCTGGGCTGGCGGTCGACCTGGGAAATCCTGCCGCAGCTGGAGAGCGGCGAGCTGATCACGGTGCTCGACGAGTTCGCGCTGCCCGACTACGACATCCTGGCCGTGTACCCGCAGCAGCGCCCGGTGCCGGCCAAGATCCGCTTCTTCATCGAGCACCTGAAGCAGGCGTTCGGCAAGCCCGGGTACTGGACCGAGCGCGACAGCAGCTGGACGCCGGGCAGCACGCGCCGGCATGGGAACGGATAGCTGTCGGGTATCGGATATGGGGTATCGGGAAAGGGGAAGGGGGATGGGCGCCCGGCCGGAACCGGACGCCCGAAAGAAAAAGCCCGCAGCCATTGCGGTCTGCGGGCAGTCCTTCTTGCGAAGGACGGGGAGAGCTCATGAAGTGCGCCCCCGCAACTCCATGGCGAGAGGAATGATGCGCCTCCCACCCCGTCCTCGTCCTTGATGACGATCAAGCCGATCGCACTGTCCTAGGCCAGCAGCGCGGCCACGAGGTCCTTGCCGCGCGCGGCGGCCGGGGCTTCCTCGAAATGCAGCGCGCTTTCCACGTGGTTCAGGTGCTCCACCATCAGCGCCACGGCGCGGTCGGCGTCGCCGGCCTTGGCGGCGTCGATGAACGCGCGATGCTCGTCCGACGAGCACGTGGCATCGCGACGGCTCTGATAGAGCATCGTGATCACGGCGCTGCGCATCGACAGCTCGCGCATGATTTCGGTCAGCACGTTGTTGCCCGCCACTTCGGCCAGCACGATATGAAAGTCGCCCAGCAGCCGCGTGCGCGTCTGCGCGTCGTTGCCGGCCAGCGACTTGCGCTCGGCCACCAGGTGCTTCTCGATCCGCTTGTAGTCGGCCGCCGTGGCGCGGGCGACGAACTCGCGCGCCAGCGCGGCCTCCAGGATGCGGCGCACGGCAAAGACCTCGCGCGCTTCCTCGGCGCTGGGCTTGGCCACGAAGGCGCCCTTGTCCGGCACGATCTGGATGACCTTGTCCTTGGACAACATCAGCAGCGCCGCGCGTACCTTCGTCCGGCTCACGCGGTACACGCTGGCCAGCGCTTCCTCGCGCAGCTTGGTGCCGGGCGGCAGACGGTGCGAGACGATGGCGGCGACGATGTCGTCGGCAATCGCCTCGGCGGTCATGTCGGGATCGATATGCTCGGGCATGGTGAGCGCGCGTCTCTTGCCGGACCTGCGCGTTGACTGGGATGCGCGATTCTACCGCCCCGGGGCCGTGCCCGGCAGCGGCGCCGGCACCGGGACTTCCCCCGGTGCCTCCGGCAGCGCGGGCAGCCCCTCGTCCAGCTCGCCGGCCGGCACCGTGCCGTTGAGCACGGCGTGCGCGCGGTCGCGGTCGATATCGCGCTCCCAGGCGGCCACCACCACCGTGGCCACGCAGTTGCCGATCAGGTTGCCCACGGCGCGCGCAATGCCGATGAACCAGTCCACCGACAGCACCAGCACCAGCCCGATGGCCGGAATGGCCGGGTGGGCCGACAGCGTCGCGGCCAGGATCACGATCGCCGAGCCCGGAATGCCGTGCGCGCCCTTGGACGTGACCAGCGCCACGGCCAGGATGCCAAGCAGGTCGCCCAGCGCCAGCGGCGTGTTGGTGGCCTGCGCGATGAACACGGCCGCCAGCGTCAGGTAGATCGAGAACGCATCGAGGTTGAACGAGTAGCCCGTGGGAATGACCAGCCCGACCACCGACTTGCGGATGCCCATGAATTCGAGCTTCTTCATCACCTGCGGCAGCACGCTGTCGGACGACGCCGTGCCCAGCACCACCAGCAGCTCGGCGCGCAGGTAGCGGATCAGCTTGAGCACCGAAAAGCCGCACAGGCGCATGACCACGCCCAGCACGCCGAACACGAACACCGCCACGGCGCCGTAGAACAGGATCACCAGGAAGCCAAGCTGCTTGAGCGACCCGATGCCGTACTTGCCCACCGTGAACGCCACGGCGCCCAGCACGCCCAGCGGCGCCAGCTTGATGATGAAGCCCATCATCTTGAACAGCGCGCTGGAGAACGCGTCGATCAGCCTCACCACCGGCCGCGCGGGCTCGCCCACCACGGACAGCGCGCAGCCGAACAGCACCGACACCAGCAGCACCTGCAGCACGTCGCCGCTGGTAAAGGCGCCCATGATCGTGTTCGGGATCAGCTTCATCAGGAAGTCCACCGTGCCCGCGCTCTTGACCTTGTCGGCCGATTCCACGTACGCGGCCATGGCCGACGCGTCCAGGCTGCCCGGGTTCACGTTCATCCCCACGCCGGGCTGGAACACATAGGCCAGCACGATGCCCAGCGCCAGCGCAAGGGTCGTGACGATCTCGAAGTAGACCACCGCCTTGATGCCGACGCGGCCCACCTTCTTGAGCTCGCCGGCGCCGCAGATGCCGCCCACCACCACGCAGAAGACCACGGGCCCGATCAGCATCTTGATCAGCTTGATGAAGCCATCGCCCAGCGGCTTCAGCTTGGCGGCGAATTCGGGAAAGGCGAGCCCCAGCAGGGTGCCCAGCGCCAGTGCGATCAGCACCTGGCCAAACAGGGAACGGGTGAAGCGGATGTGCAGGCGCGCGCGGTTGGCGGGCTGCGGGGGTACGGCATGCTGCATCGTTGTCTCCGTGCCGGGCCTGGTCCGTGGCGCCTGCTGGCGCACATCGTCCGGCCCTGATCTGGTTCAGGGGTGCCCGCCGTCACGTGCCTTGCAGACGCCGGGCTGGCATGGCACCGCCGGCAGACGCCATGTCGGCGTTGCCCGCGCTGGATAAGCCTCCCTGTTGAGGCGGAATCCGCGCTACCCGCTTGTCCGGACCGGATTGTCCGCGGCGGATTGTCGGTGCGTGCAGGCCAATATAGTGCATATCATTTTTGTATGCAATTTTTGAATTCACTGTGCTAACATGAATCGCACAGAATAGAGCCACGGCAGCGGGCGCCCGCCCGTCATCCCCGCCCAGAACCGGCTCCGCACCACCAGCAGGAGAGACACGCACATGGCAGCAACCCTTCCGCCGTTGTCGGCCGACACCGGCACCCGCATCATGTCCTGGGCCGACGCCCTGGCCGTTCATACCGAACAGCCCGGCCTGCTCACCCGTACCTACCTGACCGACGCCCACCACGGCGCGGCCGCGCAGTTGACCGAATGGATGCAGGCGGCCGGCATGTCCGTGCGCCGCGACGCCGCCGGCAACGTCATCGGCCGCTACGAAGGCACGTCGCCCGGCGCGCCCGCGCTGCTGACAGGGTCCCACTTCGACACCGTGCGCGACGCCGGCCGCTACGACGGCAACCTGGGCGTGATCCTGCCCATCGCCTGCGTGGCCGAGTGGAACCGCCAGGGCAAGCGCTTTCCGTTCGCCATCGAGGTGGTCGGGTTTGCCGAGGAAGAGGGCGTGCGCTTCAAGGCCACGCTGCTGGGCAGCCGCGCCATCGCCGGCACGTTCGATACCAACGTGCTGGACAACGTGGACGACGCCGGCCGCACCATGCGCGACGTGATGCGCGACGCCGGCTTCGACGCCGCCCAGTTGCCCGCCGCGCGCCACGACCGCAGCCAGGTGCTGGCGTTCGTCGAGGTCCATATCGAGCAGGGCCCGGTGCTGCTCAACGAAGGGCTGCCCGTGGGCGTGGTGACGGCCATCTCCGGCGCCACGCGCTTCATCGTCGAGCTGGAAGGGCTGGCCGGCCACGCCGGTACCGTGCCGATGGACATGCGCCGCGACGCCGCGATGGCTGGCGCCGAGATCGGCCTGTACATCGAGCGCCGCTGCGGCGGCAAGCCGGGCCTGGTGGGCACGGTGGGCCAGTTCAACGTGCCCAACGGCGCCACCAACGTGGTGCCGGGCCGGGCGACGTTCTCGATCGATATCCGCGCGGGCGTCGACGCCGAGCGCGAGGCCGCCGTCAACGACGTGCTGGCCGAGATCGAGCGCGTCTGCGCCCGCCGCAACGTGCGCGCCCAGATCCGCAAGACGCACGAGGCGGCCAGCGTGCCGTGCGCGCCGTGGCTGCAGTCGCAATGGGCCGCCGCCGTGGAGCGCCAGGGCGTGCCGGTGCGGCACCTGCCGTCGGGCGCCGGCCATGACGCCATGGCCATCGCCGCCATCGCCGACGTGGCGATGCTGTTCGTGCGCTGCGGCAACGGCGGCATCAGCCACCACCCCACCGAAACCATGACGGCCGAAGACGCGCAGATCGCCGCGCGGGTGTTCGCAAGCTTCGTCGAACACTTCCACCGTCCGCAGTAAGACGCGGCCACGGCGCCGCCAGACATCCAGACAATCCGAGAGACCAAGATGACCGCACGAGACAACATGAACCCGATCGAGACCACGCTGACCCAGTACGTCGACCAGCACCGCCCGGAGCAGGAGGCGTTCCTGGCCGAGCTGGTGAAGGTGCCGTCCGACAACCCGGCCGGCGACTGCGAGGCCCACGGCCTGCGCGCCAAGGCGCTGCTGGAAGGGCTGGGCTTCAAGGTGGAAGCCCACAAGGTGCCGGAGGCCAAGGTCAAGGCGGCGGGCATGATCAGCGCCACGAACCTGCTGGTGCGCAAGACGTTCGGCAGCGGCGGCCCGACCATCGCGATGAACGCCCACGGCGACGTGGTGCCGCCCGGGCTGGGCTGGACCAAGGACCCGTACGGCGGCGAGATTGCCGACAGCGAGCACGGCCCGGTCATGTACGGCCGCGGCGTGGCGGTGTCCAAGTCGGACTTCGCCACCTACACGTACGCCGTGCTGGCGCTGATGGAAGCCGAGAAGCAGGGCGCGAAGCTGAATGGCACGGTGGAGCTGCAGTTCACCTACGACGAGGAAACCGGCGGCGACATCGGCCCGAAATTCCTGCTCGACGAGAACCTGACCAAGCCCGACTACGCGATCTCGGCCGGTTTCTCGTACGGCATCACGTCGGCCCACAACGGCTGCCTGCACGTGGAAGTGACGGTCAAGGGCAAGCAGGGCCACGCCGCCATGCCGCACACGGGCGTGGACGCCATCGAGGCCGCCACGCACATCCTGCAGGCAATCTACGGCCTGCGCGCCGAGCTGGCCACGCGCAAGAGCAAGGTGCCCGGCATCGACACCGCCACGCTGAACGTCGGCCTGATCAAGGGCGGCATCAACACCAACGTGGTGCCGGACCTGGTGACGTTCCGAGTCGACCGCCGCATGATTCCGGAAGAAATCGGCTTCGATGCCGAAGGCGAACTGCGCGCTGTGGTGGAGAAGGCCGCGAAGGAGCGTCCGGGCATCGAGGTCAAGGTGGAGCGGATCATCCTGGCCGAGCCGCTGTCGGAACTGCCCGGCGTCGACAAGCTGATCGGCGCGCTGAAGACCCGCGCCGAGGCCGTGTTCGGCGTGGACATCCCGGTGCAGGGCGTGCCGCTGTACACCGACGCGCGCCACTACACGAGCCGCGGCATCCCCACGGTGCTGTACGGCGCCGGCCCGCGCACGCTGATGGAAGCGCGCGGCCACAATTCCGATGAGAACCTGCGTCTGAACGACCTGAACCGTGCCACGAAGGTGGTGGCGCTGGCGCTGTCGGACCTGATGGGCTGAGCGCCCCAGGGTTCGCGCCCGCCGCGAATCCGCTGATTTCCTGGTTGTGACGATGGCCCGCCCGGCATGCCGCCGGCGGGCCTTTTTTCATGGCGCCGGCTACTCGGCCACGGCGTCGCCGGGCACGGCCAGGCTGACCAGCCAGCGCCGCACGACCTGCTCCTCGTCGGGCGTCAGCCCCGCGCGCAACTCGCGGTCCACCGCGCTCGCGCGGACCTTGCACTGCGCCAGCAGCGCCGTGCCGGCGTCGGTCAGCGCGATGGTCTGGATGCGGCCGTGCACCGGGTGCGGCTGCCGGGCGATGGCGCCCATCTTCTCCAGGTTGCCCATGATCACGCTGACCGTCTGCGGCGTCAGCAGCGCCAGCCGTGCCACGTCGGCGCCCGACGCGCCCGGGTAGGCGCCGAGCATCGTCAGCACGAAGAACTGCGGCAGCGTGACGCCAAGGTCCGCCAGCGCGCGTTCCATCCGCAGCCGGTTGGCGGCGCTGGCCTGGCGCAGCAGATAGGCCAGGTAGCCGCTTTCGCCACGCTTGCCCTCGCCGGGTGCCGGGATTTCCACCTCCGGCGGCGTGTCGCCGGTTGTTTTCCCTTTCGATGCAGGGGTCTTTGCCATGTTGTCAGAGTTCTTACATTAATCTTCGAGCTCTGACATCTTACTCCAGGAGCCCCCGATGGACTTTCAGAATTTCACGCAGCTCGCCCCGGACGTGTATGCGTCGCTGGGTGGCGTCAGCAAGGCGGTGACGGCCTCGGGCCTGGACAAGGCGCTGGTCGAACTGGTCAAGCTGCGCGTCTCGCAAATCAACGGCTGCGCGTTCTGCCTGCAATTCCACCTGAACATCGCGCGCAAGCTCGATATCGATCCGCGCAAGTTCGACCTGCTGGCCGGCTGGCGCGACGCCGGCCTCTACACCGAGCGCGAGCGCGCCGCGCTGGACTGGGCCGAGGCGCTGACGCGGCTGGCCGATGCCGGCACCCCCGGCCCCCGCGACGCCGCCCTGGCCCGCGCGCGCGCCGTGTTCGACGAGAAGGAGCTGGTCAACCTGGCCGCCGCCGTGGCCACCATCAACGCCTGGAACCGTATCGCCGTCGGCCTGCATTTTCCGCCGCCGCCGGCCGAGGCACCGCGCGGAGGCCAGCAATGAGCGACCGCATCGCCGACCGCATCGCAATCCGCCGGCTGGAAACGGCCGAGGAAGTTGCCGCCGCCTTCCCGCTGATGCACCAGCTACGCCCGCACCTGACGGACGCCGCCGAACTGGTCACGCGCTGGCGCCGCCAGACCGGCGACGGCTACCACCTGGCCGGCCTGTGGGACGACGGCGCGCTGGTGGCGCTGGCCGGCTACCGGCTGGCCGACAACCTGATCGTCGGCCAGCACCTGTATGTCGATGACCTGGTCACCGACGCCCACGCGCGCAGCGGCGGGTACGGCCGCCGGCTGATGGACTGGCTCAAGGCCGAAACGGCGGCGGCCGGCTGCACCCAGCTCGTGCTGGACACCCCGCTGACCAACGTGCTGGGCCACCGCTTCTACTACCGCAACGGCCTGCTGGCGCGGGCGCTGCGCTTCTATTTCCCGATCGACTGAATCCCGGCCCGGCCGGAACGACCCATGGCAACCCTGCTTCACCTGAACGTCAGCCCGCGTGGCGACACCTCCACCAGCCGCCGCGCGGGCCAGCTGGTCCGCGAACAACTGGCCGCGCACCACGGCACGCTGACCGTGATCGAGCGCGACCTCGCCGCCAGCCCGCTGCCGCCGATCGACGCGGCCTTCACGCACGCCAACCTGGCCGTGGCGGCCGGCCATGCGGACGTGGACCGGGCCGCGCTGGCGCTGTCCGAGACGCTGATCGCCGAACTGGAGGCGGCCGACGTGGTGCTGATCACGTCGCCGATGCACAACTACACGGTGCCGGCCACGCTGAAGACGTGGATCGACCTCGTCGTCCGGCCCGAGCGCACGTTCGCCGGCACGCCGCAGGGCAAGCAGGGGATGCTGCGCGACCGGCCGGTGCTGGCCGTGGTGGCGTGCGGCGGCCGGTTCTCGGACGACGCCATCAGCCAGCGCGACTTCTTCACGCCGTACCTGACCTACGTGATGGAAACCATCGGGCTCAGGCGGGTGGACGTGGTGCGGCTGGAAAGCACGGCGCGCGGCCCCGAGCACGTGGCGCGCGCGTTCGACCAGCTCCAGGGCTGGTGCGCGACGGTGGTGCCGGCGCTACTGGCGTAGCGCGTCGGGGTCGGGCACCGAGGCGTCGCCGGCGCCCAGCGGGCGCTGCATCAGCACGGTGTCGATCCACTGGCCGTGCTTGAGGCCCACCGATTCCAGCCGGCCGACGGTGCGAAACCCCAGCCGCTCGTGCACGGCCACCGAGCTGGCGCCCTCGCCGGCCGACGTCAGCGCCACCACGGCCACCATCTGGCGCCACGGGCCGGTTTCGCAGCGCGCGATCAGCTCGGCCAGCAGCGCGCGGCCCAAGCCCTCGCCGGTATGGCGATGGTCGATGTAGATCGAATCCTCGATGGCGAAGCGGTAGGCGCTGCGGGCGCGGTAGCTCGATGCGTAGGCGTAGCCCAGCACCGCGCCGTCGCGCTCGGCCACGATGTAGGGCAGGCCCTTGCGGCGCACTTCGGCAAAGCGCAGGCGCATGTCGTCGACGCTGGGCTCGACTTCCTCGAACGAGGCGCGGCCGTGCCGCACGTGGTGCGCGTAGATGGCGTGGATGGCGGGAACGTCGTCGGGGGTGGCATCGCGCAGCCGGAACGGCGGGCGCGGGGTGGCGGCGGGCATCACGGAATGGTCTCGGTTATCGGGCGGAACGGCCACGGCGGGCCGCTGTGATGCAGCCCACGCACGATGCATGCCCGTGGCGCCCCAATGGTGCGCGCCAGCATGGTGCATCGGGCGGGGCCGGTTGTATAGTGCCAGTCATCGCGCCCCGCGCATGCCCATCCACCGCACCGGATCGGCCCCAAAAGCCGGCAGGAGAACCTTCATGATCACGATCTACCACAACCCCCGTTGCTCGAAGTCGCGCGAGACGCTCGCGCTGGTGGAGACGGCGGCGCAGCGCCTGGGCGAGCCGGTGGAGGTGATCGAGTACCTGAAGACGCCGCCGACGCTGTCCACGCTGCGGCAGCTTCATACCATGCTGGGCGTGCCGGTGCGCGAGATGATCCGCGACGGCGAGGCGGTCTACAAGGAGCTGGACCTCGCCGATTCGGGCCTGACCGACGCCGAGCTGCTGGCGGCCGTGGCCGACAACCCGATCCTGCTGCAGCGGCCCGTGGTGGTGCGTGACCGCCGCGCCGTGATCGGCCGCCCGCCGGAAAACGTCGCGCCGCTGCTGGACTGAACCGGGCGAGCGCCATGTTGCGGCGCACAAAACAGAACCGGCCTCCCCGAGGGAGGCCGGCCGGTCAGTGGGCAATCTGCTTCAGGCGCGGTCGTCGTGTTATTCGACACCGAGCCAGTGCATGGCTTCCTGACCGAAACTGATGCCTGCCAGCACTACCAGCAGCACGATGGCGGTGACCGCGCTGACGTAGATCAGCGCCTTGGCGACCTCGGCGTCTTCCGACGAGGAATGGAAATGCGAGACGACGTTGGTGCGCGCCGGAGAGCGGTGTGGCCAGTGCAGCTTGCCGGACAGGTCCCTGAGATGCAGGTCTGGATGGAATCGCATGGTCTTGCCTCCTTCCGCATGCCACCGCGCCCGGAGGCCGGGGCCGCGCTCACATGGCCGTCAGATGGCCATTCCCACCTTCCAATATAGAAGACGCCGCGAAAATGTGGCCCGGCGTGTCGCGCCGGCGCCCGTGGGCCAGCGCACCGATGCCGCGCCGCCGGCCGTGTCAGGACGTCGACGGCGGCAAGGGGTCGGCCGGGCTGCCGGGGTCGGCGGCCGCCAGCCGGGCTTCCCGCGCCCGCAGTTCGGCGAGCATGTTGCAGAACAGCGCGCCTTGCTCGCGGGCATCGTCAAGCGCCACGTGGGTATGCGGCAACGGGTCGTGCCAGTGGGCGGGAAACGCGGCCTTGACCGACTTGCGGTAGGGCCGGCCGGTCAGCGCGAAGCCCAGCGTCTTGATGTCCAGCGCGGCCCAGCCGAACGGCGAACGGCCGGCGAACCGCATCATGTACCAGAACATCCACGTGAAATCGAAGCCGGCCGGGAAGGCGATGAACACCGGCTTGCCGGGCAGCTTTTCCACCCAGTCGACGTAGCGCGGCAGCACGTCCTCGGGCCGTTCCAGGTTGCGGCGGCAGGCGGCCCAGGCGTCGGGCTGCGTTTTCCACCACTGCATCTGCACCGGATGGCCGGCCGCGCCGGGTAGCGTCTCCAGGTTGGCGGCGAACGTGCCGACGACGGTCTTGTCCGCCAGCATGGCCACCGACGCGAACGACAGCATCGAATGGGGCCCGGGGATCGGCCCGTCCGCCTCGACGTCGGTACTGACGTAGATCTCGGGCCGGGTGTCGGGCGGCTGCTTCCTGGCCATGCGGCGGGCCGTCAGGCGGCGTCGATCACGTGGTCGGCCACGAACGGGTTGCTGCGCCGCTCGTCGCCGAACGTCGAGACGGGGCCGTGGCCGGGCACGAACGTCACGTCGTCGCCCAGCGGCCAGAGCCGCGTGCGGATCGAGCGGACCAGGTCGGCATGATTACCGCGCGGAAAGTCGGTGCGGCCGATCGAGCCGGCGAACAGCACGTCGCCGACGATGGCCAGCTGGTTGGCGCGCGAGAAGAACACCACGTGGCCCGGCGTATGGCCGGGGCAGTGGTAGACCTCAAGGGTCTCGTTGCCGAACGTGACCGTGTCGCCGTTCTGCAGCCAGCGGTCGGGCTCGAAGACCTCGGCGTGCCCGAATCCGAAGCGGCGCGTCTGCTCGGGCAGTTGCTCGATCCAGAAGCGCTCGTCCTCGTGCGGGCCCTCGATCGGCACGCCAAACTGGCGCGCCAGCGCGGCGGCGCCGGCGCAGTGATCGACGTGGCCGTGCGTCAGGAAGATCTTCTCCAGCGTGACGCCGTGCTCCTGGATCGCCGCCGTGATGCGGTTCAGGTCGCCGCCGGGGTCGCAGACCGCCGCGCGCTGCGTGGCTTCGTCGATCAGCAGCGAACAGTTCTGCTGGAACGGCGTGACGGGGATCAGGAGGACTTTCACTTTTGTGATCGACAGAGCGCTTGAAGGGCCAGCCGGGCAGGGCGGACGGCGCGCCGGCGGGGTGAAACATTGTAGCCGCCGGCGGCAGGCGCGGCGGTGTCCGGAATCCTCGGTTCGGCGTTTGAAGCGCGAGTGAGAATCGTCTGAAAGTCGAATATGGATCACCCGCGCGACGCGCCGGGCCAATCGGCGCAATCCCTTGTCAGACGGCGGATTGCGGGAAATTGGGCGCCAATCTTACAGATTTCGTAACAAAATCAAGGCACTAGCTTGAAACGACCGGTGTTAGACTGCGCCGATGCTCAGTCTGCCCCTATTTCGTCCGGGGTCCGTGCGCGAGGCAGCGCCCGGCTCCAACCGCTTCCTTCGTCAATGCGCCATCATCGTGTCGGCGCTGGTGATGGCCGCGTGCGCGACGCCACCGGGCAGCGAGACCGACACCGCCGCGGATGCCTCGGGCGCCATCGCCACGAAGTCCGCCAAGACCCGGCCGGCGCGTCCGGCCACGGCCGCCGGCGCCAAGTCCGAGGATCGCGGCAACTGGAACCTGTTCGGGCTGCAGGACGACAACGCGCCGTCCCAGCCGTCGATCGACGGCCTGCGCGCCGACATGGGCACGTTCGAGCAGCGCGGCATGGCGTCGTGGTACGGCAAGGGCTTCCACGGCCGAAAAACCGCCAACGGCGAGCGCTTCGACATGCGCGCGATGACGGCGGCCCACCCGTCGCTGCCGCTCGATAGCTGGGTGCTGGTGCGCAACCTGCGCAACAACAAGGTGGCCGTGGTGCGCATCAACGACCGCGGCCCGTACCACGGCAACCGGATCCTGGACCTGTCCTACGCCGCCGCCAAGCGGCTGAACTTCGTCGATCACGGCGCCACGCAGGTGGAAATCCGCCGGCTGTCGCGGACCGAAGTGGCGGCGCTGGGCCCGAACGTCGAGGCGGGCGGCATGGAAGCCGGCGACGGCAGCGGCGCCGACGAGGTGCCCGACACGGCCAGCACGCTGGTGCCGACCAAGGCGAAGGCCAAGGCCCGCACCGTCCGGCACAAGAAGAAGTAAGGCGATGCGCCACGGCTGGCACCGGATGCTCCCGCTCCCGACCTGCCGCCTCCCGCTTCTCCTTCCAGTAAGAAATATCTCAAACGGCACGACCCGCAAGGACGTGCCGTTTGGCGTTTCAGGCGGCGTTTCAGGCTTCCTGCTCGCTGCCGTCCGCACCCGCTTCGCCGCGCTGCGCGAGCGCCAACTGGTACAGCGCGTCGGTGCGGGCCCCGGTGATGGCCGCCGCCAGCTTGGCGGCACGCTTGGCCGGCAGCTCGGCCAGCAGCAGCTTCAGCACGCGCACCGCCTCGGGGTCGGGCGTGTCGGCATCGGCGTCCTCGGCACGGCCCGCGCCTTCCACCACCAGCACGAACTCGCCCTTGCCGCGCGCCGCCTCGGCCGCCAGCCACGCGGGTGCATCGGCAACGGTCACCACCGGCGTTTCCTCGAACAGCTTGGTCAGCTCGCGGCCGATCAGCAGGCGGCGCGTGGCGGGCAGGGCCTGGGCCAGCGCGGCCAGCGTGTCGGCGATGCGGTGCGGCGCCTCGTAGAGGATCCAGGCATGGTCCAGCGCGGCCAGTTGCGCGATGGCGTCCTGGCGCGCCTTGGCCTTGCCGGGCAGGAAGCCGACGAACGTGAAGCGGCCGTCGCCGGCCTCCACCATGTCGCCGGCCACCGACAGCGCCGTGACCGCCGCGCTGGGCCCCGGCAGCGGCACGACCTTCAGGCCGGCCGCGCGCACCGCCTCCACCAGCCGGGCGCCGGGATCGGAAATACCCGGCGTGCCGGCATCGGAGACGTAGGCGATGCGCTCGCCCGCGCCCAGCCGTTCGACGATGCGCACGGCGGCTTCTCGCTCGTTGTGCTCGTGCACGGCCACCAGCGGCCGCTGCAGCCCCACGCGCGACAGCAGCTGGCCGGTGTTGCGGGTGTCCTCGCAGGCGATGGCGTCGGCCAGGCCCAGCACGTGCAGCGCGCGCAGCGACAGGTCCGCGACATTCCCGATCGGCGTGGCCACCACGTACAGCGTACCCGCGGGATAGGTCTGGCCGGCGGCCAGTTGGGTCCAGTCATTCATGCTTGAGAACTTCCGTTGAATCGCTCATTCCAATCCACCACGCCGGGCGTGGCGCGTACCGCGACGCAGGCCGGCGCGCTGGCCGAGGACCGCGCGCTGGCCTATCTGCGCCGCCAGGGGCTGGCGCAGGTCGTGCGCAATTATCGCTGCAAAGGCGGCGAGATCGACCTGATCATGCGCGCCGCGGACGGGACGCTGGTGTTCGTGGAGGTACGGCAGCGGCGCGGCCGGGGGTTTGGCGGCGCGGCGCAGAGCATCACGCCGGCCAAGCAGCGGCGGGTGCTGCACGCCGCCGCGCACTACCTGGCCACGCTGCCGAGCGTGCCGCCGTGCCGGGTGGACGTGGTGGCCATCGAGCCGGGCCGGATCGACTGGCTGCCCGGCGCGTTCGATCTCACGTCGGCCGACGGGAACGGCGGCGCGGACGCTGCGTCATAATGCGCGGGATTTCCGCGGATGTCTCCAGACCATGAGTATTGACAGTATCGAACAGCATTTCCTGGACAGTGCCGAAACCAAGCGGCTGGCCGCCACGCTGATGGCGCCGCATATCGACGCGGCCGTCGAGCGGATGGTGGCCGCGCTGACCAGCGGCAACAAGATCCTGGTGTGCGGCAACGGCGGGTCCGCGGCCGATGCCCAGCACTTTGCCGCCGAGCTGATCGGGCGCTTCGAGCGCGAGCGGCCGGGGCTAGCCGCCATCGCCCTGACCACCGACAGCTCGATCCTGACCGCCATCGGCAACGACTACGACTTTTCCGTGGTGTTTTCCAAGCAGGTGGAAGCCCTGGGCCAGCCCGGCGACATCCTGCTGGCGCTGTCGACGTCGGGCGACTCGGCCAACGTCGTGGCGGCGGTGCACGCGGCCCACCAGCGCGACATGGGCGTGGTGGCGCTGACCGGCAAGGGCGGCGGGCGCATTGCCACGGTGCTCGACGAATTCGACATCCACCTCTGCGCGCCGAGCGATCGCACCGCACGCATCCAGGAAGTGCATCTGCTGACACTGCACTGCCTGTGCGACGGGATCGACGAGGCGCTGCTGGGCGAGGCATGACGCGCCGCGCGGCAGTTATCCCCGGCTATCCACAGGGCTACCCACAGCCTGTGCACAGGAATGGCCGCGTCTTCCACAGGCTTATCCACAGGCGCGGCGGCATTGGCGCCTCGCGCAGCACGGTTTTTTCAGGCAATCTCGGCATTCATCCAGACACCCTCTACGCATGGCGAACGTGACCCATTCCAAGAAGACCTCTCCCGCCCGCATGGCCCGTACCGCCGTCACCGTGGCCGCCCTGCTGGTGTCCGCCACGCAGCTGGCTGGCTGCTTTCCCGTGCTGGCCGGCGCGGTAGGAACCGGCGTGGTGCTGGCGACGGACCGCCGGCCCACGGGCACCCAGGCGATCGACCGCGGCCTGCAGGTGGAAATCGACAGCACGCTGAGCCAGCGCTATGGTGACAGCCAGGCGCGCGTCAACACCACCGTGTACAACCGCAAAGTGCTGCTGACCGGCGAGGCGGCCAACGCCCAGATCAAGCAGCAGATCGAACAGTACGTGCGCGGCCTGTCGAACGCCCGCGAGGTGGTCAACGAGCTGGAGGTCACGGCGTCGCCGGGCTTCATGACGCGCAGCAACGACACGTACCTGACCAGCAAGGTCAAGACGCTGCTGGTGACGGCCGAGGGCGTGCCGGCCAATTCGATCAAGGTCACGACCGAAAAGGGCGTGGTCTACCTGATGGGCGTGGTGACCTCGCCCGAAGGCGACAAGGCCACCGACGTGGCGCGCAACGCCAGCGGCGTGCAGAAGGTGGTCAAGGTGTTCGACTACGTGAGCGAGGCCGAGCGTGCCCGCCTGGACCAGGCGTCGAGCTCGCAGAACGGTAACGCCGGCAGCGAGGCCGTGGGCACCCCGGCGCCGGTGCAGAGCGTGCCGGGCAGCCAGCCGAACGCGCCGGTCACCTCCGATGCGCCGGCGTCGATGGGCACGTCGGGCGCCACCACGAGCCCCGTGACCGCGCCGGTATCGTCCCCGGTGGCGCTGCCGCCGGGCCGCAATCTCCCTTAAGGAAACTGCCATGACCGCGCCGCTGCGATACCCGTTCTCCCTGCGTTGGATGGCCGGCCTCGCGGCGGCGATGTGCGCCGCGCCGCTGCTGGCGCAACCGGCCGCGGCCCCGGCCTCGGCACCGATGACCGCCGGCCCGGCCGATACCGGCAAGATGACGGTGGAGGTCCAGCGCGCCCGGACCGACCAGGCGCGCAACCAGGCCGCATCGTGCGCGGTCTGCCACGGCCCCGACGGCCGGGCGCCGGCGGACAGTCCCGTGCCCGGGCTGGCCGGGCGGTCCCAGGCGGAGCTGATCGAACTGATGCTGAACTTCAAGAACGGCAAGCGGCCCGGCACGGTGATGCCGCAGATCGCCAAGGGCTACAGCGACACCGAGATCATCGCGATGGCCGCGTGGTTCGCGGACCAGAAGTAAGCCGATGGACCGCCGGACGGTACTGAAGGCCGCGCTGGCCGCCACGGCGCCGGGCGCGTTGTCCGTGCGCCAGGCGCGCGCGGCCGCCCGCGCGAAGGTGGTGGTCATCGGCGGCGGCTACGGCGGCGCCACGGCGGCGCGCTACCTGCGCACCTGGAGCCGGGGCACGGTGGACGTGACGCTGGTGGAGCCCGATGCCGCGTTCGTCTCGTGTCCGCTGTCGAACCTGGTTGTGGCCGGCTTCCGGCAGATGGCCGATCTCACGCTGCCCTACGACGCGCTGGTGCGGCGCCACGGCGTACAGCACGTGCGGGACACGGCGGCCGCCATCGACACGTCGCGGCGCCAGGTGCGGCTGACCGGTGGCGGCACGCTGCCGTACGACCGGCTGGTTCTCTCGCCCGGCGTGGAGATGCAGTCCAGCGCCATCGACGGGCTGGCCGGCGCTGGCGACCGGGTGGTCCATGCCTGGAAGGCCGGCCCGCAGACCGATATCCTGCGCCGCCAACTGGCCGCCATGCGCGACGGCGGCACCTTCGCCATCACCATTCCGCTGGCGCCGTACCGCTGCCCGCCCGGGCCGTACGAGCGCGCCTGCCTGGTGGCCGACTACCTGAAGCAGCACAAGCCGCGCAGCAAGGTGCTGGTGTTCGATGCCAATCCCGACATCACGTCGAAGGGTGCGCTGTTCCGCCAGGTCTGGCAGACGCGCTACGCCGGCATGATCGAGTACCGGCCGCAGCACGAGACGGTGGGCGTGGACCCGGCCACGGGCATGCTGCGCTTCGACGTGCAGGACGATGAGAAAGTGGACGTGGCCAACCTGCTGCCGCCGCAGCGGGCCGGCGCCATCGCGGTGGGGGCCGGGCTGGCCACCGCCAACGGCCGGTGGTGCGAGGTCGACTTCCTGACGATGGCGTCGAAGGTGGCGCCCGACATCCACGTGCTGGGCGACGCGGTGCAGATTGCGCCGCTGATGCCCAAGTCCGGCACGATGGCAAACCAGCACGGCAAGGTGGCCGCGGCGGCCATCCTCCAGTTGCTGGCGGGGCAGGCGCCGGACCCGGTGCCGCTCTATACCAATACCTGCTACAGCTTCACGTCGGCGACAGAGGCAATCCACATCGCCAGCGTCCACCGCTACGACCCCGCCCAGCGGACGATGGTGACGGTGCCGGGCTCGGGCGGGCTGTCCACGGCGCCGAGCGCGCTGGAGGGCCAGTACGGCTGGGCCTGGGCGCGCAGCATCTGGGCCGACATGCTCGCCTAGGCGGCGACCGGCGACCGGCAACAGAACCGCAGGATCGTGCAATCGGCCGGCCGCAGCGGCTGGTACGCTGGCCGTGCCGGACGTCCCGCCCCCGGGACGCGGCACTTTCTTCTCGATCATGCAAGCCAAAGACCGTCTGCTCGCCCTCGCCATCATCGTGGTCTGGGGTGTCAATTTCGTCGTCATCAAGGTGGGGCTGGCCGGCGTGCCGCCGATGCTGCTGGGTACGCTGCGCTTTGCCCTGGTGGTGTTTCCCGCCATCTTCTTCATCCCGCGCCCGCGCATTCCGCTGCGCATGCTGGTGGCGTACGGGGCGTCGATCAGCCTGGGGCAGTTCGCCTTTCTGTTCTACGCGATGGCCGTGGGCATGCCGGCCGGGCTGGCGTCGCTGGTGCTGCAGTCGCAGGTGTTCTTCACGGTGGCCATTGCCGCGCTGTGGCTGGGCGAGCCGGTGCGCTGGCACAACCTGGCCGGCATGGTGATCGCGGCCGGCGGGCTGGCGCTGATCGGCAGCGCGGCGGCCCATGGGCCGGGCGGCATGACGGTGGCGGGCTTCCTGCTCACGCTGTGCGCGGCGCTGTGCTGGGCCACGGGCAATATCGTCAGCAAGAAGATCGGCCCGGTAGACCTGCTGGGGCTGGTGGTCTGGGGCGCGCTGGTCCCGATCGTGCCGTTCGCGCTGCTGTCGCTCTGGTTCGAGGGTCCGGCCCGCATCGCCCACGCGCTGACCGAGGTGTCGGGCCGGGGCGTGTTCGCTGTGTGCTACCTCGCATTCGCCGCCACGCTTTTCGGCTACACGATGTGGGGCCGGCTGCTCACGCGCTACGCGGCCAGCAAGGTGGCGCCGCTGACGCTGCTGGTGCCCGTGGTGGGGCTGGTATCGGCCCACCTGCTGCTGGGCGAGGACCTGGCGCCCGCGCAATGGGCCGGCGCCGTGGTCGTGATGGCCGGGCTGCTGGTCAACGTGTTCGGCAACCGGCTGGGGGCGGGCAGGGCGCTGGCACGCCGATAGCGGCCACCGTGGAGCCGTGTTGGCCTGCCCCAAGGGTTAACCCGTAGCGGGGCGACATTTCCCATCGCTTTTGTGCATATGGTTATCACTGTCGCATCCGTTTGCGGACGTTGACTTCAGGCAAAATAGCGGACTGGCCGCAACCGCCCGGGAGCCCTTACCGATCACCGCAGAGGCACTCCTGAGAAGCCCGCCCCAACGGCGGCCAGCGCGCGCCGCGCCGCGGAAGCCATTCCGAGCGCGGCCATTTGCCGTCCCCACGGCTCTCATACAGTTTGGAGCACAACACATGAAGCAGTTTGTCATCGCCGCCGCGCTGCTGGCCGCCGCCGCGTCCGCGCATGCCGCCGTCGACGCCGCCAAGGCCCAGGCCATCGCCAACAAGAACGCCTGCATGGGCTGCCACCAGGCGGACAAGAAGCTGGTGGGCCCGTCGTACAAGGAGGTGGCCGCCAAGTACAAGGGTGACAAGGACGCCCTGGCCAAGCTGTCGGCCAAGGTGAAGAACGGCGGCTCGGGCGTCTGGGGCCCGGTGCCGATGCCGGCCAACGCCGCCGTCAGCGACGCCGACATCAAGACCGTGGTCGAGTGGGTGCTGGCCGGCGCACCGGCCAAGTAATCCGGATACCCCGCGCGGGCCGGCCGGCAATGCCGGCGGCCGGCGCGGGCGCCCATCCACACCACGACATGGGCCGGCGACGCACCGGCGCCGCAGGGGTCGACAGGAAACCGGGTAGTACGGGAAACACAGCAAGATGAACGCAAAACGACGAGATGTACTGCGGATGACCGCCGTGCTGTCGCTGATGGCCGCCACCGGCCTGATCAGCGAGGCCCAGGCCGCGGAATGGAACAAGACCGCCTTCGATGGCAAGAGCGTGGCCGACGTAATCAAGGCCCTGGGCGGCAGCGGCACCGAAAAGAGCACGGCCATCGTGTTCAACGCGCCCGACATCGCCGAGAACGGCGCCGTGGTGCCCGTGGCGGTGACCAGCAACCTGCCCGACACCGAGCAGATCGCCATCCTGGTGGAAAAGAACCCGAACACGCTGGCGGCGGACTTCACCATTCCCGCCGGCACCGAGCCGTTCGTGTCCACGCGCGTGAAGATGGGCCAGACGTCCGTGGTGCACGCGGCGGTCAAGGCCGGCGGCAAGTGGTACGTGGCATCGAAGGAAATCAAGGTCACGCTGGGCGGCTGCGGCGGCTGATGCCGCGCACGCACCCCGAGACCGGATTTCCCCATACCTGCTGACAGGAGAAGCACATGGCAGACCCGATGCGCGTTCGCGCCACGGAAAACGGCGGCGTCGTCGACGTCAAGATTCTGATGAAGCACGACATGGAGACCGGCCAGCGCAAGGATGCGGCCGGCAAGACCATCCCGGCCTGGCATATCCAGACCGTGGTGGCGTCGTACAAGGGCAAGGAAGTGTTCCACGCCCAGTTTGGTCCGGCGGTGTCCAAGGACCCGTTCCTGAACTTCAAGTTCAAGGGCGGCGCCAAGGGCGACAAGGTCGCCGTGACCTGGGTCGACAACCGCGGCGACAAGCGGACCGACGAAGCGACCATCGCCTGACGGCCTGAACCGGGCGAAGGAGAACCAGCATGCGCCGAGCATTCATCCGCGCGACGGCGGCCCTGGCCGCCATCGGGCTGTCCGCCAGGGCGGCGGCCCAGCAGGCCCCGGCGGCGGCGCCGGGCAAGGGCCGCGTCAAGGTGGTCTACCAGCTATCCGACGGCATCGACCAGGCCGTGCGCGCGATGGCCAACCTGCGCAACCACCTGAACGGCGCGCCCGACACCAAGATCGTGGTGGTGGCGTTCGGGTACGGCGTGGACTTTCTGGTGGAAGGCGCCAAGGACGCGCGCGGCAACACGTTCGAGGCCCCCGTGGCGGCGCTCAGTTCGTCGGGCGTGGAATTCCGCGCCTGCCGCAACACGCTGACCGCGCGCCGGATTTCCGAGCAGAGCCTGCTGATGGATGCCAAGGTCGTGCAGGCCGGCGTGGTGGAAATCGCCCGGCTGCAGTTCGACGAAGGCTACGCGTATATCAAGCCGTGACGGGCCGGGCCGGCCGGCCCAGCCCTGACAAGCCGTCCGGCAACGAGCCGCCGGACCCGCACAAGAAGGCCGTCCGCCCGCCGACCATGCGGCGCGATGGCGAGGAGAATCCCCCAATGGTTACCGTGCGCAACATCCGCCTGCGCCGCGCCGTGGCCCCCGCGCTGGTGGCGCTGGGCGCGCTGGCCGCCGCCGCGGCGGCAACGCTGGCCGGCCCCGCGCTGGCCCAGGACAAGACCGCCGAGGAAATCGCCAAGTATCGGCAGATGCTGGCCGAGGGCAATCCCGCCGAGCTGTGGGAAGCCGCCGGCGAGGAACTGTGGAAGAAGCCGGCCGGGCCGAAGAACGCGTCGCTGGAACAGTGCGACCTGGGCAAGGGCCCGGGCGTGACCAAGGGCGCCTACGCCGAGCTGCCGCGCTACTTCAAGGACGCGAACAAGGTGATGGACCTGGAGCAGCGGCTGGCCTGGTGCCGCGTGACGCTGCAGGGCCTGACGCAGGAAGAGGCGACGAAGAACCCGTTCTCGTCGCAGGGCAAGCCGTCGGACATCGAGCGGCTGGCCGCCTTCCTGACCGGCGAATCGCGCGGCGTGAAGATGAATGTCCAGTTGCGGCATCCCGAGGAAAAGCGGGTCTACGCGCTGGGCCAGAAGATGTTCTTCTACCGGGGCGGCGCCTACGACTTCGCGTGCGCCACGTGCCACGCCGCGGACGGCCAGCGCATCCGCCTGCAGGACCTGCCGAACCTGATGACCGACAAGGGCGCCCAGGCCGCGTACACGACGTGGCCGGCGTACCGCGTGTCGCAGGGCGAGGTCCGCACGATGCAGCACCGCCTGTACGACTGCCTGCGCCAGCAGCGCTTTCCCGAGCCGGCCTACGGCTCCGACGTGATCACCGCCCTGTCGATGTTCCTGGCCCGGAACGCGAACGGCGGCACGTACGACGGCCCGAACATGAAGCGCTGACCAGGGGACATCATGAAGACATTGCATACGATGGCGCTGGCAGCGGCGACGACGCTGGCGCTGCTGGCCGCGCCGGCAGCCCAGGCCCAGGCCCAGGCCCAGGCTCCCGCCAAGGGCGCCCGGGGCGAGAAGCCGGTCAAGGTGACCGACGCCGACCTGCGGCAGTTGATCGAATCGTCGTTCCAGTCGAAGGGCCCGGCCACGGTCGAGGGCGTCATCAACCAGGACGCCACGCAGAAGGCGTGCAGCCAGTACCCGGACCGCCTGCACGTGCCGGCCGCCGTGGCCCGCAAGGTCGAGGCCGCCGAGCTGAAGCAGGTGAAGTACCCGGCGGACAACAACTTCCTGGGCGACTGGAAGGAGGGCGAGAAGATCGCCCAGAACGGCCGGGGGATGCAGTTTTCCGACCAGGTCGGCGGCACCAACGGCGCCAACTGCTACGCCTGCCACCAGTTGACCAAGGCCGAGATCTCGTTTGGCAACATCGGCCCGTCGCTGTACCAGTACGGCAAGCTGCGCGGCAATTCGCCGGACGTGGTCAAGTACACGTGGGGCAAGATCTGGGATTCGAACGCCTACAGCGCGTGCTCGAACATGCCGCGCTTTGGCCACAAGGGCATCCTGACCGAGCAGCAGATTCGCGACGTGATGGCGCTGCTGCTGGACCCGGCCTCGCCGGTCAACCAGTAGGGCGTACCTGAAGCAGCGCGGCTGCACGTTCCCGGCCGCCATGGGCTCCGACGGCCAGCGGCGCGCGTTCGGCCCCCGCAAGGGTTTGCCGGCGTTGCGCGTGGCGGACGCCCGTAGCCGCGCCACCCATCGAGACGGATAACAGCATGAACCGACGCGAGTTCCTGCAGGCGCTGGCGGTGGCCGGCGCCGGAGGCATGGCTTTTCCGGGCGGCGACGC
This sequence comes from Cupriavidus pauculus, assembly GCF_003854935.1. Taxonomy (NCBI): domain Bacteria; kingdom Pseudomonadati; phylum Pseudomonadota; class Betaproteobacteria; order Burkholderiales; family Burkholderiaceae; genus Cupriavidus; species Cupriavidus pauculus. The sequence goes on from NZ_CP033969.1 coordinate 1,015,092, forward strand.
CCAGGCGGCGCAGGCGGCCGCGCGGCTCTACGACGTGCCGCGCTTCGGCAACGTCCACCTGCTGCACTTCACCGACTGCCACGCGCAGCTCAACCCGGTGCACTTCCGCGAACCCAGCGTGAACCTGGGCGTTGGCGAATGGGCCGGCAAGCCGCCGCACCTGGTGGGCCAGGCGTTCCTGCGCCAGTACGGCATCGCGCCGGGCAGCGCGGCGGCCCACGCCTTCACGTCGATCGACTTTGCCGAGGCCGCGCGGCGCTACGGCAGGATGGGCGGGTTCGCGCACCTGTCCACGCTGGTCCAGCGCGTGAAGGCCGGCCGGCCCGGCGCGCTGCTGCTGGATGGCGGCGACACGTGGCAGGGATCGGCGACGGCGCTGTGGACGCAGGGGCAGGACATGGTGGACGCGGCGCTGCTGCTGGGCGTCGACGTGATGACGCCGCACTGGGAAATGACGCTCGGCGCCGACCGCGTGAAGCAGATCGTCGACAACGATTTCAAGGGCAAGGTGTCGTTCCTGGCGCAGAACGTGCGGACCAACGACTTCGGCGACCCGGTGTTCGACCCGTACGTGATCCGCGAGATGAACGGCGTGCCCGTGGCCATCATCGGCCAGGCATTCCCGTACACGCCGATTGCCAACCCGCGCTACCTGGTGCCGGACTGGACGTTCGGCATCCAGGAGGAAAACCTCCAGCAGGTGATTGACGAGGCACGCGGCAAGGGCGCGAAGGTGGTGGTGCTGCTGTCGCACAACGGCATGGACGTGGACCTGAAGCTGGCGTCGCGCGTGCGCGGGCTGGACGCCATCCTGGGCGGCCACACCCACGACGGCGTGCCGGCCCCGGTGCCGGTCCGCAACGCCGGCGGCGTGACGCTGGTGACCAACGCCGGCTCCAACGGCAAGTTCCTGGGCGTGCTGGACTTCGACGTCCGCCAGGGCAAGGTGGCCGATTTCCGATACCGGCTGCTGCCGGTGTTCGCCAACTACCTGCCGGCCGATCCCAAAATGACCGCGCTGATCCACAAGGTGCGCGCCCCGTACGAGACGCGCCTGAACGAGGTGCTGGCCGTCAACCAGGGCCTGCTGTACCGCCGCGGCAACTTCAACGGCACCTTCGACCAGTTGATCCTGGACGGCCTGATGGCGGTGCAGGACGCCCAGATCGCATTCTCGCCAGGTTTCCGCTGGGGCACGACGCTGCTGCCGGGCCAGCCCATCACGATGGAAGCGCTGATGGACCAGACAGCCATCACCTACCCGTACACCACGGTCACGCCCATGACCGGCGCCACGATCAAGACCATCCTCGAAGATGTGGCCGACAACCTGTTCAACCCCGATCCGTACTACCAGCAGGGCGGCGACATGGTGCGCGTGGGCGGCCTGCAGTACACGATCGACCCGCTCCAGCCCATCGGCCAGCGCATCACCGACATGCGCCTGGCCGGCCAGCCAATCGACGCCAGCCGGACCTACAAGGTAGCCGGCTGGGCCCCGGTATCGGAAGACGCCCGCCAGACCGGCGGCCCGCCAATCTGGGACGTCATGGCCCAGTGGCTGCGCGCCAGCAAGGAAGTCAGCGCCCACCCCCTGAACCTGCCCAAGGTCCGCGGCATGGACGGCAACGCAGGCATGGCCCCCGCCGGGAAACCGGGCAAACTGTTGCCCCGAAGCGATTGAAAGGCCGCTCGGGATTGGGCTACAATCCTCCGCTACGGGCCGATAGCTCAGCTGGGAGAGCGCTGCGTTCGCAATGCAGAGGTCGGGAGTTCGATCCTCCTTCGGTCCACCAGGAATTCCTTGTAAAACAACGCACTACGTCTGGCGATGTAGTGCGTTGTTTTGCTTTGGAATGCAGTTTCTGCACGATGCGTGTGGCAAATTTGTGGCAACGGACCTCATGAACTGGCGCAATGCCACCATAAGTCCGTCGCAAGCGTCCGTAGCGACGCTACGCGCAATCCGCGATCCCTTCCGCCCATCTGCCGGCTTCCCGGCCCCAAAGCCTGTAGCGGTAATCCCCCAGTAACTCCTCTTTTTAAGCGTTCCCCGATTGTTCCGTCGCCGCCCCTCCTGTCGTATCGAGGGCGCGCGCTGTCGCGCCTTGAGGGAGCGGGATATGAACAAAAAGAGGGTCGCCGTTTTTACGTTGCTCGGCTGGAACGGACTGGGGGCTTGCCATGCGTAAGGCAGTGGTTCGGGATGGCGATGCAACCACGACCGGGGGGCAGGTCATTGCGTGCACGTCGACAATGCGTGACAGCGGCAAGAGAGTCGCCCTGGCAGGGGACAAGGCCACGTGCGGACGGTGTAAAGGGGCATATCCGATTGCCGGCGCGGGGCACGGCATATCGGAACAAGGTCGTCCGGCGGTCGTGGATGGAGAGGCGGTACTGTGCCCATGCGGCAAGAACCGCGTCATCGCCGGTGCGGATGCCAGAATCTTTTGCCACGCGGGAGACGGGAGCCGCTCGCATGCGTCGCCCCTTTCGCACGCGAGCTTGAAGACGGCAGGACAGGAGGCCGCCTATCCGGCCAGACAGGCAGAGGCAGAGGCAGAGGCAGAAGCGGGCGCGCGGACGTTACAGCCAACGGGCCTGCCCGTTAAGTCGTATCTGCTTCGCCCGAGAGGAACGTTGTATTGGGGTGGAGCAGGGTTGGACGGCGACTATCTTCCAATTACTGCGAAAGCTTTTCAGCAGGCAGGCATCGCGGCGATCAACGTAGGCCTTACGAACACGGCGACGAAAACCGTCCTGGGAGGTGGCGGGATGTTTGTCGATGCATTGCGCGCTGGCCTGACAATACGGTACCAGGACGATGGTGAGTGGGTCATTACGTCAGGCATGGACAGCGAGGCACGGCAGTTCAATCTGATTGGCTACAGTTACGGTTCCCTCCTGGCGGCGCAGACGGCCAACTACTACGCCAACCAAGGCCATACCGTGGATCACCTGGTGCTGATCGGCAGTCCCATCGACGCCGTGTTTCTCGGAAACCTTCGAGCCAACAAGGCCATACGCAAGGTTGTGGTGATTGATCTCCAGGAGCAGGGGGACCCTCTCTACGCTGGCATATCGCAATGGGAGGTTGTTGCAGCGGCGCCGATCCTTGCTGCTCAAATGTCGGCCGGCAAGGGACATGGCCATTTCTATTACGCGCATGTCACGGCGGAGCTCCCGGAACGGCTGGACAGACTGGCGCGGCGAATTGCTGCCGAGGGGGTCAGATGACTGCCACACGCTGGCTCTTCCTGTTCCCCGCTGCCTTGCTCCCGGCGTCCCTGCTGGGCCTGACGCTCTATTACCTCGTCACCGCGCCGACGAAGAACGACTTCTATGTCGGCCAGGCCGGGGCCGCGACCGGCGTTGTCCTGCTGCTCGATCTGCTGGTGGGGGTGGTGGGGCTTGGCGGCTTTGCCTATAGCCTGTGGGCCGCGCCCGTCGGACGCCTGCAGCTTTGCCTGATCGCCGTCCTGTCGGCGCTGGCTTTCGTCGCCGCCTACGGCCTGTCGATGCAGGTCCTGCGCTTCAGCTTCGGGCTCCACACCTGAAGCGCTTCATACCCCACCCCCAAAAATGCTACCGTACGCGCTACAGCCTCCCTCGTCCGGTCATGCGCGAACCGTCAGTCGCCCCCGATACCCTTTCTCCGGAAGCCCGTCATCTTGCCGGCAGGCGGTCGACGCTCGTCAGTGTCGTCGTCAACGTCGTCCTGACCGTCGCGCAGGGGACGATTGGCGTGGTGGCCGGGTCGCAGGCGCTGGTGGCGGATGCGCTGCATTCGTTGTCCGATCTCGTTTCCGATTTCGTGGTGCTGTTTGCCGGCCATCACAGCCGCAAGGGGGCCGATCACGATCACCCGTACGGTCATCAGCGGTTCGAGACCGCGGCGTCGCTGGCGCTGGGCGCGTTGTTGCTGGCCGTGGGGGTGGGGATGCTGTGGGCGGCGGTTGGCAAGATCCAGCATCCGGAGGGGGTGCAGCCGGTGCTGGGGATGGCGCTGTGGGTGGCGCTGGGCACGCTGGCGGCCAAGGAGGGGTTGTTCCGGTACATGCTGCGCGTGGCGGAGCGGGTGCGGTCGAGCATGCTCGTGGCCAATGCCTGGCATGCACGGTCCGATGCGGCGTCGTCGCTGGTGGTGGCGCTCGGTATCGGCGGCAACCTGCTGGGCTATCACGTGCTGGACCCGGTGGCGGCCATCGTGGTCGGGCTGATGGTGTCGCGCATGGGCCTGCGGTTTGGCTGGGATGCGATGAACGACCTGATGGACCGTGCCGCCGACGAGGACGTCGTGGCCGCGTTGCGCGACGCCATGCTCCAGACGCCCGGCCTGCTGGGCCTGCACGACCTGAAGACGCGCAAGATGGGCGACCTGATCCTGGTCGACGTGCATCTGGAGATCCAGGCCGACCTGACCGTCGAGCAGGGCCATGCCATCGCCACCGAGGCCCGGCGCCGGGCGATGGCGCGCGACGACGTGCTCAACGTGATGACCCACGTAGACCCGGTGCGGCTGCCGCGCGACGCGGCGGTGTCAGCGTAGGTCGCTGCGCCGGTACAGCGTCAGGCCCACGGCCAGGCAGGCCAGCATCCCGGCGCAGCCCCGGTTGATCCACTGCACGGCCCGCGCGGACAGCGTGCGCATGGCGTGCCGGCCGCCGAACGCGTAGATCGACATCATCGCGATATCCATCAGCGCCGCCACCACGGCCAGGATCGCGTACTGCATGGCCACCGGCTGGTCCGGGCGGACGAACTGCGGCACGAAGGCCGACGTGAACAGCAGCGCCTTGGGATTCGACACCGCCACGAACAGCGCGCGCAGGAAGGCCGAACGGCCGCTGGCCGAGCTGGCGTCGGACGACGCGGCCAGCGCCTGCGTCGGCGCCCGCCACATCGCGATGGCCAGGTAGAGCAGGTAGGCCGCGCCGATCCACTTGATGGCCGTGAACAGTTGCTCGGACGCCTGCAGCACCGCGCCCAGCCCGCAGCCGACCGCGCCGATCAGGATCAGGTCCGCCAGCGCGGCGCCGGCAATGCCGCAGGCGGCCACGCGCATCGGCCGCGTGGCGCCGTTGCTCAGCGCCAGCAGCATGGTCGGGCCGGGCGTGACCATCACGGCGGCCACGGCAATCAGGTACAGGAACAGGGTGCTGCTATCCATCGAACGCGCTCCGGGCAAGGCGCCGTATCGGCGAGGCGTCAGTGTGAGCCGATTCCCGCCCGGATGCACGCGCTTCCTGTGGACATCTCCCGGGCAAGGCTGGGGACAGTCTGTGGAGCGCCATGGGGATGCGGTGTGGAGCGTATACGGACAACCCGGCGCCCGGGCCGGCGTGGCCGCGCGGCACGCCCGGCTTGTCCACGCCGGTCCACGTATGCGCCGCCCGCTTGCCCAGAGGGTTATCTGCCCGGCAAGTCCCTGATCGGGCAAGGAAAAAGGCGGTTATCCACGGCCCGGACCCCGCGTTAACCATTACTACTACTATTTATGTATACGTAAACAATGCAGGTATACGTATACGGACCGTTGCGCGCGCTGGCGTCCGCTGGCGTCTAGCGTGGCACCTTGAACGCCTTGCGGGCGCGCAGCACCTTGTCGCGGGTGGCGCAGCCGTCCATGTGGTCGTTGACCAGGCCCATGGCCTGCATCAGCGCGTACATCGTGGTCGGGCCGACGAACTTCCAGCCGCGCTTCTTCAGGTCCTTCGACAGCGCCGTGGATTCGGGGCTGATCGCCATGGTGCGCAGCACCTCGGGCGTCAGCCTGGCCGGGCGGCTTTTCGGGTCGGGCTCGAACTTCCAGAAGTAGGCCGCCAGCGACGGCTCGGTCTTGAGCAGTTCCTGCGCGCAGCGGGCATTGTGGATGGCCGCCTCGATCTTGCCGCGATGGCGGACGATGCCGGCGTCGCCCAGCAGCCGCTCCACGTCGCGCTCGGTAAAGCGCGCCACGTTGTCGATCTCGAAATTGGCAAACGCCTTGCGGAACGCCTCGCGCTTGCGCAGGATCGTCAGCCAGCTCAGGCCGGACTGAAAGCCTTCCAGGCACAGTTTCTCGAACAGGCGCCGGTCGTCGTCGACCGGAAACCCCCATTCGTTGTCGTGATAGTGGCAGTAGTCCTCCAGGTCGCCACACCAGCCGCAGCGTACCGGGGGCTGCGGCGCGGACGTCGTCGTCATACGGGAAAGCTCCTTTGGGCAGACAGGCCGGCCCCCTCGGACCGGCAGCCGACATCGTAATCCACCGAAACCGCTGGATCCGGACATCCAACTGCCAACCGCCGGACGAAAAAAAGCCAGCCCGGGGGCTGGCTTTGCGGCAGGGCGGCAATGGCCTGGCGTCAGGCCAGCTTCTTGCCGGTGCGGTCGTGCATGAAGATCAGCGCGACAAAGCTGATGGCTGCCGCGGCAATCACGTAATAGGCCGGCGCCAGCTTGTTCTGCGTCGATTCGATCAGCCACGTCACGATCAGCGGGGCAAAGCCGCCGAAGATCGTCACGGCGAAGTTGTAGGCCAGCGACAGGCCCGTGGAGCGCACCTCGGTCGGGAACTGCTCGGCCAGCACGGCCGGCGCCGGGCCCGTGAACGCGGCCAGCAGGATGCCGAGCACGATCTGCACCTGCAGCAGCGTGGCGGTGGTGGGCGACACGTTGAGCCAGTGGAACAGCGGGTACGCCAGGGCCAGGATGGTCAGCGCCACCACGCTCAGCATGCGCTTGCGGCCCACGCGGTCGGACAGCATGCCCATCAGCGGACACAGCACCAGGATGATGGCGCCGCAGATGGCGGTGGACTGGAACGTCGCGCCCAGCGGCAGGCCAAGCTGCTGCTTGGCGTAGGACGGCATGTAGAACACCAGCACGTAGGTGCAGACCGTCCACAGGATGGTCACGCCCAGGCCGGCCAGCACCTCGCGCGGGTGGTCGCGCAGCACCTGCGACAGCGGCGAAAACTTCACATTGCTGGCGCGGCGCTCGGCCTGGCGCTGCTCGAACTCGGGCGGCTCCTCCAGGTGCGAGCGGATGTACATGCCCACCGGGCCGATCAGCAGGCCGAACAGGAACGGGATGCGCCAGCCCCAGGCGTCGATCTGCGCCTGGTCCAGCCCGTTGGTGACCAGCGCGCCCATGGCGGCGCCGAGCATGAACGAGATCCCCTGGCTGGCCTGCTGCCAGCTGGCGTAGGCGCCGCGTTCCTCGTCCGGTGCATGCTCGATCAGGAACGCCGTGGCGCCGCCCACCTCGCCGCCGGCCGAAAAGCCCTGGATCAGCCGTGCCAGCACGATCAGCGCCGGCGCCCAGAGGCCGATGGAGTCGTACGTGGGGGCCAGGCCGATGATGGCCGTGCCCAGCGCCATCAGCAGGATGGTCAGCGTTAGCGCCGCCTTGCGGCCGACGCGGTCGGCATAGACGCCCAGCACGATGGCGCCCACGGGCCGCATGAAGAAGCCCACGCCGAACGTGGCAACGGTGAGCAGGAACGACGTCAGGTCATTGCCGGTGGGAAAGAACAGCTTGGCGATGATGACGGCAAAGAAGCTGTAGACGGTGAAATCGAACCATTCCAGGCCATTGCCGATGGTGGCGGCAATGATCGCGCGTCGTCGGGTGGCGCGGGACAGGTCGTTGGCGGATGCGGCGGTAACGGACATGAGGCAGGAAACTGCTGAAGAAGAACCGGTGGATGCCCCCGCCGGTGTGCCCCGGCGGTGACGCAAGTCGACATCTTAAGCGATTCCTTACATCGTTTCGTCGAACGGCTATGCCGCCGACGTGGATGACAGATCACGTGTCAACCATGTCCACGCACGGTCAGCCGGCGTGGTGGCCGGGCGGATGTGCGGCGGGCGGGGTCTGGGTAGGGGCGCCAAGGTCCAGCGTGGCAGCCGGGGCGGCCGGCGCCGGGCGCTTGCGCGTGAACCAGAGCCAGGCGGCGCTGGCCAGCCATCCCACCAGGAACACGGTGTCGCCGGCGTGGTTCAGCAGGGCCGGGGCGTAGGGGGTGCCGAAGATGTCGGCCAGTACGTCGGCCGGCAGCCGCGCGACGATCCACAGCAGCACGGCCGGGCCGCTGCCATAGACGCCGGGCTGCCACCACAGCGCGTGGGGCAGGGCGTGCAGGGGATCGAAACGCTTTGACACGGGCTTTCTCCGGCGGATGCGTAACGCGCATCTCTGCGGCAATCATAGGCCGATTCCCGCTGCGGCCGCTGTCAGACAAGCGGAAACCGGCGTGGGGTGTGTGCGGTATCCAACGCCCGTCACAGCGGGCGCCGCGCACGTTCAAGTTTTTTGCAGGACTTGTCCGCAAATGGCATGCGCCAGCGGCCGCCGGGTTTGCCAGACTGGGGCCATCGCTTGAAAAGCCAGACAGGTTGCTGCCATGACCCCGATGCTTCCCGCCCTTTACGTGTCCCACGGATCGCCGATGCTGGCGATCGATCCCGGCCCCACCGGCGCCGCCTTCAGCGCGCTGGGCGAGCACCTGCGCGCGCTGCGGCCCAAGGCCGTGCTGGTGATCTCCGCGCACTGGATCTACAGCACGCTGGCCGTCGGCACGCGCGCCCGCCAGGAGGCGTGGCACGACTTCGGCGGCTTTCCGCGCGAACTGTACGCGCTGCGCTACGACGCCCCGGGCGCCCCGGACGTGGCCGCGCGGGTAAAGGCGCTGATCGAGGCCGCCGCCATTCCGGGCGCCGGCTTTGTCGCCCAGGACGAGGATCGCCCGCTCGACCACGGCGCGTGGATGCCGCTGCGCTTCTTCTTTCCCGATGCCGACGTGCCGGTGGTCCAGCTTGCCTTCAACCCGTACCTGAGCCCGGCCACGCAGATCGAGATCGGCCGCGCGCTGGCGCCGCTGCGCCAGGAGGGCGTGCTGGTGGTCGGGTCGGGCAGCTTCACCCACAACCTGCAGGAAGTGTTCGGCAGCGGCGCCCGCAAGGCCCAGCATGGGCCGCAGACCGAGCCGTACGTCGACGCGTTCCGTGGCTGGATGGCCGACGCGCTGAACGAGGCGCTGGCCACGGGCGACGTCAGCCGGATTGCCGACTACCGCACCCAGGCGCCGTACGCGCGCCGGGCCCACCCAACCGACGAGCACCTGCTGCCGTTCTACGTCACGCTGGGCGCGGCGCTGGGTCCGGCCACGGCGGCTGGGCAGGACGCGAGCGTGTCCCGCGTGGCCGACGAGGTCACCTACGGCGTGCTGGCGATGGATACGTTCGTGTTCGACGGCATCGGCGCCGGCCACGCGCCGCTGCCCAAGGCCGCCTAGGGACGGGGCCAGGCCCTCAGGTCGTCAGGTCGTCAGGTAGCGCCGCACGGCCCGGGCGCCGAACAGGGCGATGTAGCCCATCGTCAGCGCCACCACGGCCAGCCCGGCGCGCAGTTCGGCCAGGTGGGCCACGCCGCCGATCAGCACCGGGCCGATCAGCAGCCCGACGTAGGCAAAGCGCGCCACGCGGGCGATGGCCTCGGCCGCGGTCACGCCCGGCAGGCGCGACGCCGCCACGAAGAAGATCGGCACCATGTTTGCCGCGCCCAGCCCCATCAGGCTGAAGCCGACCAGCGCGGCCAGCGGGTACGGCACGGCAATCGCCAGCGCGATGCCGGCAAAGCCGAGCCAGGCGCTGCCGGTGAGCGTGCGGGCATCGCCAAACCGGGCGCGCAGGCGGTCGCCGCCAAAGCGGCCGCAGGCCATGCCGCCCGAGAACGCCGCGTAGCCGAAGCTGATCCACGCCAGCGGCGCCATCGCCACCTCGCGCATGTAGACCGTGGTCCAGTCGTACATCGCGCCTTCGCCCACCAGCCCCAGGAACGCCATCAGCCCAAGCAGCCACAGCGCGCGCGACGCGTGCTCGCGGTGGTGATCGGCCGATGGCAGCACCGGATGGTCGGCCAGCAGCCCGCGATGACTGGCCAGCGCCACGGCCGCCGTCAGCGCGGCGATCAGCGCGGTGTGCGCCAGCGGCGGCACGTGCAGCGCCAGCATCAGCCCGCCAAACGCCGCGCCGGCCATACCGCCCAGGCTGAACATGCCGTGCAGCGCCGACATGATCGGCCGGGTCCGGCTGGCCTCCACGGTGGCGGCCTGCGCGTTCATGCCGACGTCGAACAGCGCGTTGGCCATGCCGAAGACCAGCAGCGCCGGCAGCAGCAGCGCAAAGCTGGGCATTGCCAGGATCGCCAGCGTCATGCAGGCGAACGCCAGCCCGCCGATCATCGACGCCCGCGCGCTGCCCATCCGGCCAACCCAGCGGCCCACCGGGCCCATGATCAGGATCGCGCCGCCGGCTACGGCCAGCATCGCCAGCGACAGCATGGCGTCGGACAGCCCGAAGCGCGCCTTGATCGTCGGGATATGGACGCCCCAGGTGGCAAACGTGGCGCCGTTGGCAAAGAACAGCGCCATCGTGCCGCGCGTGGCGCGCGAGACGGCCGCCGGCGACGGGGCCGGGGTGGCGGCAGCGGACGAAGGGGCGGATGAGGGCGTTTCGATCGAATAGTCGGACATCGGGTACGGCCGGACAGCGGATGGCGGAAAAGTTTCAGGCGGGCGCGGCTACCTGCCGCAGCAGGCCCCGCTGGTGCAGCGCGAACGCGAAGGCGCCCAGCGCGCCCACGGCCAGCGCCACCATGACCCACAGCATGAGCCAGTAGCCGCCGGCCGCGCGCCACAGCAGCGCGCCGAACCACGGCGCGGCCGCCTGCATCAGCAGCACCGGGGTCATCATCAACCCGTTCAGCGTGGCGTAGTGATGGCGCGAGATCAGCTCGGGCATGGCCATCGCGCGCAGCATCGTGTTCACGCCATTGGCGCAACCGTAGCAGATGGCCGCGACCATCAGCCAGTAGCCGTGGCCAAGGGTCAGGCACAGCAGGCCCAGGCTCATGACGATGTAGACCGGCATCGACAGCCGCACCGGGTGGCGCGTGGGCAGCCGCGCCATCGCCAGGCGCCCCGCTACCTGCGCCGGGCCGATCAGCGCCGCCACCACGAGCTGCTGGCCCACGGGCATGCCCTTTTCGGTCAGCATCGGGATCAGGTGGGCGCCCAGCAGCGACGCGATGACCGCCGTGGCCGTGAACGCCAGCACCACGGCCCAGAACACGGGCTGGCGCAGCGTGGACCGCGCAATGCCCGGCGACCCCGCGCCCGGCACCGGCGTGCCGCCATAGGTGGCCTGCACGGCGTAGCGCAGCCGCGCATGCAGCGGCGCGCAGACAAACAGGTTCAGCGCGGCAAAGATCACCAGCGTCTCGCGCCAGCCCAGATGCAGCACCAGCCATTGGCCCACCGGGATGAAGATCGTGCTGGCAAAGCCGGCCAGCAGCGTCACCTGGACGATGGGTTTCTGGTAGCCGTCGCCGAACGCCTGGCGCAGCACGACGAAGGCGGGTTCGTACAGCGTGGTGGCCATGGCCAGCCCGAGCGGCAGCCACATCAGCAGGAACAGCGCCGGCGACGGGCTCCACGCCCAGAGCAGCAGCCCGATGGCCGCCAGCACCGACCCCAGCCCCATCACCTTGCGCGCCGGCACGCGGTCCAGCAGGCGGCCCACCGCGAACGAGCACATCGCCCAGACCAGCAGCCCCAGCGAGAACCCGCCGGCCAGGAACGGCTTGCCGAAGCCCAGCGCGTCGTGCATCGGCCCGATGAAGACCGTGAAGGTGAAGTACAGCGTGCCCCAACTGATGATCTCGGTGATGCCGAGCGTCCAGACGATCTGGCGGGGCGACAGCGCGGGGGCGGGGGCGGCGGAGGCGGTCATGGCGCGCCCGGCGCAGGCGGGAGCGCCGGTGCGATGCGGTGAGAGAAGCGGGAATTGTATCGGCGCGGCGGCCGGGGAGGAAAGGCGCCCGTAGGGGGGTAGGGCGCCCGGATTACTTGTGCAGCCCGTCGTAGTCGATGACCTTGAGGCCCGCCAGGTCCACGCCGTCCAGGCAGCGCGCGTTCACGGCGGCGGTGGGATTGCCCTGCGGGTCGGTGGCCTCGGAATACGGCCCGATGCCGCAGGTGGGACAGAACCGGTGCGCGATCTTCATCGTGTTGAACCGGTAGGTGGACGCGTTATCCTCGGGCGTTTTCAGCCGGAAGCTGGCCTTCGGCACGAACCACAGCAGATGGCCGCGCCGCCGGCACATCGTGCAGTTGCATTGCAGGACTTGCGTGATCTCCCCGTCGGCCTCGAAGGCGACGCGGCCACAGTGACAGCTTCCCTGGTAGGTGGGCATGGTGAGCTCCGGTTGGCGGTCGCGACGTCGGGTTGGCTCCCCTCTCCCGCGCGCGGGAGAGGGGTCGGGGGAGAGGGTGTGGCGGCTTACGTTGCGACCGGTTTCATCAGAACCGCTGGCCCTCTCCCCCAGCCCCTCTCCCGCCATGCGGGAGAGGGGAGCAAAACGATACGTCAGCCGGGAGCACCGCCCCCGGCATCCTCAAGCCGCCTGCTGCCCCGTCTTCGGGTCGCGGAAGACCTTCAGCAGCCTGTCCCACTTGGCGCGGGCGGCCTTGAGGTTGTTTTCCTTGACGTGGCCGAAGCCGCGGATGTCGTCGGGCACGTTGGCCAGCTCCACGGCCGTGGCGTGGTTGGCGGCCGACAGGCCCCGCGACAGCTCGTCCAGCAGCGTGCGGTATTCGACGATCAGCGCGCGTTCGGTGCGGCGTTCCTCGGTGCGGCCGAACACGTCCAGCGGGCCGCCGCGCAGGCCCTTGAGCCGGGCGAGGATGCGGAACAGCGTCATCGTCGACGGCCCGAAGCGGCGCTTGACCAGGTGCCCCTTGTCGTCACGCCTGGCCGTGGCCGGCGGCGCCAGCCAGAAGTTGAGCTGGTAGTCGCGGCCCGGCTCGCCCTCGAACTGGGCGCGCAGCTTGTCCAGGAACAGCGGGTCGGTGTACAGCCGCGCCACCTCGTACTCGTCCTTGTACGCCATCAGCTTGGCCAGGTTGCGCGCGGCGGCCTCGGTCAGCGGCAGCGGCTTGCCGGCGCCGACCAGCGCCGATTCGGCGGCGCGCACGCGCTGCACGGCCTCGCGGAACTGCGCGGCATAGGCCGCGTTCTGGTAGCGGGTCAGCAGGTCCGCGCGGCTGGCGATCAGCTTTTCCAGCAGCGCGCCGCTCGACGTCGGCAGCTTCACCACGTCGGCGCCTTCGGTCTGGGTCTTGAGCTTGCCGGTCAGCGCCAGCACGTGGTCCGGGTCATGGGCCATGTGGCGGCCCCAGTCGAACGCGGCCTTGTTCTTGTCCACCGACACGCCGTTCAGCTCGATGGCGCGCTCCAGCGCGGCCAGCGTCAGCGGAATCCAGCCCTTCTGCCAGGCGTAGCCCAGCACCAGCGGGTTGGTGTAGATCGTGTCGCCCAGCAGCGCCACGGCCAGCGCGCTGGCGTTGATGAAGTCGCAGGCGTCGCCCACGGCGTTGCGGATGTCCTGCTCGGCCGACATGCCCGGGAACTGCCACTTCGGGTCCTTGATGAACGCGGCGGTCGGCGTCTGGGCCGTGTTGACCACGGCGCGCGTGCGGCCCGACTGGGTCTTGGAGATGACCTCGTCGGTGGCCGACACGATCGCGTCGCAGCCGATCACCAGGTCGGCCTCGCCCATGGCGATGCGCGTGGCATGCAGGTCCTGCGGGCTGGCGGCGATCTGCACGTGCGACAGCACCGCGCCGCCCTTCTGCGCCAGGCCGGCCATGTCCAGCACGGTCACGCCCTTGTTCTCCAGGTGCGCGGCCATGCCCAGCAGCCCGCCGATCGTCACCACGCCGGTGCCGCCCACGCCGGTCACCAGGATGCCGTACGCGCGCCGCATGTCGGGCAGCGCCGGCAGCGGCAGTTCGGGCAGGCCGCCCATCGAGATGCCGTGCGCCGTGGGCTTGCGCACCTGCGCGCCCTCGGCCGTGACAAAGCTCGGGCAGAAGCCGTTCACGCAGGAGAAATCCTTGTTGCACGACGACTGGTTGATCTGGCGCTTGGTGCCCAGCTCTGTCTCCAGCGGCTCCACCGACAGGCAGTTCGACTTGACTGAGCAGTCGCCGCAGCCTTCGCACACCGCGTCGTTGATGAACGCGCGGCGCGCCGGGTCCGGGAATGTGCCGCGCTTGCGGCGGCGGCGCTTCTCGGTGGCGCAGGTCTGGTCGTAGATCAGGATCGTGCAGCCGGGCACCTCGCGCAGTTCGCGCTGGATGGTGTCCAGCTGCTCGCGCGGGTGCACGGTCAGCCCGTCGGGCAGCTTGATCGCGCTGTTGTACTTCTCGGGCTGGTCCGTGACGATGACGATCTTCTTCGCGCCCTCGGCCGCCACCTGGAACGCGATGTCCTGCACCGAGAGCTGGCCGTCCACGGGCTGGCCGCCGGTCATCGCCACCGCGTCGTTGTAGAGGATCTTGTACGTGATGTTCACCCCGGCCGCGATCGACGCGCGGATCGCCAGCAGGCCCGAGTGGAAATAGGTGCCGTCGCCCAGGTTGGCGAACACGTGGCTGTCGCCCGCGAACGGCGCCTGGCCGATCCAGGCCACGCCCTCGCCGCCCATCTGGCTGAACGTGCTCGTGTTGCGGTCCATCCAGACCGTCATGTAGTGGCAGCCGATGCCGGCCAGCGCGCGCGAGCCCTCGGGCACGTTGGTCGACGTGTTGTGCGGGCAGCCCGAGCAGAACCACGGCTTGCGCTCGGCGGTCACGCGCGGCGTGGCCAGCGCGCGTTCCTTGGAGTGGATCACCGCCAGCCGGGCCTCGATGCGGGCGCGGATGTCCGACGGCAGGTCGAACTTTTCCAGTCGCGTGGCGATGGCCTTGGCGATGATGGCCGGCGACAGCTCGTAGTGCGCCGGCAGCAGCCAGTTGTTCTGCGGGATCGACCACTCGCCGCCCGCGTTGTCGCGCTCGTCGAACTTGCCGTACACCTTGGGCCGCACGTCGTCGCGCCAGTTGTACAGCTCTTCCTTGAGCGCGTACTCCATGATCTGGCGCTTTTCCTCGACCACCAGGATTTCCTGCAGCCCCTCGGCAAACGCGCGCGCGCCGTGCGCCTCCAGCGGCCAGACGCAGCCCACCTTGTACAGCCGGATGCCCAGCCGGGCGCAGGTGTCGTCGTCCAGGCCCAGGTCGGCCAGCGCCTGGCGCGTGTCCAGGTACGCCTTGCCGGCCGTCATGATGCCGAAGCGCGCGTGCGGCGAATCGATCTCGATCCGGTCGATCTTGTTGGCGCGCACGTAGGCCAGGCCCGCGTACCACTTGAAGTCCAGCAGCCGGGCTTCCTGTTCCAGCGGCGGGTCCGGCCAGCGGATGTTCAGCCCGCCCTGCGGCAGCACGAAGTCGTCGGGAATCACGATCTGCACGCGGTGCGGATCCAGCTCGACCGATGCCGACGATTCCACCACGTCGGTCACGCACTTCATTGCCACCCACAGGCCCGAGTAGCGGCTCATCGCCCAGCCGTGCAGGCCGTAGTCCAGGTATTCCTGGACGTTCGACGGGTACAGCACGGGCAGGCCGCAGGCCTTGAAGATGTGCTCGGACTGGTGCGCCAGCGTGGACGACTTGGCCGAGTGGTCGTCGCCGGCCAGCACCAGCACGCCGCCGTACTTGCTGGAGCCAGCGGAGTTGGCGTGCTTGAAGACGTCGCCGGTGCGGTCCACGCCCGGGCCCTTGCCGTACCACATGCCGAATACGCCATCGAACCGGGCGTCGGGGTACATGTTGACCTGCTGCGACCCCCACACGGACGTGGCGGCCAGGTCCTCGTTCAGGCCGGCCTGGAACACGACGTTATGCGCCGCCAGGTGCTTCTTGGCCTTCCAGAGTGATTGATCGAGCGCGCCGAGCGGCGAGCCCCGGTAGCCGGAGATGAAGCCGGCGGTGTTCAGCCCGGCGGCGCGGTCGCGTTCCTGCTGTAGCATCGGCAGCCTGACCAGCGCCTGCGTGCCGCTGATGTAGATGCGGCCACGCTCCAGCGTGTACTTGTCTTCGAGGGAAACGTTTTCGAGCGCGCGGCGGATGGCGTCGCTGACCGGTGGGGTCAGGGGGGCATTCATGGGTGCTCCTCTTTGGGCCCTGCGTGGGGCATGCTGTCGGGATCACCGACACATCAGTTATGGGCGGCCGTCCGCTGGTCTCTTGTGGAGGCATTGGGCAGCCGTGTCTCTGCGCGGCATGGTAGCACCGGCGTGCAGGCCGCGGTACCGTGCGATGCAGCATAAAACGCGCCAGATGCCCCCGTGATTTCCCGTATACGCGCGGCCCGCGCGTGTACACTGCGGTGCATCCAACGGGCGCGCGCCCGCGTCGCATGACGCCCGCGCGCCACACGCCGGCCACCCCGCCATGGTGCAACCGGCCCCATCGAGAAGAACCCGACCATGACCAATTCCCCCCGCCAGGGCGCCACCCTGGCCGTGCTGATCGACGCCGACAACGCGGCGCCCGCCATCGTCGAAGGCCTGCTGGCCGAGGTGGCCAAGTACGGCGTGGCCGCCGTCAAGCGCATCTACGGCGACTGGACGCGCCCGAACCTGTCAGGCTGGAAGGACCGCCTGCTGGCCCATTCGATCCAGCCGATCCAGCAGTTCCGCTACACCGTGGGCAAGAACGCCACGGACAGCGCGATGATCATCGACGCGATGGACCTGCTGTACACGGGCCGCTTCGACGGCTTCTGCATCGTGTCGAGTGACAGCGACTTCACCCGGCTGGCGTCGCGCATCCGCGAGCAGGGCCTGATGGTGTACGGCTTTGGCGAGCGCAAGACGCCCAAGCCGTTCGTGACGGCCTGCGACAAGTTCATCTATTCGGACGTGCTGCGCGCCGGCGTGGCCGATGCCGATACCGACAGCGACGCCGAGACCGAGGCCGCCCCGGCCGCGCGCCGCCGCAGCAGCCAGGAACTGCGCCAGGACTCGCGGCTGGTGCGGCTGCTGCAGAACGCGTCGCAGGCCGTGTCCGACGAGGACGGCTGGTCGACGCTGGGCGGCATCGGCAACTACATCGCCAAGCAGGCCCCCGAGTTCGATTCGCGTAACTACGGCTACGGCAAGCTGTCGGAACTGGTGGCCGCCACCAACCTGTTCGAGGTGGAAACGCGCAACTGCGGTAACAACAAGACCATCTGGGTGCGGCTGAAGAAGCGCGGCAAGGGCGAGGGCGGACAGCAGGGCGGGCAGGGGGTGGTGCAGTCTTCCGGCCAGACTTCCGGCCAGCCGCAGGCGCAGGCCCAGCCCCAGGGCGGCCAGCCGCGTCCGCCGCAGGGCCAGCCGAAGCCGGCCCCGCAGCCGCCGACCACGACGGTCGCCCAGCCGGTGCCGCCGGTGGAAACCCCGGCCCCGGTCGTCGACATCGACGCCATCCCCGAACCGGCCCCGGCGCTGTCCGCCGAGACCGAGGAAGAGGGCGCCGGCTCGGCCTCGACGCTGATCGCGGAAACCGTGGACCCGGTGGAAGAAGCCCCCAAGGCCCGCGGCAAGCGCACCCGCCGCCCCGAGGTGACGCTCAGCGAAACGCCGTGGCCGATCGACCAGTCGGTATTCTCGGCGCCGGGCACGACCGTGCTGTCGGCATCGGCGCCCGTGGTGGCGGTGGAAACCGTGGAATCGCGGGAAGCGGTGGCAGAAGACGTGACGCCGGCCGCCGAGGAAGCCGCGCCGGCCAAGGCCCCGGCCAAGACCGCCGCCAGGAAGGCCGCCCCGCGCAAGCGTGCGCCGGCCAAGAAGAAGGTGGCGGGCGGGGAGTAAGGGGATTTGTCGGTGCCGGAGAGGGAGCCACCGCGCGCCCCAAGCCCCTTGGTTTGCTCCCCTCTCCCGCGCGCGGGAGAGGGGTTTGGGGAGAGGGCAAAGGCGTATCGAAACCCGACAGCCTTGGCCCGTCCCCCAGCTACCGCACCAACTGATTGATCTCGATAATCGGCATCAGCACCGCCAGCACGATCAGCAGCACCACCACCCCCATCGTCAGGATCAGCAGCGGCTCCAGCAAGCTGGTCAGGAACAGCGTGCGGCGTTCCAGTTCCTGGCCCTCGCCCGTGGCGGCGCGCTCCAGCATGACCGGCAGGTTGCCGGTGGCTTCGCCGGAGCGGATCAGGTGCACCAGCACCGGCGGGAACTGGTTCTGCGCGGCCAGCGCGCGGGCCAGTGACGCGCCTTCGCGCACCCGCGTGGTGGCATCGTCGACGTTGGCCTTGAGCGCCACGTTGGTCAGCGTCTCGCCGGCGGCCTGCAGGCTGCGCAGGATCGGCACGCCGGCCGATACCAGGATGGCCAGCGTGCTCGCAAAGCGGGCCGTGTTGTAGCCACGGATCAGCTTGCCCACCAGCGGCGCGGTCAGCAGCCAGCGGTGCCATGACAGCCGCACGTCGGGCTGCCGCAGCAGGCTGCGCACGATGGCCGTGACCACCGCGATCACGGCCACGGCGGCCCACCACCAGTTGCGCACGAAATCGGACAGCCACAGCATGACGATCGTCAGCGTGGGCAGCTTCTGCTTGGTGTTGGCGAACACGCTGACCACCTGCGGCACCACGTACGACAGCAGGAAGATGACGATCGCGAACGCCACGAACGTGACGATGGCCGGGTAGGTGAACGCCAGCCGGATCTTCGACGTAAGCTGGTTGCGCGTCTCGATATAGGTCGCCAGCCGCTCCAGCACCACGCCAAGGTGGCCCGAGTGCTCGCCCGCCGACACCAGCGCGCGGTAGATGTCCGGAAAATCCTTAGGATGCTGGGCCAGCGCCACGGACAGCGAACTGCCGCCCATGACTTCCGCGCGGATGCCGGCCAGCAACTCGTGCACGTACTGGCGCTCGGCCTGGTCGGCCAGCGCGCCGAGCGCCTCGTCCAGCGGCAGGCCGGATACGATCAGGCTGGCTAGCTGGCGCGTGAACAGCGCCTGTTCCTGCGTGGTCAGCCGGCGCACGAACATGCCGCCGCGGCTGCGCTGGGCCAGGCCGGCGCCGGCCAGCGCATCGACGGTGATCGGCGTCAGCCCGCGCGCGCGGAGCTGCGAGCGCGCCTGCCTGGGACTGTCGGCCTCGATGACGCCGCGGTCGGCGCGGCCAGCGGCGTCGGCGGCTTCGTAGCGAAAGGCGGGCATGGCTTACTCGCGCGTGACGCGCAGCACCTCTTCCAGCGAGGTGGCGCCGCTGTCGATCCAGCGCTGCGCGTCGCCGCGCATCGTGTGCATGCCCTTGGCCAGCGCCACCTGCTTGATCTCGGATTCGGGCTGCTGGCGGTGGATCATCGTCTGGATCTCGCTGTCCACGGTCAGCAGTTCGTAGACGCCCATCCGGCCCTGATAGCCCGAATGGCCGCACTTGTCGCAGCCCACGGCGTGCCACACGCGCTGCAGCGGGCGGCCCTCGGCCTGCAGCGTGGCGGCGTCGGCGGCGGTCACCTCGATCACTTCCTCGCGCTTGCAGTGCGGGCACAGGCGGCGTACCAGCCGCTGCGCCAGCACGCCCAGCAGCGACGACGACAGCAGGAACGGCTCGATCCCCATGTCCACCAGCCGCGTCACGGCCGACGCCGAGTCGTTGGTGTGCAGCGTGGCCAGCACCAGGTGGCCGGTCAGCGACGCCTGCACGGCAATCTGCGCCGTTTCCAGGTCGCGGATTTCGCCGATCATCACCACGTCCGGGTCCTGCCGCAGGATCGCGCGCAGCGCCTTGCCGAACGTCATGTCGATACGCGGGTTCACCTGCGTCTGGCCGATGCCGTCGAGGTCGTACTCGATCGGGTCCTCGACGGTCATGATGTTCGTCGTGTGCGAATCGAGCCGCGACAGCGCCGCGTACAGCGTGGTGGTCTTGCCGGAGCCGGTCGGGCCGGTCACCAGCACGATGCCGTGCGGCTGGCGCACCAGGTGGTCGAAGCCGGCCAGCGTCTCGCGCGCCATGCCCAGCTTGGCCAGGTCCAGCCGGCCAGCCTCCTTGTCCAGCAGACGCAGCACCGCGCGCTCGCCGTGGCCGGTGGGCAGCGTCGACACGCGCACGTCAACCGGCCGGCCGCCCACGCGCAGCGTGATGCGGCCGTCCTGCGGCAGCCGTTTCTCGGCGATGTCGAGCTGCGCCATGATCTTGATCCGCGAGATCAGCGCGCCGTGCAGCGCCTTCTTGGGCCGCACCACGTCGCGCAGCGTGCCGTCCACGCGGAAGCGCACCACCGACGACGACTCGAACGGCTCGATGTGGATATCCGACGCCTGCTCGCGCGCGGCCTGCGTCAGCAGCGCGTTGATCATGCGGATGATCGGCGCGTCGTCCTCGGATTCGAGCAGGTCTTCCACGGCCGGGATGTCCTGCATCAGCCGCGACAGGTCCACCTCGCCCTCCACCTCGCCCACCACCTGGGCGGCCGAGCCGTCCTGGCGGTTGTAGGCGTCGGACATCGCCGCTTCCAGCGCGGCCGGCTCCAGCACGCGCAGGTGCAGCGCGCCATGCACGCGCGCCACTTCGGCCAGCGCGGCCGGCGAGGTCTTGCGGCTGACCCACACTTCCAGCCCGTCCGGGCGCTGATGGGCGATCAGCAGCGGGGCCTCGCGCGAGAACGAATACGACACCAGCCGCGCCGCCATGGGCGACGGCGGCTCCAGCGGGGCCTCGGCCCCGGCGGCGGGATTGGCGAGTGTTTCGGTAGCCATGGTGCTCAGCCCTGCGGGCGCTGGACGGCTGCCCCGTCGTTGAGCGACAGCGGACGCGGCGGCACCTGCGGCGCCGGCTGCGGTGCGGGCGCGGCCGGCAGCGTCGGGTCCAGCGGCAGCGGTGCCTGCACCGGCCCGTTGTAGCGCGGATCGACGAACGGCGCCGACGGCGCGTCGGCCGGCGGCAGCACCGGCGTGTCCTTGTCGCGTACGACCATGTTAGGCGACACGAAGCCCTGCTGCTGGCCGCGGATGTACTCGTAGCGGTCCTGCGTCAGGCGGTCGGTCGCGCCGGCCGTGCGCATCACGTACGGCCGCAGGAACACCAGCAGGTTGGTCTTCCGGCGGTTCTTGTTCTCGTAGCGGAACAGCGAACCCAGGTAGGGAATGTCGCCCAGCAGCGGCACCTTCTGCACGCCGTCGCCGTAGCTGTCCTCGATCAGGCCGCCCAGCACGATGATCTGGCCGTCGTCCACCAGCACGTTGGTCTCGATCGACCGCACGTTGGTGGTCGGCCCCTGGATCAGCGTGGCCGTGCTGGCCACCACCGACGACGACTCCTGGTAGATCTGCATCTTGACCTGGCCGCCTTCGGTGATCTGCGGGCGCACCCGTAGCGTGATGCCGACGTCCTTGCGGTCGAAGGTCTGGAACGGCGATACCGTCGACGTGCTGCCCGTCTGCGCGTACGAGCCGGTCGTGATCGGAATGTTCTGGCCGATCAGGATCTTGGCTTCCTCGTTCTCCAGCGTGATCAGGTTCGGCGTCGACAGCAGGTTCACGCTGTCGTTGGTGCCCAGCGCGCTGATCAGCGCGCCCAGGCCCGACGACCGGTTGACCACGCCGATGTTCAGCCCGCCGATGTCCGGCACGAGCTGCTGCGCGGCGGCAATGCCGGCCGTGTTGTTGTTCCGGTACAGCAGGCCGGCCAGCGTCAGGTTCAGGATGTTCTGGCCGCCGGTGCCGAAGTTCGTGCCGGCCACGCCAATCGTGTTGCCGGCCTGGTTGACGATGCCCTGCCACTGGATGCCAAGCTGCTGCGCCTGGGTAGCCGTGACCTCGACGATCATCGTCTCGATGTAGACCTGCGCGCGGCGCGCGTCCAGGTCGTCGATCACGACGCGCAGGTTGCGGTAGACCGGCTCGCTGGCGGTGATGATCAGCGAGTTGGTCGACTGGTCGGCCTGGATCGTGCCGCCCGTGGTCGGCTGCTGGTTGACCGCGAACGACGCCGAGAACGCGTTGGAGCCCGTGCCGCTGCCGAAGCCCGAGGACGACGACGATCCGCTGCGGTTGTAGCCCGTGGTGCCGCCCGAGTACTGGCCCGCCTGCTGCGTGCCCGTGTTCTGGAACGTGCCCGTGGTGGCGCTGGTGGCGCCGGCCTGGCCGGGCTGGGCCGTGCTGGCGAACGAGCTGTCGGCCGCGACGATCGCGCGCAGCGTGGCGGCCAGCTTCACGGCGTCGGCGTTCTTGAGCGGCACCACCCAGATGTTGCCGGGCCGCGCGAACGGCTGGTCGATCTTCTCGATCAACTGGCGTGCCTGCTGCACGCGCGCACGGCTCGTGGCGCGGATCATCAGCGAATTGCTACGCGGCTCGGCCACCACGGTGGTCCGCAGCGACGCATCGGTCGCGCCCGCGCCCCCGCCGGCACCGCCGGCCGCCGACGGGTCCAGCAGCTTCTGCAGCACCACGGCAGCGTCGCTGGCCACGGCATTCTTGAGCGGGATCAATTCCACCTCGCCCGACGCCGGCGCGTCCACGGCCGCGATGATGCGGGCCAGGCGGCGCAGGTTGTCGGCGTAGTCGGTAATGACCAGCGTGTTGTTGGCCGGGTAGGCGGTAATCGTGTTGTTCGGCGCAATCATCGGCCGCAGCACGGGTACCAGGTTGTTGGCCGACTCGTAGTTCAGGCGGAACACCTGCGTCACCACCTGGTCACCCCGGCCGGCGCCGCCGCCGATCACCGTGGGCGAGCCCTGCAGCTTGGCATCGGCCTCCGGCACGACCTTGGTGAACCCGTTCGACTCGACCATCGCGTAGCCCTGCATGCGCAGCACCGAACCGAGCGTTTCCAGCGCCTGGGCGCGCGACACCGGCTGCTCGGTCACCAGGTTCACGGTGCCCTTCACGCGCGGGTCGATCACGAAATTCTTGCCCGTGGCCTGGCCCACCGCCTTGACGACCGATTCCAGGTCGGCGTTGACGAAGTTCAGCACCACCTGGTCGCGGTTGCGCGGCGTGATGTCGTTCGGTTGCGGCACCGGCTGCTGCGGCTGTGCCCAGGCCAGGGCCGGCGACAGCAGGGACAGGGTGCACAGCAGCGCCGTGGCGCGGGCGCAGGCGGTTCGGACAAGTCGGTGGGTGGATTGCGTGGTCATCATCGGTTCCAGGCTTGGGCTTCGGCAGCTTCGGCAATCAGAAGCGCAGCCTTGTCACGTTGTTTTCTGTTCGTCCCAGCAGGCTCAGCAGGCCCGCAAGCTGGGTGGCCGCCTCGGGGTCGGCGTGCGCCGTGCCCTCGAAGCGGGACTGCCGGCCAAGGGTGCCGCTGCCCTCCAGGTGCAGCGGCCCGGCCGTGGTGCTCAGTTGCAGCTTGCCATCGGCGCCGGTCAGGTCGACCTCCGCGCGATAGCTGCCCAGCGGGCGCAGGCGGCTCACCGCCGCGGACATCTGGTCGAGCTGCAGCGTCAGATGTCCGAATTTCTGGTTGCCGGCGAACTTGCCCTGCAGCGCGGACCAGTCCACGCGCATCGTGCCGTCCGGGCGCAGCGTGTTGAACGGCGCGCCGATGCCTTCCAGCAGCGACGCCGGCAGCCGGATGCTGCCCGGCTGCACGGTCCAGCCGGCCGGCGTGGCCGCCACCGTCACGGGTGCGGCCATCGCCATGTCCTGTTCCAGCACGATGCGCAGCGTGCCGGCCAGCATCGGCCAGAACGCCACGTCCCACGTGAGCCGGCCCGGCAGGACGGTGGCCGTCTGGCTGCCCGTGCCCGCCGACAGCGCCAGCGTGGCGCTGCCGTGCCAGAGCGTGCCCGCCGCGTCGGCCAGCAGCACGCGCCGGCCGGTTTCGGTGGCGATGCGGTCCGCCATCCACGTGGCCGGCATCGATGCCACCACGGTCACCGCTACCGTCGCGACGCCCAGTATCGCCCAGCGCAGCCACTGCCAGCCGCGCGACGCGCGGGCTTGCCGGCGGGGCAGGCGCAGTGCTTCGAGCCGCGCCATCAGTTGCGGCCGCCGGCACCGGGGCCCTGCAGCGTCGCCGTGACGTTGACCAGCGCCGTGGCGCCAACATAGCTGATGCGCGCGTCGGTCACCTTGAGGCGCTGCTGCGCGCGCACGTCCTGCAGCCAGCTTGCCACGGCGCCGAACGGCACCTTGTCCAGCTGGACCTGCACGGCGTTGTCGCCGGTGGCGGCCAGCCGCGTGGCCTTCAGGCCGTGCTGGTCCAGGTTGTCCTGCAGCGCCTGCGTCAGCGCATCGCCGCGTAGCGACGGTGCCGGACTGGCCTGCAGGCCGCGCGCTTCCTGCGCCAGCGTTTCCATTTCGGCCAGGTCCGCACGCTGGGCGGGCAGGTTGCGGATCAGGCGGTCGCGGCCCGTGGCGGCCGGCTCCCAGAGCACGAGGTAGCCGAATACCAGGACCAGCACGACCGTGCCGCCGCCCAGGATGGCCTGCTCGCGCGGGTTGCGGGCGTTCCAGAAGGTGTCAAACCGCTCGCGCCAGGCGGGCGGCACGCGCGGCCGCAGGCGGGCCAGCCGGGCGGCCGGGCTGTTGCCGGCGGGCCGGGCGGCAGGCTTTGCGGGGTTGGTGGGCTTGGCGGGCGTCATGATGCGGCCCTGCCCGGCGCCTTGCCTTCGGCGCGCGATTCGCTGCGGATCGTCCAGCGCGATCCCGGCGGTGTGGGAGCCCCGCCCGCGCGGACGGCGGCGTCGGGTGGCGTCTTGTCTTCTTCCATCTGTAGGCCCGCCTGCCGCACGGCGCTGCGCAGGGCGTTGGTGTTGGTGCCGGCCTTGAGCGCGACGTAGAGCGTGCCGGCACGGTAGTCGAGCTGCAGCAGCGCGTCCGGCGGCAGGCTCTGCGCGGCGCGCGCGAAGCCATCGGCCAGCGGCAGGAAATCGCCCGGCGTGCTGCGGCCGCTGGCGGTGCGAAGCTGTTCGATCTGGCGGCGCATCAGCAGCGGCGGCTCGGCCACGGGCGGGACGTTCGGAAAGGCGGTGTGCAGGATGTCGACCTGGGCGGCCTCGATGCGCCGCGATTCCTGGCGCAACATCAGCCACTGGGCGTTCATGCCGATGATCTGGACCAGCACCAGCGCCACGGCCAGTGCCACCGGCAGGCGCCAGGCCAGCAGGTTCCAGCGGTCCATCGTGCCCTGGGCGAATTCGAACTGGGCCAGGTCGACCTGCGGCTCGCGCAGGCAGGCTTCGGCGCCGGCCAGCCAGATGCGCCAGTCTTCGGAAATCCGCGATGCCCGCGCGATGCGGCGCTGGTTGCGCAGCGCCGGCACGGGCGCGTGGGCCAGGGCCGCCTTGTCGCCGTGCCATTCGCCGGCCGGGGCCAGGGCCTGCCACGCGGCCAGCGCCTGGTCGTTGAGCAGCAGGCCGTAGCCGTCGTAGGGGCCGGTGCGGACCGTGAGCTGCCACAGCCGGGCCGATTCGGCGGCGGCGGGCGGGGGCGCGGCGGCGTCGAGTAGTCCGGCCGACGGGGCCAGTGCCGACGCGGCGGCTTCCACGACCAGCGTGGCGGCCGGTACCGGTTCGTCCGGCACCACGGGCGCCTGCGGCACGGCCGGGGCGGGCGCCGGCTCGGCGCCTTGGGCCAGCGTGGGCGCGGCGCCTTCGGCCAGGGCCGGTTCGGGCAATTCGGCCGCAGCCGGGGTCTCGGCTTCGGGTTCGGGTTCGGCTTCCGCTTCGGCCAGCGGCAGGCAAAGCTGCGCGGGCAGCACGCTGCGGCGGCGGTGCTTGTGTTCGGCGAACTGGTCCAGCGCGGCGCGCAGCCAGGCGCGGTCGGTCACCATCAGCAGGCGGCGGCGCGGGCCGCGCGCCGGGGCGGACGGGTCCAGCGCGGGGCCCAGCGCGATGTGGCAGGGCGCGGCGTCGGTGGCCAGCACGTCTTCGATCAGGTTCGGCAGCGCCAGCCGCAGGCGGGCCGGCGGCAGCGGCGGGACCATCGCGGCGGTCAGCAGCACGTCGCTGGCGGCGACGATCAGGACCAGGCGGTCCGCGGCGGGCATGTCGGCGGGCAGTCCGTGGCCTTCGCGCAACAGCTCGGGCGCCGGCGGCGTGGCGCCGGGCCGGCTTTTCTCGGCGGAAGCCCGTACCAGCGCAAACGGCATCGCGCCAAACTGCCACGGTTGCGGCTGGTCATGCGGCCGGTGCGGCAGGCGGACGTAGAGCGTGGTACTCAAGATTTCCCTGTTATCAGTGGCGAAGTCGCGCTGGAGGCGCCTGGGAGCTGCGATGGGCCCCGGAATGCCGTCCTGGGCGGGCGCCACGGTGGCGCGCGGCAGGGTGCCGCGGTGGGCCGGGCTCGGTGCAGCAGCATACCTTGCCTGTGTGACTTAACCGCGTCAATAGCTACCCATCTGATTCTGCGGAAGGATGACGCCGACACGCATCGGGGCAAAAACCGGCTTGCGGCCCGGCGGCGTTTCAGCGTTGCGCGGGCATGGCGTCGGCGTCGCGTACCCAGACGATGCGCGTACTGCTGCCGCTGCCCACCACGTCCGGCCGGTAGACCAGCGACACCTTGAGCCGCCGCGCCCGGTCGTGCCGCACCAGGCCGTAGATCAGGAAGTAGCGGGTTTTTACATCCACGGTGCCCGCGGAAGCGTCCGCCTGCGGGGCGATGCCACGGAGCTGGTTGGTGATGTCGCCCGTATTCCGGAAGTAGCTGCGGTCCCGCTGGCGCACCAGCTCGCGCGCGCGGTCGATCGGCAGCTTGTCGATCACCGCCGCCAGCACCTCGGCCTCGGCGGTATTGGCGTTGACCAGCGTGCGCTCCGGCAGCACCGTGACAAACGGCTCCAGCACCGCGATCATCGCCGGGGTGTAGCCGGGGATGGCCAGCAGGTCCTCGATGCTGTCGGGCGGGCGGGGCGCCGGCTGGCCGTTCGTCGATACGCCGCGCGCGGCGCGCAGGAAATACTGCGCCGTGGGCTCCGCCAGCCCGGCGTTCATGCCGAGCGTTTGAAGCAGGCGCCGGAAGGCCGCGAGGCTGACGGGATTGACGTTGACGACCCGCCCCGTGGCGTCGGCCTGCCATTCATAGAGGTTGGTCAGGTTGAAGCGCGCCTGGGCGTCGAGGATCCGGCCCGAGACGAACGACGTCTCGCCGCCTTCGGCCGTGCTGACGCCGGCGCCCAGGAAGTCGGACAGCCGGGTTTCGGCCACGGGCACTGACCACGGCTCGCCCAGGTAGTCGACCTGCGAGCGGCGCTGGTCGTCGCGCAGGATCAGCCGCGACCAGTCGACGGCCGCCTTCTCGATCCACGCGGCCTGGGCCACCAGGCGCTGGTTCTCGATGGAGCGGATCTGCACCTGCTGGCGCCAGAGCATGCCCGAGACCACGACCACGGCCAGCGTCACCATCAGCAGCGCGGTGACCACGGCGGCGCCGTGCTGGCGCGACAGTGGGCGGAAGCGGGTGGCGCGCGTCATCACATCCCCGTCATGCAGACTTTCTGGAACTGGCGCGGCGTGTCGCCGTCGCCCATCCGGGCCAGCACGGTCAGTTCCACCGCGCGCAGCGACACGGCGTCAGAAAAGGTCGATGCCTGCGCGTCGCTGGCGCCGGTGGCCTGGGCGGCCGCCGCCGCCGCGCTGGCCGCCGCGTTGCCCTGCACCAGCGCCGTGCGCACGCGGTTGCTGTCGACCACCCAGCCCACCGGCTCCACCCAGGCGCGGGCCGAAAGCTGGTCGGCCTGGCCCAGCAGCGGCCGCACCTGCACGCCGGTGCTGCCGGCCTGCCGCAGCGCCAGCAGCGCGCTTTGCACGTCGTTGCGGGAAATGGCGGCGCGGCTGGCCACGCGCACCACGGTGTCGCCGTCGAGCCGGTACGCCACCACCTGCCACGTCGGCGGCTGGCCTTCGTCGCGGCGGTCGCGCACCATCAGCAACTGGTTCGGAGCGATCTCGACCGGGCTGGCCTGCAGTTGCGCGGGCTGCGCCAGGTGTTCGCAATCGGACTGGAACTGGCCGTAGAGGACCTTGAGCGCGTCGAGCCGGGCGTCGTGGTCGATCAGCCGCTCGCGCGTGCGGGTCAGGGAATCGAGCGCGCGCCAGCCGATGACGGCCATCACCGCCAGCAGCGTGATGGCCACCAGCATCTCCAGCAGCGTGAAGCCGCGCGGGCGGGCGCGGCGGAGGCGGCGCTCAGAGGACATTGCGGGATTCATTGGGCACCAGCGTCACCAGCCACGCCAGCCGTACCGACTTGTTGGTGGCCGATGGATACACGGCGATCTCGACGCGCCGGAACGACGGGTTGGGCGTGCCCGAGATCGATTCCTCGCACCACAGCGCCACGCCGCCCTGCGGGCAGTCGTAGCCGCGCGTGCCCGGTTCGGGCCAGGTCTTGGACAGCCGCAGCGTGGCCAGGTGGTTCTCGGCGCTGAACTCGGCCAGCATGCGCTGCTGCAGCGACGCGCTGGACTCGGTCATCGACCCCATCGCGCGCATGGCGGCGGTCAGCGCGACGGCCAGGATGGTCAGCGCCACCAGTACCTCGATCAGCGTGAAGCCGGCCGGGGCCGGGCGGGGGCGCCGACTCATTGCGTCACCGTGGCCACGTAGCGGCCGCTGCCGTCGCCGGCCACATCCACGCGGATGTCGCCGCGGGTGAGCACCAGCCGCTGCGGTTCGTCGATCAGTTCACGGCCGAAGATCAGGCGCACGGGGCCGTTGCCAGGCTGGCGGCCGCCCTGGACTATCACGGCGCCGTCCAGCGGAATGCGCCAGCGGCCTGGCGCAAAGACGTCGGTGCGCAGCGGCACCCAGCCCTGCGGCGTGGATTCCAGAAAGCGCCATCCCGTGGCGTCGCCTTCCCAGGCCAGCGGCCGGGCGCCTAGCTGTGCGTCTTCCTGGGCGAGTTCGAACAGGCGGGCGATGCGCTGGCCGTCATCGAGCACACGGCCGCGGTCGTTGGGCGTGGCGTTGACGGCCACCAGGGAAATGACGATGCCGGCGATCACCATGACCACCAGCAGTTCGAGCAGCGTGAAGCCGCGCGGCCGGCGACGCTGGAGAAAGGCGGCCTGGCCGCGCGGCGTCGCCGGCATCATGAGGAAAGTGGGCGCTTATTCCCAGTTGCCGATGTCGGCGTCGTTGCCGCTGCCGCCGGCCTGCCCGTCGGCGGCCAGGCTGAAGACGTCGATCTCGCCGCGCACACCGGGGTTCAGGTACTGGTACGGGTGGCCCCACGGGTCTTTCGGCAGCTTTTCCAGGTAGCCGCCGCCCTTCCAGTTGTTCGGCACCGGCTCGGTGGTGGGCTTGCTGACCAGCGCGGCCAGGCCCTGCTCGGTGGTGGGATAGCGGCCATTGTCCAGGCGGTACAGCTTCAGCGCCTGCATGATCGACGAGATGTCCTGGCGCGCGGCCACGATGCGGGCCTCGTCGGGGCGGCTCATGATCTTCGGCACGACCAGCGCCGCGAGCACGCCCAGGATCACGATCACGACCATGATCTCGATCAGCGTGAAGCCACGGGCGCGGCGGCGGGGAGCGTTCTGCATGGCGGAAGGCTGGAGGACGGTTCTGCGCATCGGTTGGTATGCCTTGATGTCAGGAGTGGACGATATGGTGGGAGAGTATAACCCTCGTCTCATGACCATTTGGTGTGCCGGGAGCGGCGCAGGTGCCGCAATCCGGCCATGGGCGTGCCGGTGCCGCCGCAGCCATGTGCAATTGCAACAAAAATCTTGCATTGCAGATGCACGTTAACTATGATTCCCGTCAAGATGCAACTGACCCGATTCTCCGACTACGCGCTGCGCCTGCTGATGTATGTCTCGCGCGGCGACGGCACCCGGCCCATCACGATCGCCGAGGTAGGCCAGCAATTCGACATTTCGCACAACCACCTTGTCAAGGTGGCGGCGCGGCTGTCGAAGCTGGGCTGGATCTCGGCCACGCGCGGGCGCCATGGCGGCCTGCAGATGGGCCCCGGCGCCGGCAAGCTGTCGATCGGAACGATCCTGCGCGAGCTGGAAGGCCACAAGTCGATCATCGACTGCTCCGAACCCGCGTGCGCGCTGCACGGCAATTGCCGGCTCAAGCGCGCGCTGGACCAGGCGGAGGAGGCGTTCTACCAGGCGCTGGACGGCGTGACGCTGGACGATGTGTCCGGCAACAGCCGCACGGCAGAGTCGATCATCAACCTGCATCGCGATTTCCTGAGCCGGCGCGCGGCTTGAGGACGGGGCAAGACCCCGCCGCAGGCAGCCGCCGGTTTTATTGTGCGAGAAAACATGCATACAAGATGCATGAAATAACAAGGAGTCCTTTCTGATGTTGTCCGCTGCTTCCCGCCCCTATATCGATGCCAGCGTCCCCGTGCTGCGCGAGCACGGCCTTGCCATTACCACCCATTTCTACCGCGAGATGTTCGCGGCCCGGCCCGAGCTGAAGAACCTGTTCAACATGGGCAACCAGGCCAATGGATCGCAGCAGCAGTCGCTGGCGTCGGCCGTGTTCGCCTATGCCGCCAACATCGACCGCGCCGACGTGCTGGCGCCGGTGGTGGAGCGCATCGTCCACAAGCACGTGGCCGTGGGCCTGACGCCGGCGCACTATCCGATCGTCGGCAAGTACCTGCTGGAAGCGATTGCCGCGGTGCTGGGCGCCGCCGCCACGCCGCCGTTGCTGGCCGCCTGGGACGAAGCCTACTGGCTGCTGGCCGGCGAGCTGATCGCGGCCGAGGCGCGGCTCTATGACCGCCACAACGTCAAGGCGGGCGAGCTGCAGCGCGTGCGCGTGGTGCAGCGCGAGGAAGAGGGCGAGCACGTGGTGGCGCTGACGCTGGCTGCGGCCGACGGGTCGCCGCTGCGCGACTTCGCGCCGGGGCAGTACATCAGCGTCGAGGCCGTGCTGGCCGACGGGTACCGCCAGCTTCGCCAGTACTCGTTGTCCGGCGAGCGCGGGCTGCCGACGTGGCGCATTTCGGTCAAGCGCGAGCCCGGCAACGCCGAGACGCCGGCCGGCGCGGTGTCGAACTGGCTGCACGACCATGCCCACGTCGACACCACGCTGAACGTGAGCACGCCGTGGGGCGACTTTGCGCCGGAAATCGACGGACGCCGGCCGATCGTGCTGATGTCGGCCGGTATCGGCGTCACGCCGATGGTGTCGGTGCTGCGCACGCTGGCCCGCGAGAATCCGCATCGGCCGGTACTCTTCGCGCACGCCGCGCGCCACGGCCAGCACCATGCGCATCGGGGCGACGTGGCCTGGGCCCGCGCGCGGATGCCCAACCTGCGTACCCACATCAGCTACGAGGCGCCGCTGGCGGCCGATGTCGCCGGTGCCGACTACGACCACGCCGGGACCATGCCGATCGCGTCGCTGCTGCAGGCTCAGGAAACGTCGGCGTTCAACGATGCCCGCTTCTACCTGTGCGGCCCGCTGGGGTTCATGCAGGCCCAGCGCCATGCGCTGATCGGCGCCGGCATTCCCGTGGGCCATATCCACCGTGAAGTGTTCGGCCCGGACCTGCTCGACGATCTGCTCTGAGCTGGCCCCGCGCCGGCCGGGCGGCGCAGCACGACTGACAGACAATCGTCGCATCCGTCTGGTACGCTTGGCGGTCTCCTGCTTCCGCCGCCCGGCGTACGTTCGTGCCCACTCTCACCCGGCCTGCCTTCCGTCTTGACCTGACCGCCCTCTGGCTGCCGCGCGCAGCCAGTCTGTTGTTGTTTGTTGCACTGTGCGCGCTGGTGACGCATTGGGTGCTGGGCTTCGGCGCGATGCGGACGATTCCCGTACCCGAATCGGCGCGCGTGGCGCAGACCGAAGCCGTGGAGACCGGCGCCACAGCTACGCTGTTCGGCGGCAGCGCCCAGCCGGGCGTGCGCGACGTGCAGGTGATTGGCGTGGTGGCGACCGTCAGCGGCGCCGGCCCGGCCGCGGCGATCGTGTCGCTCGATGGCGGCCCGCCGAAGGCCGTGCGCGTCGGCGCCACGCTGTCGCCGCAGATCCAACTGGTGGAAATCCACGGCCGCACGGTCGTGATCGAACGCAATGGCGTGCGTCAGGAAATCGCGCTGCCGCTGCAGAACGCGGCGGCGGGCGGGCCTGGCAGTCTGCCGGCCCCGCCGCCGGCCGGCGCGGCCGCGCCGCTGTCGACGCCCATGCCGGCGCCGGTGCTGGCTGCGCCGCCAGCGCAGGAGCCTCACGCGGGCGGATCGGGCGAGAACCAGATTCCGCGCGACTGATCCAATCGTAAAAATCCGCGTTTCAAAGCGTTGCGCAATATTTGACTGTCTTACGTGTGTTCAGCGCGGGAGTCGAATCTGTGAGCCCCGTAACAACGTATTAAAAATGCCAACTCTGACGGGGGCGCTGCGTTCTAATCCGTACATGCCCAACGTCATGAAAAGGAGCACGGACATGCAACGCACCCAAAAGACGCACATCCTCAAGAGCTTTGTCGTGGCCTCGGCCATGGTCGTCGCGGCCGGCGCCGCCTTCGCCCAGACCAGCCCGGCCCCCGCACCGGCCGCGCCCGGCGCCACGCAGGGCGATACCGCCCCGCACCACCGCATGGGCGGTCCCGGCGAGCACGGCCACCATGGCGGCGGCAAGATGTGGATGAAGTCGGTGGACACCGACGGCGATGGCGCCATCTCGAAGGCCGAAGCCGACGCTCTGTTCAACAAGATCGACACCAACCGCGACGGCAAGCTGGACAAGTCGGAAATGGCGGCCTACCGCAAGACGCAGTGGGAACAGCGCCGGTCCAAGATGAAGGCCGAGTTCGACGCCAAGTTCAAGGCGGCCGACAAGAACAACGACGGCGCGCTGACCCGCGACGAGTTCAAGACGGCCTTCCCGCGCATGGCCAACCGGTTCGACAAGCTTGACGCCAACCGCGACGGCAAGGTGACGATGGCCGAGATCCAGTCCGACATGCAGAAGATGCACAAGGACCGGATGGACCGCATGGAACGTCGCGGCCCGGGCGGTGCCTCGGCGCCGGCGGTCCCGTCGACCAGCGGCAACTAAGCCGGCGCGCAAGCGCTCACGAACGCGGCCTCCGGGCCGCGTTTTTTCGTTGGCTGGCACCATCCTTGCCTCTTTGCACGTGATGCATGCGCCCGCCGCATATGCCCACCGTACTTGTCCTTACATGAAATAAATTGCGGACTTGTGCACGACTTGCTAAATTTGCGCAAAAAAATTGCCGACAAACATATTGCGGAGCAACAAAACGTGAGCAAGGTGGAGCTGGACAAAATCGACCGGAAAATACTGGAGGTCCTGCAGACCAATGGGAGGCTGACGAATCTGGAAGTGGCCGAGCGCGTGAACCTGTCGCCCAGCCCCTGCCTGCGCCGTATCCGCCGGCTGGAGGAAATCGGCGTGATTCGCCAGTACGCCGCGCTGCTGGAGCCGAACAAGATCGGCCTCGGGCTGCTCGCCTATATCAACGTCCGGCTGGAAAAGCAGGGCGGCACGCCCAAGGGCAAGGCGCCGCTGGACCTGTTCCGCGCCGCGATCCAGAACTGGCCCGAAGTGGCCGCCTGCCACGCCATGACCGGCGAGATGGACCTGCTGCTGAAGGTCTATGTGGAAGACATGGAGCACTTTGCGCGATTCATGCAGGAGCAGCTGCTGGCGCATCCGTCGGTGATCGACGTGCGGTCGAGCTTCGCGCTGGAGTCGATCAAGGACACCACGGCCCTGCCGGTGGCCGGCGCCGCCTGACGTCCCGCGCACCAAACGAAAAACGGCGCACCGTGATGGTGCGCCGTTTTGCATGGTGCGGCTGGCCGGCGGGCGGTCAGGCGGTGCCCTTCTGCGGCACCAGCGAGCGCCAGAAGCGCAGGCCGAAGCGGCGGGCATCGCGCAGGTTGCGGCGGACCAGGTAGTCTAGGTCGGCCACCTGCTCGTCGATGGCTTCGGTCAGGCGGCTCACGGTGTCGGCGGGCGGCAGTTCCAGGTAGGCATCGGCCTCGCCGTAGGCGTACTGGACCTTCATGCCGGCCTTCTTGGCGATGTGCATCATCGCCGCGTTGCGCGACAGGCAGTGCATGTAGAGCGTGCGGACATGGGTGTTGCGGCCGTGCATGGCGGCGCGCTGGAACAGGGCGCTGCCGATGCCGCGCCCGCGGGCGCTCTTCGAGACCGACACGCCAAACTCCGCCACGCGGCCCTGCGCGTTGTCGCGCAGGTTGGCAAAGTGGCCCACGCCCACCAGTTCCAGGTGTTCGTCATAGACGCCGAACACTGAGTCATGGTCGAAGTCGATGCTCTCGACGTAGGCTTCGATCACGTGGTTGCCAACGGACTGGCCAAAACGGAGCAGGCGATCTTCCTCGCCCAGGGCGAGAAAATGCTTCTGCAGGCGCGAGCGATGATGGGCCGCGAGTTCCCGCACCAGGGTGGTGGGGCGCTGGCTGGCCTGGCTCGCCTCGGCTGCGCGGCGAAGATCTTCGTCGGTGACAGCGCCGACGGCCTTGCTCAGTTCGAGCGGGTTCACTTTGGTTTCCTTCTTCCGGGATCGGTATAAAAATAGCACCGGCGCGGTGTCTGCCTGCTCGTTTTCGGACGATGCGGCATTTGTGATGCAAAATGCCGGATTCGGGCAAACACTAGGTTGCTGCGATGCGAAAAGTATTGTAGTGGAATTGTCAGCCTGGCGTAAGCTTCAGAACCGTCCGTCTGCGGCCAGAAAGTGCCGCATATCAAAAAGAACCGAATAATCATGGACTTGCCGGCGCGGCCGGGCCGCTATTGGGGCGGGTGTTGTGGATATGCTGCAACGCCGCACCGGCCCGGCCCGCCGCCGGCATCGGTCCGACCGGCCAGGAATCCCCGCCCTCGATGAACGAGCCACCCATTGTTGTGATCTATGCGCATCCCGCGCCCCGCCGCTCCCGCGTCAACCACCCGCTGGCCGAGGCGCTGGCGGAACTCCCCCATGTCGAGGTGCGCGAGCTGTACCGGCGCTATGTCGACTACGACATCGACGTCGTGGCCGAGCAGCGCCTGCTGTCGACGGCCGAGACGGTCGTGCTGCTGTTTCCGGTGCGCTGGTACAGCGTGCCGGCGCTGCTGAAGCTCTGGCTCGACGACGTGCTGGAGATGGGCTGGGCCTACGGCCCCGGTGGCACCGCGCTGCGTGGCAAGTCGATGCTGGCCGTGGTCAGCACGGGCGGCCATGCCGATGCCTACGGCCCGGACGGCACCCACGGCCATCCGATTGGCGATTTCCTGCTGCCGCTGGAACAGACCGCGCTGCTGTGCGGCATGACGTGGATGCCGCCCATCGTGCTGCATGACGCCGACCGTGCCGATACCGACGCCGTCGCGCTCCATATCGAACACGTCGCGCGCCATCTGGCCGCGCCGCCGCTGCCGCCCGGCGTGCAGGACTTTCCGGAAACGGAAGCCACCGGGGAGGGCGCCTGATGAACCAGCATGACTTTCTGATCGCGCTGCTGGTGTTCCTGGTGGCCGCCGTGGTGGCCGTGCCGGTGGCACGCCGCTTCCAGCTTGGTGCCGTGCTGGGCTACCTGATTGCCGGCGCGGCCATCGGGCCGTTCGCGCTGCGGCTGGTGACCAATGTCGAGTCGATCCTCCATTTCTCGGAGTTCGGCGTCGTGCTGATGATGTTCGTGATCGGCCTGGAACTGGAGCCGCGCAAGCTCAAGGCGCTCAAGCGCAGCATCTTCGGGTATGGGTCGGTGCAAATGGCCGCCTGCGCGCTGGCCATCGGGGCGGTGGCGGCGGCCTTCGGCGCGCCGTGGCAGGTGGCGATCGTGGCGGGCCTGGGCCTGGCGCTGTCGTCCACGGCCATCGCGTTCGCCACGCTGGCCGAACGCAACCTGATGAACACGGGCGCCGGGGCGGCCAGCTTCGGCATCCTGCTGTTCCAGGACATTGCCGCCATTCCGATGATCGCGCTGCTGCCGCTGCTGGCGGCCGACGCGGGCGGCGCGGCCACCGCGCACGGCCCGGAGAACTGGCAGACGGCCGCCAAGGCCGTGGCCGTGATCGGCGCCGTGGTGGTGGGCGGGCGCTACCTGGTGCGGCCGGCGCTGCGGATCATCGCCCGGACCGGCATGCGCGAGATGTTCACCGCGTTCGCGCTGCTGCTGGTGGTAGGCATCGCGCTGATGATGGACGCGGTGGGGCTGTCGATGGCGCTCGGCACGTTCGTGGCCGGCGTGCTGCTGGCCGATTCGGAATACCGCCACGCGCTGGAGGCCGACATCGAGCCTTTCAAGGGGCTGCTGCTCGGGCTGTTCTTCATGGCCGTGGGCATGTCGATCGACTTCGCCATCCTGGCGCAGTCGCCGGGCAAGGTGGTGGGCTTCGTGGTGGCGTTCGTGCTGGTCAAGACGGCGGTGCTGACGATGCTGGCGCGGCGCTTTGGCGTGTCGCGCGGGCAGTGGTTGCTGTTCGGGCTGCTGATCTCGCAGGGCGGCGAGTTCGCGTTCGTGGTGTTTGCCGAGGCCCGCACGGTCGGCCTGCTGCCCAAGGACACCGAGGCGCTGCTGGTGCTGATCGTGGCGTTGTCGATGGTGGCCACGCCGCTGCTGCTGCTGATGTTCGACAAGCTGCTGGCACCGCGCCTGAACGCGATGTCGCAGCAGCCCGACGACGAGATCACCAATCATCACAATCCGGTGATCATCGCCGGCTTCGGCCGCTTCGGCCAGATCATCGGCCGGTTGCTGTACGCGCAGGGCGTGGGCGTGACGGTGCTGGACCACGATCCCGACCAGATCGAGTTCCTGCGCCAGTACGGCTTCAAGATCTTCTATGGCGATGCCACGCGGATGGACCTGCTGGAGGCCGCCGGCGCCGGCGAGGCGCGCATCCTGATCGTGGCAATTGAGGACCTGGACGACAACCTGGCCCTGATCGACAAGGTGCGCCACCGCTGGCCGGAACTGCGGATCTACACGCGGGCGCGGCACGTCTCGCACGTCTACCAGCTCATGGACCGCGGCATCGACGCCAGCAGCTACGAGCGCGAGATGTTCGAGGGTTCGGTGGCGCTGGGCCGCAAGGTGCTGGAAGGGCTGGGTTTCGACCCCGTGGAGGCGCGCGGCGTGGCGCTGCGCTTCCGGCGCCACAACATCCAGGCCATCGAGCGCTTCTACCCGTACTACAAGGACCAGAAGAAGCTGGTGTCGATGGCCAAGCAGGCGCGCGACGAGCTGGAGGAAATGTTCCGCCAGGACCGCGAGCAGCGCCGCAAGCAGGAAGAGGCCGAGTGGTCCTAGCGGGCCGGGCGGCCGGCCGCGGCCAGCGGGGCCGCGCCGGGTGCCAGGCCGTTTTCGAGCAGGCCGACCACCATTTCGGCAAAGCCCGCGTACGATAGCCGGCCGCCGGGCTTGAGCCACGTGAAGGTCCAGTTGATCATGCCGAAGACGGTCATGGTCAGGGCGGTCTGGTTGTCGGCGGTCACCCGCTCGGGGTAGGCCCGCTGCAGCAGCCGCGCAAAGGCGGCGACGACGTCGCGCTCGCGCTGCAGGATCTGGTTGCGCTGGGCTTCGGCCAGGAACTTCACGTCGTTGATCAGCGCGATATGGCGGGTTTGCGACGTCTCATACTCGGCCAGGAAGGCCCGCAGCAGTTCGGCAAAGGTCTCGCGGTGGCTGCGGCCGTGGCGCTCGCCGTCGCGCTCCACATCCGTGACGATCTGCATCAGCTGGCCCGTGTAGCGGTCCAGCAGGTCGAACAGGATTGCTTCC
Organism: Cupriavidus pauculus; assembly: GCF_003854935.1. Classification (NCBI taxonomy): domain Bacteria; kingdom Pseudomonadati; phylum Pseudomonadota; class Betaproteobacteria; order Burkholderiales; family Burkholderiaceae; genus Cupriavidus; species Cupriavidus pauculus. The sequence continues at coordinate 1,052,645 of NZ_CP033969.1, forward strand.
TTGCTCTCGTAGTAGTGGTAGAGCCGCGCCTTCGAGGTGCCGCAGGCGGCGGCCAGGTCGGCCATCGACGTGCTCGGATAGCTCGTGGCCGCAAAGGCTGTCGCCGCCAGGTCCAGGATCTGCTCGCGTTGCGCCTCGAAATCGGGCGCCTTGGTTCTTGCCATAGGGGTCGGATCGATCCGCCTGTTGTGCTGTTATCGGTACGGCGTCAATCGGCGCTGCTGGCGGCGTGGTGGCGGCGGAGTTCGCAGGAATCCAGGCTTTCGGGGTTGCCGCGCAACTGCAGTTGGCCGGTGCTGACCAGTTCGCGGCAGCGCCAGAACACGAACCAGTCGCTGGCCAGCAGGCCCTCGATGGCGCCCATGACGCTGCCGACGACCTGCGCGGCGGGCGTCCACTCGGCCGGGGCGCGGTCCTGGATCACGTCGTCGACGTTGTGATAGGCGGCCGGCACCAGCGTATTGCCCTTCCAGAGCCGCACGTCGGCGTTTTCCTTGACGTTCTGCTGCCACTCGTAGCCCAGCCGGCCCAGGCGCAGCACCGATACCGGCGCGATGGTCGAGAACCGCCGCGCCAGGCGGGCCGCCGGGTACATGCCGATGGCCGTCAAGCTGCCGTGGGCCGGGGTTTCCAGTTCGCGCAGGTCCATGGCCACCTCGTTGATGCGTTGCGGCGCCTGGTAGAGGTGGAAGACCACCCGGCGCAGCATCAACTGGTCGGACGCGCTCTGGCCGTGCCAGATCGCCACCTCCATGTTGTCGCGCCGAAGCTGCTGGAGCTGGTCCAGCGCCTGGCGCATCTCGGCGGCGAAGTCGATGTCGGTGTGCGGGGCCACCCGCTGCCAGAAGCCGGAGCGGATCAGGCCGGTACTGTCGACGTCGGCGATCGGGCCCACGGCCAGGTCGTCGCGCAGGACGACCACCGGGTCGGGGCGGGCGGCCTGGGCCAGTGCCTGGCGCAGCGTATTGCCCGCGACATCGCCGTTGACGACATGAATGTATTGCATGACCGTGATTGTATAGGGTGCGACGGGCTCCGGGCCTCCGGCCGCGCCCGCCGGACCGGCCGGCGAACGGCGCCACGTCGGGCGATGCGACGCATGAAGCGTGTTCCGCCATTGTAATCACGGCCCGCGGTGTGACGGACATCGGCGGCCGTCTGACATGTGGGATTCCCGCCATAGCCCGGGCCCCCCTTGACACCGGCCGGGCGTCACCGTGTCACCGTTCGTCGTAGCTGACCACCACGCGCGGGGTCAGCGCGCGGGCCTGGCACGTCAGCACGAAGCCCTTTTCCATCTCCCACGGCTCCAGCGTGTAGTTTTTCTCCATCTCGACCTGGCCCTCCAGCACCTTGGCCCGGCAGGTACAGCAGACGCCGCCCTTGCACGCATAGGGCAGGTCCAGCCCGGCGGCCAGCGCGGTGTCCAGTACATTTGCGTCTTCCAGCGGCAGGCGCATGCTGTGCTGCTTGCCGTCGAGCACGACCACCAGTTCGGCCGTGCCGGCGTGGCTGGCATGGGCGGCCGATGCGGCCGGGGCAGGGCGCCGGGGCGCCAGCGGCACGCCAAAGCGCTCGGCGTGGATCTTGTGCGGGTCAAGCCCGGCGGCCTTGAGCGCCGCCTCCACCTCGTCGATCATCGACGCGGGGCCGCAGACGAACGCGGCGTCGATGTCATCGACGGGCAGCAGCGTTTCCAGGAAGGCGGTCACGCGCGGGCCGTCCAGCCGGCCGTGCAGCAGGTCTACCTCCTGCGGCTGGCGCGACAGCACGTGGTACAGCGTGAAGCGCGACAGGTACTGGTTCTTCAGGTCCTCCAGCGCTTCGGAGAAGATGATCGTGTCGACGCTGCGGTTGCCGTAGATCAAGGTGAAACGGCTCTCGGGCTCCACGGCCAGCGTGGTGCGGATCAGCGACAGCACCGGCGTGATGCCGCTGCCCGCCGCGAAGGCCACGTAGTGGCGCGCCGCCCCGGCATCGAGCGGCACGTGGAAGCGGCCGTCCGGCGTCATCACGTCGAGGGTCTGGCCCGCCGCCACGGTGTCGTGCAGCCACGTGGAGAAGACGCCGTCGTCCACCAGCTTGACGGCCACGCGCAGCTCGCCGCGCTCGTCGTAGTCCTGCACGCCGCAGCAGATCGAATAGGAGCGGCGCACGTCCGTGCCGTCGACCGGCGCCCGGAGCGTCAGGAACTGGCCCTGGGTGAAGCGGTAGGCATCGCGCAGGTCGGGCGGCACGTCGAAGGCGATCGAAACCGTGTCCGACGTCTCCGGGCGGACCTGCGCCACGCGCAGCGGATGGAACTGGGGAGTCATGGCCGGCGGTGCTCAGTAGGGTTTGAAGTAGTCGAACGGCTCGCGGCAGTCCAGGCAGCGGTACAGCGCCTTGCAGGCCGTGGACGCGAAGCGGGACACTTCCTGCGTGTGCCGGCTGCCGCAGTGAGGGCAGGCGATGGCCACCGGCTGCGCGGCGCGCGGGACGAAGCGCAGCGGCTGCGCGGCCCCCGGTCGCGACGGGCCCGGCGCGCACTGCCCGGGCGGCGCGATGCCGTAGGCGCGCAGGCTGGCGCGGCCGGCTTCGGTGATCCAGTCGGTGGTCCAGGCCGGGGCCAGCACGGTGCGCACGCGCCACGGCCCCAGGCCGGCGGCTTGCAGCGCGCGGCCGACGTCTTCCTCGATCTGGGACATCGCCGGGCAGCCCGAATAGGTGGGCGTGATCACGGCCTCGATGGTCGTGCCGTCGTCGGCCAGCGCCACGTCGCGCAGGATGCCGAGGTCGCGGATCGACACCACGGGGATTTCCGGGTCCGGCACGGCCTCCAGCGCCGCCCAGGCCCGCGCCAGACGGTCGTCGGCCGTACCCGGCGCTGCGCTGGCCGGGGCGGCATCGAACACGGGCGCGAACGGCGAGATGGCGGGCGGCGTCATCGGCAAGGCTGGCGGCGAGGCAGGGCGCTGCATGGCGGGCTCCCGCTTACCACTGCGCGCCCGGATGGGCCCGCGCCAGCCCCTGCAGTTCGGCCAGCAGGTAGCTCATGTGTTCGGAATGCACGCCGTGCTTGCCGGTGGAAACAAAGTCCGACGCGGCCGGACGGCGCAGCGTGGCGTCGTCGAGCACGGCGGTCACCGTGGCGTCCCACGCCTCGCGCAGGTCGGCCGTCAGCAAGCCCACGCCCTGCGCGGCGGCTTCCTGCTCCACGGCATCGACGGCGAAGCACTCGTTCATGTACGGCAGCAGGTGGTCCAGCGCACGCTGCATGCGGTCGTGCGAAGCCGCCGTGCCATCGCCCAGCCGCACCATCCAGTCGGCCGCATGGTGCAGGTGGTAGCGCACCTCCTTGGCCGACTTGGCCGCGATGGCCGCCAGGTCGGCGTCGCGGCTGGCTTCCAGCGCCGGCCAGAGCTCGGCCATCAGCGCGCTGTAGAGGAAGTTGCGCGTGATGGTGACCGCGTAGTCGCGGTCGGCGCGCGCGGTGCCGGCCAGTGGGCCGTGGTGTGGCAGTTCCTGCAGCGTCCAGTTGCGGAAGTCGGACTCGCGGCGCCAGTAGGCGTAGTCGTCCTCGTGGCGCGCGCGGCCGGTCAGGCGGCCTTCCAGCACGCCGGCGTGGCTGTAGAGCAGGCGGGCCTGGCCGATCAGGTCCAGGCTGATGTTGGCCAGCGCGATGTCTTCTTCCAGCACCGGGCCGTGGCCGCACCATTCGGCGTTGCGCTGGCCCAGGACCAGCGCGTTGTCGGCCAGGCGCAGCACGTACTGCAGCGGCGCGGTCTGCGCCAGGGGCAGGCGCGCCAGGGCGGCGGCGCCGTCGTTGACCAGGGTTTGCGTCATGGGGCCGGCCTTACATGTGGTTCACTTCGTCGGGCAACTGGTAGAACGTGGGGTGGCGGTAGATCTTGTCGGCGGCCGGGTCGAAAAGCTCGGCTTTCTCGGCCGGCGCACTGGCCGTGATGGCCGACGACGGCACCACCCAGATCGACACGCCTTCCTGCCGGCGCGTGTAGACGTCGCGCGCCATGTGCAGCGCCTGCTGCGCGTCGGCGGCGTGCAGGCTGCCGCAATGCTTGTGTTCCAGGCCCTGCTTGCTGCGGACAAAGACTTCCCACAGCGGCCATTCCTTCTGTTGTGTCATGGTGGTCTCCTTGGCCGGCGCGTCAGGCGGCCTGGGCGGTCTGGCCGGCGATGGCGCGCCGGGCGCGCTTTTCGGCATGGGCCAGCGCGGCTTCGCGCACCCACGCGCCGTCCTGGTGCGCCTTGACGCGCGTGGCCAGCCGCTCGCGGTTGCACGGGCCGTCGCCGTTGATCACGCGCCAGAATTCGTCCCAGTCGAGCGGGCTGTAGTCGTAGTGGGCGCGGTCGGCATTCCAGACCAGGCCGGGGTCGGGCAGCGTCACGCCGAGCACCTTGGCCTGCTCCACCGTGGCGTCGACAAACTTCTGCCGCAGGTCGTCGTTCGAGATCCGCTTGATGCCCCAGGCCATCGTCTGGGCGCTGTTGGTGGAGGCGGCGTCGGGCGGGCCGAACATCATCAGCACCGGAAACCACCAGCGGTCCACGGCGTCCTGCACCATGGCGCGCTGGGCCTCGGTGCCGCGCATCATCGCCAGCAGCGCGTCAAAGCCCTGGCGCTGGTGGAACGATTCCTCCTTGCAGATGCGGATCATCGCCCGCGCGTACGGCCCGTACGAGCAGCGGCACAGCGGAATCTGGTTCATGATCGCCGCGCCATCCACCAGCCAGCCGATCACGCCGACATCGGCCCAGGTGAGCGTGGGGTAGTTGAAGATCGACGAATACTTGGCGCGGCCGGTGTGCAGCGCATCGACCAGGTCGTCGCGCGAGGCGTTCAGCGTCTCGGCCGCGCTATATAGATAGAGGCCGTGGCCGGCTTCGTCCTGCACCTTGGCCAGCAGGATGGCCTTGCGCTTGAGCGACGGCGCGCGGCTGATCCAGTTGCCTTCCGGCTGCATGCCGATGATCTCGGAATGCGCGTGCTGCGAGATCTGGCGCACCAGCGTTTTCCGGTACGCCTCGGGCATCCAGTCCATCGGCTCGATCTTGCCGTCCTCGGCCATGCGGGCGTCGAAGGCGGCCTGTCTGGCGCCAGCGTCGGCATGCGGCGCGTCGGGCGCCGGCTGGGGCTGGCCGGGGAGGTCGAGGCTCTGTGTGTACATCGCGTCTCCTTGACTCGTCTTTGGCGGGGGCCGATCGCTGATTGGTATGGGTAGTGGGATCGGGCAGTCTGGCTACTATATAGATAAACCGACCGGTCGGTCAATTTAAGGTTTGTACGATGGACAGGCGCGACAAAACCTGATCAACACGTGAGGCCGGCGCCACGTGTAGTATCGAACTTCATCTTCTTCACGGAGGGCATGACGATGTCTGGCAAGGCTTACAGCAAGATCGCGGTGGCAGTGGACGGCAGCAGCACGTCCGACCTGGCGCTGCAAGAGGCGATTCGCGTGGCCAGCGGGGGCGGCGGTACGATCCTGGCGCTCTACGTGGTCGACAACGGCGTCATGCTGTTCGATGCCGGTTTCTACGACCCGACGCAGATCGAACGGGCCTACGTGGACAGCGGCAAGAAGGCGCTGGAATCGGCCGGGCAACTGCTGGGCAACGCGGGCGTGGCATTCGAGACGCGGCTCGTGACGGAGCCGGCCGTCATTGGCGATATCGCCGGGTCGATCAACGCGGCCGCCAGCGAATGGGGCGCCGACCTGCTGGTGATCGGTACCCATGGCCGACGCGGCGTGCGCCGGCTGGTGCTGGGCAGCGTGGCCGAGGCCGTGATTCGGCAATCGACCATGCCGGTGCTGCTGGTACGCGGCGAGGCAGCGGCCGACTGACGGCGTCGCGCCACCGCGCGGCGGGCGGCCGGGGGTCAGGCTGCCATTAGCCAGCCATCATCCGGCAAAGCGGAAATGTCCGCCGCGCAGCACGATCTCGCGTGCCTCGGTCAGCTCGAATAGCGTTTCGGCCAGTTGCTCGATCCGCTTGCGGTTGGTCGTGAACGCCCGCACAAGATCCTCCTCGCGTGGCGATTGCGCCCCGCAATAGGCTTCCAGCGCCTCCGCCGTGACCGAATATTGCGACCAGTTGCCGTTGACCGTGGCGGGACAGGACAGCGTCAGGCTGGCCCCGCAGTAGGTGGGAACGCTGGTGGGAAAGGTGATATCGGCCATGGCATACCTCGTCTTGCCGGGAACGGGGAAACCGCGAATATCCTTTCAATATAGGCAATTACCGATGCCTGGCAAGCCGCGCACCGGGTGCTGGATCAACCTGCGGCGGCGCCGGGCAGGCGCACGCGCCGCGCCATGGCCTGCTCGGCCGCCAGCCGGCGCAGGCGGGCGACGGTGTCGTGGGCGGCGTCGATATGGCCGTCCGCATAGGTGCACTGCTCGGCCAGGAACTGTTCGAACAACGGGTCGGACGGCGTCAGCGGCATCCGGCGCGCCGGCGCCACGGCAGCGCTGACGCCGGTGCGGCCCGGCCGCACGGCCACTTCGGCCAGCCGGGTTTCCAGATCGGACAGCAGGGTCTGGATGGCCGGCCCCGGCAGCGCGTGGGGCTCGCCCGATTCGGCGCCCGCCCGGACCAGCCCGGCCAGCGACGCCATGCGCCGGGCCGTGGCATGCAGCGCCACGTGGGCGGCGCCCAACTGCGCGTCGAGATCGCCGGCGCACTGTGCCAGCGTCTCCTCGGCCCGCGTCGACGCCCGGCCGGCCGCCACGCGCAGCGCCTCCAGCCGCATCCGGGCCGGCGTGACGGTCCGCGCGCTGCTGATGGCGGCGCGCAGATAGACCGCGTTGACCGACAGCGCATCGAGCGTGTGCCGATAGGCGCGCGACAGCTCCGCGCGCGGCGCCAGCACGTAATAGCTCGCCAGCGCGATCAGGCAGCCAATGGCCGTATCCACGCCGCGCAGCGCCGCCACATGGCTGCTGCTGGACGCCGGCTCGCCGAGCCAGGAAAACAGGATGACCGCCGGCGTCAGGCAGAACGCAAAGCCGCCCGCGCTGCCGGCCAGCCGCAGCGCGTAGGCGGCGGCCAGCCCCAGCGCGCTGAGTCCCAGGGCCAGCACCGGGCTGGGATGGGCCAGCCCCACCGCGCACGCCAGCAGCGCGCCGGCCAGCGACCCGGCAAAGCGCTGGAACGAGATCTGGCGCGTGGTCTGCAGGCGCGGACTCAACACCATGATCACGGTGACGGCGACCCAGTAGCCATGGTCGACCTGCAGCAACTGCGATGGCAGCAGGCTCAAGGCCCCGGCGAACGCCATGCGCAGCGCGTGCCGCGTGACCCGCGCATCGCGGGCGGCAATGTCGGCCAGCGCCTGACCGATCCGGTCGACGACGGTGGCCAGGCCGGCCTTCGGCCATGCGAAGGTGTCGCGCCAGCGATCGAACGGCGGATGCTGGGCCAGCGCGGCCAGCGCCGACTGGTACGCCGGCGGGGCGCCGGCATTGGCACGCTGTCCGATCAGGCGGCGCACATCGCGGTCGAGCATGGCGCTCAGCGCGGGCAGATCCGGGGCATGGCGGGCCAGCGCCTGCCGTACCTGCTCCTGCGTATCGGCCAGGCACCGCGCGGCGTAGGCCAGCGGCAGCGCGTGGTTATCTCCGGCCCGCTCGCGCAGCTCGCCGGCGACGATCAGCAGCGCGAACATCGCGTCGGCCACGGCCAGCGAGTAGGCGTAGTGGAGCATGCCGACCGGATCGACAAGGCCACGCCGCGCCGCCACTGCGGCGCGCCCGGCTTCAATTCGCTCGCGGATTTCCTTCTTGTGCGGGGCCGTGTCGCCGGGCGTGGGCGCCGCCAGGCAATCGGCAAAGCGCTGCAGGGCGTCGTAGACCGCGATGATTTCGGGGCGCGGGCGCGCATCGCGCTGCGACGGCACCAGCACCAGGCACATCAGGCAGGCAAAGACGCCGCCGCGCAGGTAATCGACGGCCGCCGCGCCGGCATGGGCCAGCACGGCGGCATCGCCTACCGGCTGCAGGCAGGCGGCGATCAGCACCACATAGAGCAGCTTGAACCACAGCGCGGCGGCCGGGCCGCGCAATTCGGCCAGCCCGGCGATGACGCCCGCGGCGATCACCACGGCGAGCGCCGCAAGCGGCGAATGCGCCAGGCTGGCACCAATCAGGCTGGCCGCCGCCCCGCCGATGCCGACCGCGCCGAGGCCACGGATGCGGGAAGCCGCGGTGCCCTGGCGGTCGGCCAGGCAGGTCCAGATCGAAGCGGTGGCCGACCACAGGTAACCCTGGTCGCCCGTGAGCCACCCGATGCCGGCCAGGGCGAAGAACGACAGCGCATAGACGACGCCGCGCTGGACAAACGCGGCGTCAAGCCAGAACGAGGGAAGGCGCAGGGGGCGGCGCATGGGCGGAAAGAAGCAGGATGTCTCAGGGTGAGTACCGACCCCACTCTACGGACACTATTGCTGCGTCGCAACATTTCCATGGAATCACGGCGTTTTGCGCGTCGCTTGTGCTCGGTTGCACCAGTTTGGGGAAATGTGATCCACCCGGGTGCCGGAAGGCCATTCCGGCAGCTTTGCGACGGAATGATGGCGGGCAGCCAAGGGATTGCCCAAATTTTGGGTAAAAAAAAACCCGCGCAGGTTGTGCGCGGGTTGGAATCCACCGAGGTGGTGGAGGAGACAGACTTCACTATACACGACTTGTTGCGACGCACCAAGCTTCGGCCGTGAAAATGCCTGCAAGACCGCACAATCAGCGTTGTTGTCGTACAACAGGCGGGGGGATTCAGCGGAAGAGGTAGGCGATCCACACGGCCGCGGCCAGTCCGACCCCATCGGCGAACAGGGCACAGCCCAGGGCGTGGCGGGTATTGCGCACGTTCACGCTGCCAAAATAGACAGCCAGCACATAGAAGGTGGTCTCGGTCGACCCCTGGATGATCGCGGCGAGCCGGCCCTGGAAGGAATCGACGCCGTAGGTGGTCATGACGTCGACCATCAGGCCCCGGGCGCCGGCGCCGGACAGGATCTTCATCAGCCCGACCGGCAGGGCCGGGACGAAATCGGTATTGACGCCCAGCCACTGGAATCCGGCCGTCAGCGCCCGCATCGCCACGTCCATGCAGCCGCTGGCTCGGAATAATCCGATCGCTACCAGGATGGCGACCAGATAGGGAATGATCTGCACCGCGACGCCGAAACCTTCCTTGGCGCCTTCGATGAAGGCGTCATAGACATTGACGCGCCGCAGGGCGCCGCAGACCAGGAACAACATGATCAGCGACAGGATGAAGCCGCTGCCGGCCAGCGCCGCCATCTGGCTGACCTGGTCGGACGGGGCATGGCGCAGCCAGACGAACAGCCCGGCGACGGCCGCGCCGGCCAGGGCGAAGGCGATCAGCACGGCAGGCTTGAACAGGTTCAGCCGCTGTACCCACGCGACGGCGAGCAGCCCGGCCAGGCAGGACGCGCCGGTGGCCAGCAGTGTCGGCAGGAAGATATCGGCCGCGTTGAATCCGACCAGCCCCTGCTTGACGGCCAGCGCCTGGCGGATGGCGATCACCGAGGTCGGAATCAGCGTCAGCCCGGCCGTGTTGAGCACGATGAACATGATCTGCGCGTTCGTCGCGGCGTCGGGCCGGCGGTTGAGGGTTTGCAGCTCGCGCATCGCGGTCAGGCCGAGCGGCGTGGCGGCGTTGTCCAGGCCAAGCATGTTGGCGGACACGTTCATCATCATCGCGCCTTGTGCCGGGTGGCCCTGGGGGACGCCCGGAAAGAAGTGCCGCAGCAGCGGGTTCATCAACCGGGCAAAGAGGTCGATCACGCCGGCGCGTTCGCCGATCCGCATGATGCCGATCCACAGGCTCATGACGCCGGCCAGGCCCAGCGAAATCTCGAACGCGGTGCGCGCGCTGTCGAACAGGCTGGCGAGCAGGGCAGGGAAGACCGTGGCATCGCCGGCCACGAGCCGGACGCAGGCGGCCAGGAAAGACAATAGGAAGAATCCGAGCCAGACGAGGTTCAGTGCCATCGACGTATATAAGGCCAGTGGAAGGCTTCGCCCCGCGCGGCGCGGCGAAGCCTCGCATCATAGCCTGCCCGTCCTAGGCGATGTCGGCGCCGCGTTCAGCCAGTAACGCGCGGAGGATCGAGCGATGGCAGTGAGATTCGTCCTCGCAATAGCAACCGAGCGAAAAATTGGTCTGGTGGGAGAAGGCGGCGAGCAGGTCCAGCGTGCGGCTGGCGTCGGGCTGCGCCATCTCGGCACGAAACTGCCTCTCGAACGCCCGCCACGCCTTGGGATCCTTTGCCGCCTGCGCCTGGGCCACCAGGTCGGCGGAGGGCGACAGCACCGGGTACCAGACGTCATAGAAATCGCGGCTGGCGAACTCGGCCTTGGGCACGCCGCGCGGCGGCCGTCGCACGGTGCCCATGCGCAGCCCTTCGTCCGCGGCACGCGCTTCGCCAAGCCTGACGATGCGGATGGCCATCGGTCTGCTCCTTATTGATTCAGTGTCGGAAAGCTTATGACAGATGGCCCGGCAGGGGTCGTCTTCCCTTTTTTCAGAAAGCCCTTGCGCACCGCGTGGAACCCGTCTAATATTCGCCCCCTCGCAACACGAACCGCGCTGCAAACGCAGCAGCGACAAGGGTTGCGGGGTCGATGGGGGTTGGAGTTGGCGAGGTTTGCCAGCGCCGGCCGGCGGAAAAAAGTTCTGCGAAACCTGTTGACGAAACGTTGAATGCTCTGCATAATCTCGTTTCTCCGCTGCGACGAAATACGCAGCGACAGCGAACGGCGAAGCCGGCCCGCTGAAGTTCTTTAACAACCAAACAACCGATAAGTGTGGGCGCTTGATGGCGAACGCCGCCGGGGACTTCGGGTTCCTGGTGTTGCTTCAACAGTATCAAGTGCTCGCACAGTAAAACATGTTGGTTTGGCTCTTCGGAGCTAAGCCAGTCAGTTTTCTGAGAGTGAGCGACCGCTCGAAAGAGCGAGCCCTTCGGGGCACACAGAGATTGAACTGAAGAGTTTGATCCTGGCTCAGATTGAACGCTGGCGGCATGCCTTACACATGCAAGTCGAACGGCAGCGCGGACTTCGGTCTGGCGGCGAGTGGCGAACGGGTGAGTAATACATCGGAACGTACCCTGTTGTGGGGGATAACTAGTCGAAAGATTAGCTAATACCGCATACGACCTGAGGGTGAAAGCGGGGGACCGTAAGGCCTCGCGCAGCAGGAGCGGCCGATGTCTGATTAGCTAGTTGGTGGGGTAAAGGCTCACCAAGGCGACGATCAGTAGCTGGTCTGAGAGGACGATCAGCCACACTGGGACTGAGACACGGCCCAGACTCCTACGGGAGGCAGCAGTGGGGAATTTTGGACAATGGGGGCAACCCTGATCCAGCAATGCCGCGTGTGTGAAGAAGGCCTTCGGGTTGTAAAGCACTTTTGTCCGGAAAGAAAACGTTCTGGTTAATACCTGGGGCGGATGACGGTACCGGAAGAATAAGCACCGGCTAACTACGTGCCAGCAGCCGCGGTAATACGTAGGGTGCGAGCGTTAATCGGAATTACTGGGCGTAAAGCGTGCGCAGGCGGTTTTGTAAGACAGGCGTGAAATCCCCGGGCTTAACCTGGGAATTGCGCTTGTGACTGCAAGGCTAGAGTGCGTCAGAGGGGGGTAGAATTCCACGTGTAGCAGTGAAATGCGTAGAGATGTGGAGGAATACCGATGGCGAAGGCAGCCCCCTGGGACGTGACTGACGCTCATGCACGAAAGCGTGGGGAGCAAACAGGATTAGATACCCTGGTAGTCCACGCCCTAAACGATGTCAACTAGTTGTTGGGGATTCATTTTCTCAGTAACGTAGCTAACGCGTGAAGTTGACCGCCTGGGGAGTACGGTCGCAAGATTAAAACTCAAAGGAATTGACGGGGACCCGCACAAGCGGTGGATGATGTGGATTAATTCGATGCAACGCGAAAAACCTTACCTACCCTTGACATGCCACTAACGAAGCAGAGATGCATTAGGTGCCCGAAAGGGAAAGTGGACACAGGTGCTGCATGGCTGTCGTCAGCTCGTGTCGTGAGATGTTGGGTTAAGTCCCGCAACGAGCGCAACCCTTGTCTCTAGTTGCTACGAAAGGGCACTCTAGAGAGACTGCCGGTGACAAACCGGAGGAAGGTGGGGATGACGTCAAGTCCTCATGGCCCTTATGGGTAGGGCTTCACACGTCATACAATGGTGCGTACAGAGGGTTGCCAACCCGCGAGGGGGAGCTAATCCCAGAAAACGCATCGTAGTCCGGATCGCAGTCTGCAACTCGACTGCGTGAAGCTGGAATCGCTAGTAATCGCGGATCAGCATGCCGCGGTGAATACGTTCCCGGGTCTTGTACACACCGCCCGTCACACCATGGGAGTGGGTTTTGCCAGAAGTAGTTAGCCTAACCGCAAGGAGGGCGATTACCACGGCAGGGTTCATGACTGGGGTGAAGTCGTAACAAGGTAGCCGTATCGGAAGGTGCGGCTGGATCACCTCCTTTCCAGAGGCTTGTGTTCACAAGTCAAGCGTCCACACTTATCGGTTTGTTTGAGTGTTACAGCCAAGGGTCTGTAGCTCAGGTGGTTAGAGCACCGTCTTGATAAGGCGGGGGTCGTAGGTTCAAGTCCTACCAGACCCACCAAGTTATCCGGGGGATTAGCTCAGCTGGGAGAGCACCTGCTTTGCAAGCAGGGGGTCGTCGGTTCGATCCCGTCATCCTCCACCACTTACCTTGGGGTAGTTGTCAAAGAGAAGCGCTCGGTTGCGAGTGTTTGTCTTTGGCTGTTGCCATCGAGCATGTTTGCTCGGCTGTTCTTTAACAATATGGGATGTAGTAAAGGTGTCGCGAGTGCGTTGATGAGGCGCGCTGCAGTACGCGATACCGGGTTGTGATTGTATCAACCAAAATGTATTTAAGTGATCGAAAGATGACTTGGAATACGGCACAAACGCGAGAACTCAGACCTGTAATGGATGTGGAGACACACTCGTTATAGGGTCAAGCGAACAAGTGCATGTGGTGGATGCCTTGGCGATCACAGGCGATGAAGGACGCGGTAGCCTGCGAAAAGCTTCGGGGAGCTGGCAAACGAGCTTTGATCCGGAGATGTCCGAATGGGGAAACCCGGCCCGTATGGGTCATCCCTTGCTGAATACATAGGCAAGGGAAGCGAACGCGGCGAACTGAAACATCTAAGTAGCTGCAGGAACAGAAATCAACCGAGATTCCCAAAGTAGTGGCGAACGAAATGGGAAGAGCCTTGTACTCTTTAGCAGCATTGTTAGCAGAACGGGATGGAAAGCCCGGCCATAGCAGGTGATAGCCCTGTATGCGAAAACAGCGTTGTGGAACTAGGTGTACGACAAGTAGGGCGGGACACGTGAAATCCTGTCTGAAGATGGGGGGACCATCCTCCAAGGCTAAATACTCGTGATCGACCGATAGTGAACCAGTACCGTGAGGGAAAGGCGAAAAGAACCCCGGGAGGGGAGTGAAATAGATCCTGAAACCGCATGCATACAAACAGTCGGAGCCTGGCAACGGGTGACGGCGTACCTTTTGTATAATGGGTCAGCGACTTACATTCAGTGGCAAGCTTAACCGATTAGGGAAGGCGTAGCGAAAGCGAGTCCGAACAGGGCGTTGAGTCGCTGGGTGTAGACCCGAAACCAGATGATCTATCCATGGCCAGGTTGAAGGTGCGGTAACACGTACTGGAGGACCGAACCCACTAACGTTGAAAAGTTAGGGGATGAGCTGTGGATAGGGGTGAAAGGCTAAACAAATCTGGAAATAGCTGGTTCTCTCCGAAAACTATTTAGGTAGTGCCTCGTGTCTCACCTTCGGGGGTAGAGCACTGTCATGGTTGGGGGGTCTATTGCTGATTACCCCGCCATAGCAAACTCCGAATACCGAAGAGTGCAATCACGGGAGACAGACATCGGGTGCTAACGTCCGGTGTCAAGAGGGAAACAACCCAGACCGCCAGCTAAGGTCCCAAAGTCATGGCTAAGTGGGAAACGAAGTGGGAAGGCTAAAACAGTCAGGAGGTTGGCTTAGAAGCAGCCACCCTTTAAAGAAAGCGTAATAGCTCACTGATCGAGTCGTCCTGCGCGGAAGATGTAACGGGGCTAAGCCAGTCACCGAAGCTGCGGACGCGCGCAAGCGCGTGGTAGGAGAGCGTTCTGTAAGCCTGTGAAGGTGTCTTGTAAAGGATGCTGGAGGTATCAGAAGTGCGAATGCTGACATGAGTAGCGATAAAGGGGGTGAAAGGCCCCCTCGCCGTAAGCCCAAGGTTTCCTATGCAACGTTCATCGGCGTAGGGTGAGTCGGCCCCTAAGGCGAGGCAGAGATGCGTAGCTGATGGGAAGCAGGTTAATATTCCTGCACCGTCGTATGATGCGATGGGGGGACGGATCGCGGAAGGTTGTCCGGGTGTTGGAAGTCCCGGTCCCTGCATTGGAGAAGGCGCTTAGGCAAATCCGGGCGCGGAATTCAAGGATGCGGGGCGAGCGGCCTAGTGCTGCGAAGCAATTGGAAGTGGTTCCAAGAAAAGCCTCTAAGCTTCAGTCATACGAGACCGTACCGCAAACCGACACAGGTGGGCGAGATGAGTATTCTAAGGCGCTTGAGAGAACTCGGGAGAAGGAACTCGGCAAATTGGTACCGTAACTTCGGGATAAGGTACGCCCTGGTAGCTTGACTGGCCTGCGCCAGAAGGGTGAAGGGGTTGCAATAAAATGGTGGCTGCGACTGTTTAATAAAAACACAGCACTCTGCAAACACGAAAGTGGACGTATAGGGTGTGACGCCTGCCCGGTGCCGGAAGATTAAATGATGGGGTGCAAGCTCTTGATTGAAGTCCCGGTAAACGGCGGCCGTAACTATAACGGTCCTAAGGTAGCGAAATTCCTTGTCGGGTAAGTTCCGACCTGCACGAATGGCGTAACGATGGCCACACTGTCTCCTCCCGAGACTCAGCGAAGTTGAAGTGTTTGTGATGATGCAATCTCCCCGCGGCTAGACGGAAAGACCCCATGAACCTTTACTGTAGCTTTGCATTGGACTTTGAACCGATCTGTGTAGGATAGGTGGGAGGCTTTGAAGCGTGGACGCTAGTTCACGTGGAGCCGTCCTTGAAATACCACCCTGGTTTGTTTGAGGTTCTAACCTTGGCCCGTGAATCCGGGTCGGGGACAGTGCATGGTAGGCAGTTTGACTGGGGCGGTCTCCTCCCAAAGTGTAACGGAGGAGTTCGAAGGTACGCTTGGTACGGTCGGACATCGTACCTAAAGTGCAATGGCAAAAGCGTGCTTAACTGCGAGACCGACAAGTCGAGCAGGTGCGAAAGCAGGACATAGTGATCCGGTGGTTCTGAATGGAAGGGCCATCGCTCAACGGATAAAAGGTACTCTGGGGATAACAGGCTGATACCGCCCAAGAGTTCATATCGACGGCGGTGTTTGGCACCTCGATGTCGGCTCATCTCATCCTGGGGCTGTAGCCGGTCCCAAGGGTATGGCTGTTCGCCATTTAAAGAGGTACGTGAGCTGGGTTTAAAACGTCGTGAGACAGTTTGGTCCCTATCTGCCGTGGGCGTTGGAATCTTGACGGGGGCTGCTCCTAGTACGAGAGGACCGGAGTGGACGTACCGCTGGTGTACCTGTTGTCTCGCCAGAGGCATCGCAGGGTAGCTATGTACGGAAGAGATAACCGCTGAAAGCATCTAAGCGGGAAACTCGCCTGAAGATGAGGATTCCCTGGAGGCTTGACCTCCTTGAAGGGTCGTTCGAGACCAGGACGTTGATAGGCTGGGTGTGGAAGCGCAGTAATGCGTTAAGCTAACCAGTACTAATTGCCCGTAAGGCTTGATCCTATAACCAGTGTGTTTTACCTGGTGTTCCGCTGTGCCACAGGCATACAGCACAACCCCATATCTTTACTACACCCAGATTCGCCCGCGCTGACCACACGTCAGCGCCGGCAACCCCTCATGCCTGGTGACCATAGCGAGTTGGAACCACCCCTTCCCATCCCGAACAGGACCGTGAAACGACTTTGCGCCGATGATAGTGCGGACTACCCGTGTGAAAGTAGGTCATCGCCAGGCTCTTATACCCAGAACCCCCAAGCCCAAAAGCTTGGGGGTTTTGCTTTTGCAGCGGCGAGATTGCTGGCGCCGGCCAGCCGCCATGCCGCTGCCAAAGCGCGATTTACAAGACCCTATAGGGTGAGAGCGTCGATTTCAGATCGATGATTCTGGTCCGCACAGGGCTGCCGCCAGGCTGCCAATGCAGGCTTCCGGAGTAACCGCAACAGCACAGCCCGCTTGGAAAGTGCTTGACAGCCCCGGCAAGTTAAACCATAATCACAAGTTCTCTGCGGAGAGGTGCCCGAGTGGCTAAAGGGGGCAGACTGTAAATCTGTTGGCTTACGCCTACGCTGGTTCGAATCCAGCCCTCTCCACCAGAATGCAAGACAGCAGCCGGACTGAGCCGGTGAGGCAGGAAGTAACCGGGCGGGTGTAGCTCAATGGTAGAGCAGAAGCCTTCCAAGCTTACGACGAGGGTTCGATTCCCTTCACCCGCTCCAGTGCCCAGGTTGCCGTCGCAGAAGTAAGTCAAGATTCGCCCATGTGGCTCAGTGGTAGAGCACTCCCTTGGTAAGGGAGAGGTCGGCAGTTCGATCCTGCCCATGGGCACCATCAATACCCGCACTGGCAATTGCTACCGAGACAGGAGTCGCGAAATGGCAAAGGAAAAGTTCGAGCGGACCAAGCCGCACGTGAACGTAGGTACGATTGGTCACGTTGACCACGGCAAGACGACGCTGACGGCAGCGATTGCCACGGTGCTGGCTGCGAAGTTCGGTGGCGCCGCCAAGAAGTACGACGAGATCGACGCTGCGCCGGAAGAAAAGGCACGCGGCATCACGATCAACACCGCGCACGTGGAATACGAGACGGCCAACCGCCACTACGCCCACGTTGACTGCCCGGGCCACGCCGACTACGTGAAGAACATGATCACGGGCGCCGCGCAGATGGACGGCGCCATCCTGGTGTGCTCGGCCGCTGACGGCCCGATGCCGCAGACGCGCGAGCACATCCTGCTGGCCCGTCAGGTTGGCGTGCCGTACATCATCGTGTTCCTGAACAAGTGCGACATGGTGGACGACGCCGAGCTGCTCGAGCTGGTGGAAATGGAAGTGCGCGAGCTGCTGAGCAAGTACGACTTCCCGGGCGACGACACGCCGATCGTGAAGGGTTCGGCCAAGCTGGCGCTGGAAGGCGACAAGGGCGACCTGGGCGAAGAAGCGATCATGCGCCTGGCCGAAGCGCTGGACACGTACATCCCGACGCCGGAGCGCGCCGTGGACGGTACGTTCCTGATGCCGGTGGAAGACGTGTTCTCGATCTCGGGCCGCGGTACCGTGGTGACCGGCCGTATCGAGCGCGGCGTGGTGAAGGTCGGTGAGGAAATCGAAATCGTGGGTATCCGCCCGACGGTGAAGACGACCTGCACGGGCGTGGAAATGTTCCGCAAGCTGCTGGACCAGGGCCAGGCTGGCGACAACGTCGGTCTGCTGCTGCGCGGCACGAAGCGCGAAGACGTGGAGCGTGGTCAGGTCCTGTGCAAGCCGGGCTCGATCAAGCCGCACACGCACTTCACCGGCGAGGTGTACATCCTGTCGAAGGACGAAGGCGGCCGTCACACGCCGTTCTTCAACAACTATCGCCCGCAGTTCTACTTCCGCACGACCGACGTGACCGGCTCGATCGAGCTGCCGAAGGACAAGGAAATGGTCATGCCGGGTGACAACGTGTCGATCACCGTCAAGCTGATCGCCCCGATCGCCATGGAAGAAGGCCTGCGCTTCGCCATCCGCGAAGGCGGCCGTACCGTCGGCGCCGGCGTTGTGGCAAAGATCCTCGACTGATTTTCAGGTCGAACTGGCGAACGCGGCACCAACCAGTCGCGTTCGTTTGCCAGAGGGGTTGGCGTGAAGCCGGCCCTACAGTTGTTTTAGGGGTATAGCTCAACTGGCAGAGCGTCGGTCTCCAAAACCGAAGGTTGGGGGTTCGATTCCCTCTGCCCCTGCCAAATCAATCAGCCGCGTCGCAGGAATACCTGTGACGCGGCTTAGTCTCGTTTGCGAAACATGGCTAATCCCAATGTCGAAACCGTAGGCGCCTCGACCGGCAAGTGGATGCTTGTGGTCGCGGTACTCCTGGTGGTCGCCGGAGTCATCGGTTTCTACGCGCTGGCCCAGCAGCCGTCGTACGTCCGTGGCGCCGCGCTTTTTGCTGGCCTCGCCCTTGGCGTCGTGGTGGCGCTGGTCTCCGCGCCGGGCAAGGACTTTGTGGGTTTTGCGCGTGAGTCGTACCGAGAAGTTCGCAAGGTCGTCTGGCCGACGCGCAAGGAAGCCGGTCAGATGACCGGGCTCGTGTTTGCCTTCGTGGTGATCATGGCGCTGTTCCTGTGGTCGGCCGACAAGCTCATCGAGTGGGTCATCTTTTCGCTCGTCCTGGGCTGGAAATAAGAGGTAGCACATGACGGATAACGCTCAGCAGGAAACCACGGCCGCAGAATCGCCCGCTTCGAAGAAGCGCTGGTACGTGGTGCACGCCTACTCCGGCATGGAAAAGAGCGTGCAGCGCGCGCTGCAGGAGCGCATCGAGCGCGCCGAGATGCAGGACAAGTTCGGCCGCATCCTGGTGCCCTCCGAAGAAGTGGTCGAGATCAAGGGCGGCCACAAGTCCGTGACCGAGCGTCGTTTCTTCCCCGGCTACGTGCTGGTGGAAATGGAAATGACCGACGAGACGTGGCACCTGGTGAAGAACACCAGCAAGGTGACCGGTTTCGTGGGCGGCGCACGCAATCGCCCGAGCCCGATCTCGCAGCGGGAAGTGGACAAGATCATGACCCAGATGCAGGAAGGGGTCGAGAAGCCGCGTCCCAAGACGCTGTTCGAAGTGGGCGAGATGGTCCGCGTCAAGGACGGCCCGTTCACAGACTTCAACGGTAACGTCGAGGAAGTGAACTACGAAAAGTCGCGCCTGCGCGTGACGGTCACGATCTTCGGACGTGCCACGCCGGTGGAGCTCGAGTTCGGCCAGGTCGAGAAGGTTTAAGGATTTTGTCCGGCGCAGCCCCTGAGGCGGCGCCGGGCGGATGGAGCGGTCCGCAAGGGCGCTCAAGAGGAGCGTGAGGTCATGCCCGGCATGACGATAGCGCGTTACGACTCAACAGGATCTGATTCCGCAACAGGAACGGATCCGGATTGGAGTAGAGATGGCCAAGAAGATCATTGGCTTTATCAAGCTGCAGATTCCGGCTGGTAAGGCAAATCCCTCCCCGCCCGTTGGTCCCGCACTGGGTCAGCGTGGTCTGAACATCATGGAGTTCTGCAAGGCGTTCAACGCCCAGACCCAGGGTATGGAACCCGGTCTGCCGGTGCCGGTGGTGATTACCGCCTTCGCCGACAAGAGCTTCACGTTCGTGATGAAGTCGCCCCCGGCGACCGTGCTGATCAAGAAGGCAGCCGGCCTGACCAAGGGTTCGGCCAAGCCGCATACCGACAAGGTTGGCAAGATCACCCGCGCTCAGGCTGAAGAAATCGCGAAGGCCAAGAACGCCGATCTCACCGCTGCCGATCTCGAGGCCGCCGTGCGTACGATCGCTGGTTCGGCGCGTTCGATGGGCATCACCGTGGAGGGTCTGTAAATGGCTAAGGTTTCGAAGCGCGTCGCCGCCAACAAGGCGAAGATCGAGCGCACCAAGTTCTACCCGATCGACGAGGCCCTGAGCCTGGTCAAGAGCTGCGCCTCGGCGAAGTTCGACGAGTCGATCGACGTGTCCGTGCAACTGGGCATCGACGCCAAGAAGTCGGACCAGGTTGTCCGTGGTTCCGTCGTGCTGCCGGCCGGTACCGGCAAGAGCGTCCGCGTGGCCGTGTTCGCCCAGGGCGACAAGGCTGAAGCCGCCAAGGCTGCTGGCGCCGACGTGGTGGGCATGGAAGACCTGGCCGAGCAAGTCAAGGCCGGTAACCTGAACTTCGACGTCGTGATCGCCTCGCCGGACACGATGCGTATCGTCGGTACGCTGGGCCAGATCCTGGGCCCGCGCGGCCTGATGCCGAACCCGAAGGTTGGCACCGTGACGCCGGACGTCGCCCAGGCCGTGAAGAACGCCAAGGCTGGTCAGGTGCAGTTCCGTGTCGACAAGGCCGGTATCATCCACGCCACCATCGGCCGCCGCTCGTTCGAAGACGCTGCGCTGAAGAGCAACCTGAGCGCCCTGCTGGACGCCCTGGTCAAGGCCAAGCCGGCCACGAGCAAGGGTGTGTACCTGCGCAAGGTCGCCGTGTCGTCCACGATGGGCGTTGGCGTCCGCGTCGAACAGACCTCGCTGGCAGCCTGAGCTGACGGCAACCGCCTGACCGGAACCCGATAACGCCGGCCAGGGGAAGAATTGAGGATCGCGGCGGCGCCGCGATCGTCGCAAGGCTTTGGGCAGTGGCATCAGCCAGGCAGATTTGCCGGGCAGGTGTTGCTGGTTATCAAAGACCGCTGGTGTTCACACCGCGACGGCTCTGCCGACGCAGCGTGGACTTAATCGGTCGGCCCTTGCGGGGCTTGCCCCGATGGCCGCCGGCCCGCCAGCGCAGATGGCGCACCCGAAGGGATTGATGATGCCGGAGCATTCCGGCGGATTCGGGCCAATCGGACGCCGTTCGTTTGGACTGATGCGTGAGGCGACGGGCAACCGCCGCATTCGCATCGTTTTGGAGCTTAACCGTGCCACTCAATATTGAAGATAAGAAGGCCGTCGTTGCTGAGGTTTCGGCGCAAGTCGCCAAGGCCCAGACCATCGTCGTGGCCGAATATCGCGGCATTACGGTTGGCGATCTGACCAAGCTGCGTGCTACCGCTCGTCAGCAAGGCGTGTACCTGCGCGTTCTGAAGAATACGCTGGCTCGCCGTGCCGTCGAAGGTACGCCGTTTGCAGGCCTCGCAGAGCAGATGACGGGTCCGCTGATCTACGGTATTTCCGAAGATGCAGTGGCCTCGGCCAAGGTTCTGAACGACTTTGCCAAGACCAACGACAAGCTGGTCCTGCGCGCAGGGTCGTACAACGGCAACGTTCTCGATGCTGGCGCCGTCAAGGCCCTGGCTTCGATCCCGAGCCGCGACGAACTGATCGCTCAGCTGCTTGGCGTGATGCAGGCGCCGGTGTCGGGCTTCGCCCGTCTGCTGGCCGCGCTGGCTGCCAAGAACGCCGAAGGCGCTCCCGCGGAAGCGGAAGCCCCGGCTGCCTGAGCTGCCGCATAGACAGATCGCAATACCGATCCCGAATCAAATCTAGTAGGAGTAATCCAAATGGCAATCACTAAAGACGACATCCTGGAAGCCGTTGGCGCGATGTCCGTGATGGAACTGAACGACCTGGTCAAGGCGTTCGAAGAGAAGTTTGGCGTGTCGGCTGCTGCCATGGCTGTGGCTGCTGCCCCGGGCGCTGGCGGTGCCGCCGCTGCTGAAGAAAAGACCGAGTTCAACGTGATTCTGGCCGAAGTTGGCTCGAACAAGGTTGGCGTGATCAAGGCCGTGCGCGAGATCACCGGTCTGGGCCTGAAGGAAGCCAAGGACCTGGTCGATGGCGCACCGAAGCCCGTCAAGGAAGGCGTGGACAAGGCTGCTGCCGACGAGGCCAAGAAGAAGCTGGAAGAAGCCGGCGCCAAGGTCGACGTCAAGTAAGTGGTACCGCGCGTGCCTCTGTGGCACGCGGCAGGGGCTGGCAAAGGGAAATTCCCGGCGCCAGCCTTTTTGCGCTTATGCGGGTGTGTTCGATGCGGCACCCAGCTAGGGCGCAGACCGGTCCGGATGGACGAAATGTGAAGTAGCGTATGCTTCGGCAGGCGATATCGATCGCTGCCTCAGCAGAAGCCAAACATCAGTGGCACACTAGGTGGTTGCTGATGTTTGTCTTCTGAACCGACTGCAGAAGACAAGTTTGGTCGGGTGCCCCCCGGACGTGTGCAGGCATTGCGCCGTGCAATGACCACACCGTCCGCAGCGTGCGGGCACCGTCAGCCAGAGGTTGGTAGCGGCCAACCGCCAAATCCCCTCCCAGTCGCTGAACACCTCAGGTGCCGGCAAGGTCCAGCCAGCCCTGCGATGATTCGGAGATCCCATGGCGTACAGCTTCACCGAAAAGAAGCGCATTCGCAAATCCTTTGCGAAGCGTGCGACGGTTCATCAGGTTCCATTCCTGCTTGCCACACAGATTGAATCCTACACCCAGTTTTTGCAAGCGGAAACGCCGGCCGCGCGTCGCAAGAGCGAGGGCCTGCAGGCCGCTTTCAACGCGATTTTCCCCATCTCCTCCCATAACGGGCTTGCCCGTATGGAATTCGTCTCGTATCACCTGTCCAACCCGCCGTTCGACGTCAAGGAATGCCAGCAGCGCGGCCTGACGTTCCACTCGGCCCTGCGCGCCAAGGTTCGCCTGATCATCAACGATCGCGAGAACCCGGGCAAGGTGAAGGAAGTGAAGGAGCAGGAAGTCTACATGGGCGAAATCCCGCTCATGACGTCGACCGGTTCCTTCGTGATTAACGGCACCGAGCGTGTCATCGTTAGCCAGCTGCACCGTTCGCCGGGCGTGTTCTTCGAGCACGACAAGGGCAAGACGCACAGCTCGGGCAAGCTGCTGTTCTCGGCACGTATCATTCCGTACCGTGGCTCGTGGCTGGACTTCGAATTCGATCCGAAGGACATCCTGTACTTCCGTGTGGACCGCCGCCGCAAGATGCCGGTGACGATCCTGCTGAAGTCGATCGGCCTGACGCCGGAACAGATCCTGGCCCACTTCTTCGTGTTCGACAACTTCACGCTGCAAAGCGAAGGCGCACAGCTGGAATTCGTGCCTGAGCGCCTGCGTGGTGAAGTCGCACGCTTCGACATCGCCGACAAGAACGGCCGCGTCGTGGTGGAAAAGGACAAGCGGATCAACGCCAAGCACATCCGTGACCTGGATTCGGCCGGTACCAAGCTGATCAGCGTGCCGGAAGACTACCTGCTGGGCCGCGTGCTGGCCAAGAACATCATCGACCCCGATACGGGCGAGGTGATTGCCAACGCCAACGACGAGCTGACCGAGACGCTGCTGGAAAACCTGCGCGAAGCCGGTGTCAAGCAGATCCAGACGCTGTACACGAACGACCTGGACCAGGGCCCGTACATCTCGCAGACGCTGCGTGCCGACGACACCGCCGACCAGACGGCCGCGCGGATCGCCATCTACCGCATGATGCGCCCGGGCGAGCCGCCCACCGAGGACGCCGTGGAAGCGCTGTTCCAGCGCCTGTTCTACAGCGAGGAATCGTACGACCTGTCGCGCGTTGGCCGGATGAAGGTCAACAGCCGCCTGTCGCGCCCGAGCGGCGAGGGCAGCATGGTGCTGCAGGACGAGGACATCCTCGAGACGATCAAGATCCTGGTGAACCTGCGCAACGGCAAGGGCGAAGTCGACGATATCGACCACCTGGGCAATCGTCGCGTGCGTTGCGTCGGCGAACTGGCGGAAAACCAGTTCCGCGCCGGCCTGTCGCGCGTGGAGCGTGCCGTCAAGGAACGTCTGGGCCAGGCCGAGACCGAGAACCTGATGCCGCACGACCTGATCAACTCGAAGCCGATTTCGTCGGCCATCCGCGAGTTCTTCGGTTCGTCGCAGCTGTCGCAGTTCATGGACCAGACCAACCCGCTGTCGGAAATCACCCACAAGCGCCGCGTGTCGGCCCTTGGCCCGGGTGGTCTGACGCGCGAGCGCGCCGGCTTTGAAGTCCGCGACGTGCACCCGACCCACTATGGCCGCGTGTGCCCGATCGAAACGCCGGAGGGCCCGAACATCGGCCTGATCAACTCGCTGGCACTGTACGCCCGCCTGAACGAATACGGCTTCTTGGAGACGCCGTACCGCAAGGTGGAAAACAGCAAGCTGACCGACCAGGTGGATTACCTGTCGGCCATCGAGGAAGGCAAGTACGTGGTGGCCCAGGCCAACGCGACCGTCGATGCCGAAGGCAACCTGATCGACGAACTGGTGTCCGCCCGCGAAGGTTCGGAGCGTGAAACCCGCATGGTCACGCCGGACCGCGTGCAGTACATCGACGTGGCGCCGTCGCAGATCGTGTCGGCCGCTGCATCGCTGGTGCCGTTCCTGGAGCACGATGACGCGAACCGTGCACTGATGGGCGCCAACATGCAGCGCCAGGCCGTGCCTTGCCTGCGTCCGGACAAGCCGCTGGTGGGTACCGGCATCGAGCGCACCGTGGCCGTTGACTCGGGCACGGCCGTTCAGGCAATGCGTGGCGGCGTGGTCGACTATGTCGACGCAATGCGCGTGGTGATCCGCGTGAACGACGACGAAGCCGTGGCCGGCGAAGTTGGCGTGGACATCTACAACCTGATCAAGTACACGCGTTCGAACCAGAACACCAACATCAACCAGCGTCCGATGGTGAAGGTTGGCGATATCGTTGCCCGCGGCGACGTGATTGCCGACGGCGCCTCGACCGACCTGGGCGAGCTGGCACTGGGCCAGAACATGCTGGTGGCGTTCATGCCGTGGAACGGCTACAACTTCGAGGATTCGATCCTGATCTCGGAGCGCGTGGTGGCCGAAGACCGCTATACCTCGATCCACATCGAGGAACTGTCGGTCGTCGCCCGCGACACGAAGCTCGGACCCGAGGAAATCACGCGCGACATCTCGAACCTGGCCGAAGCGCAACTGGCGCGTCTGGACGAGTCGGGCATCACGTACATCGGCGCCGAAGTGGAAGCCGGCGACGTGCTGGTGGGCAAGGTCACGCCGAAGGGCGAGACCCAGCTCACGCCGGAAGAGAAGCTGCTGCGCGCCATCTTCGGCGAGAAGGCTTCGGACGTGAAGGACACGTCGCTGCGCGTGCCGTCGGGCATGAGCGGCATCGTGATCGACGTGCAGGTCTTCACCCGCGAGGGCGTGACGCGCGACAAGCGTGCCCAGTCGATCATCGACGACGAACTGAAGCGCTACCGCCTGGACCTGAACGACCAGCTGCGTATCGTGGAAGGCGATGCCTTCCAGCGTCTGGAGCGCCTGCTGCTCGACAAGACCGTCAACGGCGGTCCGAAGAAGCTGGCCAAGGGCGCCAAGCTGACGCGCGAGTACCTGGCCGACCTGGACAAATACCACTGGTTCGACATCCGTCCGGCCGACGAGGAAGTGGCTGCCCAGCTGGAAGCCGTCAAGGAAGCCATCGAGCAGAAGCGCCACGAGTTCGACCTGGCCTTCGAAGAGAAGCGCAAGAAGCTCACGCAGGGCGACGAACTGCCGCCGGGCGTGATCAAGATGGTCAAGGTGTACCTGGCCGTCAAGCGCCGCCTGCAGCCGGGCGACAAGATGGCCGGCCGTCACGGTAACAAGGGTGTGGTGTCGAAGATCGTCCCGATCGAAGACATGCCGTACATGGCCGACGGTACGCCGGCGGACATCGTGCTGAACCCGCTGGGCGTGCCGTCGCGGATGAACGTGGGCCAGATTCTGGAAACCCACCTGGGCTGGGCCGCGCGCGGCCTGGGCCAGCGTATCGGCGACATGCTCAAGGCGCAGGCCAAGGCCACCGAACTCCGTCCGCTGCTCGCGCAGATCTACAACGAGAGCGGCAAGGCGGAAGACCTGGACAGCCTGTCGGACGCCGAAGTGCTGGAACTGGCCTCCAACCTGAAGAAGGGTGTGCCGTTTGCCACGCCGGTGTTCGACGGTGCGCACGAGGCCGAAATCCGCCGCATGCTCGACCTGGCCTACCCGGACGAGATCGCCAAGGAAAAGGGCCTGACCGCATCGAAGCAGCAGGTCACGCTGTTCGACGGCCGCACCGGCGAGGCGTTCGAGCGTCCGGTCACGCTGGGTGTGATGCACATGCTGAAGCTGCACCACCTGGTCGACGACAAGATGCACGCGCGTTCGACCGGCCCGTACTCGCTGGTGACGCAGCAGCCGCTGGGCGGCAAGGCCCAGTTCGGTGGCCAGCGTTTCGGTGAGATGGAAGTGTGGGCACTGGAAGCCTACGGCGCGTCGTACGTGCTGCAGGAAATGCTGACGGTCAAGTCCGATGACGTGAACGGCCGTACGAAGGTGTACGAGAACATCGTCAAGGGCGAGCACTCGATCGATGCCGGCATGCCGGAGTCGTTCAACGTGCTGGTGAAGGAAATCCGCTCGCTGGGTATCGACATCGACCTGGATCGCTACTGATCCAGGTTTGATGCGGGTGCCGGCACGGCCGGTACCCACCAGCGAAGGTTTCCCACAGGATTGAATGCCGCCGCGCCGGACAGACTCCGGCCCGGTGGCGAAACAAGGAGTTGCAATGAAAGCATTGCTCGATCTCTTTAAGCAGGTTCAGCAGGAAGAGCAGTTCGACGCGATCAAGATCGGCCTGGCATCGCCGGAGAAGATCCGTTCGTGGTCGTACGGCGAAGTGAAGAAGCCCGAGACGATCAACTACCGTACGTTCAAGCCGGAACGCGACGGTCTGTTCTGCGCCAAGATCTTCGGGCCGATCAAGGACTACGAGTGCCTGTGCGGCAAGTACAAGCGCCTGAAGCACCGTGGCGTGATCTGCGAGAAGTGCGGCGTGGAAGTGACGCTGGCCAAGGTGCGCCGCGAGCGCATGGGCCACATCGAACTGGCCGCCCCGACCGCGCACATCTGGTTCCTGAAGTCGCTGCCGTCGCGTCTGGGCATGGTGCTCGACATGACGCTGCGCGACATCGAGCGCGTGCTGTACTTCGAGGCATTCGTGGTGCTGGAACCGGGCATGACCCCGCTCAAGAAGAGCCAGATCATGTCCGAGGACGACTACATCGCCAAGTGCGACGAGTACGGCGAAGGCGAATTCGTGGCCATGATGGGTGCCGAGGGCATCCGTGAACTGCTGCGCGGCATCGACATCGAGAAGCAGATCGAACAGATCCGCGCCGAGCTGCAGGCCACCGGTTCCGAAGCCAAGATCAAGAAGTTCGCCAAGCGCCTGAAGGTGCTGGAGGCGTTCCAGCGTTCGGGCATCAAGCCCGAGTGGATGATCCTGGAAGTGCTGCCGGTGCTGCCGCCCGAACTGCGTCCGCTGGTTCCGCTCGATGGTGGCCGTTTCGCCACGTCGGACCTGAACGACCTGTATCGCCGCGTCATCAACCGTAACAACCGCCTGAAGCGCCTGCTGGAACTGAAGGCCCCCGAGATCATCGTGCGCAACGAAAAGCGCATGCTGCAGGAGGCCGTCGACTCGCTGCTGGACAACGGCCGTCGCGGCAAGGCGATGACCGGCGCCAACAAGCGTCCGCTGAAGTCCCTGGCCGAAATGATCAAGGGCAAGGGCGGCCGCTTCCGTCAGAACCTGCTGGGCAAGCGCGTGGACTACTCGGGCCGTTCGGTCATCGTGGTGGGCCCGACGCTGAAGCTGCACCAGTGCGGCCTGCCGAAGCTGATGGCGCTGGAGCTGTTCAAGCCGTTCATCTTCCACAAGCTGGAAACGATGGGCATCGCCACCACGATCAAGGCGGCGAAGAAGGAAGTGGAAAGCCAGACGCCGGTGGTGTGGGACATCCTCGAAGAGGTGATCCGCGAGCACCCGGTGATGCTGAACCGCGCGCCGACGCTGCACCGCCTGGGCATCCAGGCGTTCGAGCCGGTGCTGATCGAAGGCAAGGCCATCCAGCTGCACCCGCTGGTCTGCGCGGCGTTCAACGCCGACTTCGACGGTGACCAGATGGCCGTTCACGTGCCGCTGTCGCTGGAAGCCCAGATGGAAGCCCGCACGCTGATGCTGGCGTCCAACAACGTGCTGTTCCCGGCCAACGGCGATCCGTCGATCGTGCCGTCGCAGGACGTGGTGCTGGGTCTGTACTACACGACCCGCGACAAGATCAACGGCAAGGGCGAGGGCATGACGTTCGCTGACATCAGCGAAGTCATCCGCGCCTACGAGAACAAGGAAGTCGAACTCGCGTCGCGCGTGAACGTGCGGATCACCGAGTACGAACTCGTGAACAAGGACGCCGACGGCGATGCCCGTTTCGCGCCCAAGATCACGCTGCAGGCCACCACGGTCGGCCGCGCGATCCTGTCCGAGATCCTGCCGAAGGGCCTGCCGTTCTCGGTGCTGAACAAGCCGCTGAAGAAGAAGGAAATCTCGCGCCTGATCAACACGGCATTCCGCAAGTGCGGCCTGCGCGAGACCGTGATCTTTGCCGACAAGCTGCTGCAGTCGGGCTTCCGCCTGGCCACGCGCGCCGGTATCTCGATCGCCATCGACGACATGCTGGTGCCGCCGCAGAAGGAGAAGATCATCTCCGACGCGGCTGCCAAGGTGAAGGAATACGACAAGCAGTACATGTCGGGTCTGGTGACGGACCAGGAGCGCTACAACAACGTCGTGGACATCTGGGGCGCCGCGGGCGACCAGGTGGGCAAGGCGATGATGGAGCAACTCCAGCACGAGGACGTGGTCGATCGCACCGGTGCGACGGTCAAGCAGGAATCGTTCAACTCGATCTACATGATGGCGGACTCGGGTGCGCGCGGTAGCGCGGCCCAGATTCGTCAGCTTGCGGGGATGCGCGGCCTGATGGCCAAGCCGGACGGCTCGATCATCGAAACGCCGATTACGGCGAACTTCCGTGAAGGCCTGAACGTTCTGCAGTACTTCATCTCGACCCACGGTGCGCGTAAGGGCCTGGCCGATACGGCACTGAAGACCGCGAACTCGGGTTACCTGACCCGTCGTCTGGTCGACGTGACGCAGGATCTGGTCGTGGTGGAAGACGATTGCGGCACGACCAACGGCGTGGCCATGAAGGCGCTGGTCGAGGGCGGTGAAGTGATCGAAGCCCTGCGCGACCGTATCCTGGGCCGTGTGACCGTGGGCGACGTGGTGAACCCTGAGACCCAGGAAACCGCCATCGAAAGCGGCACGCTGCTGGACGAAGACCTGGTCGAGCTGATCGACAACATCGGCGTGGACGAGGTCAAGGTCCGCACGCCGCTGTCGTGCGACACGCGCTACGGCCTGTGCGCCAAGTGCTACGGCCGCGACCTGGGCCGCGGCGTGCTGGTGAACTCGGGCGAAGCGGTGGGTGTGATCGCCGCGCAGTCGATCGGCGAGCCGGGTACCCAGCTGACCATGCGTACGTTCCACATCGGTGGTGCGGCATCGCGTGCGGCAGTGGCGTCGAGCGTGGAAGCCAAGGCCACCGGTACGGTGCGCTTCACGGTGACCATGCGCTACGTGACCAACGCCAAGGGCGAACTGATCGTGATCTCGCGTTCCGGCGAGGCACTGATCACGGACGACCACGGCCGCGAGCGTGAGCGCCACAAGATCCCGTACGGTGCCACGCTGCTGGTGCAGGACGGCCAGGCCATCAAGGCTGGCACGCAACTGGCCACGTGGGACGCGCTGACGCGCCCGATCGTTTCCGAGTACTCGGGCACGATCAAGTTCGAGAACGTGGAAGAAGGCGTGACCGTCGCCAAGCAGATGGACGAGGTCACCGGCCTGTCGACCCTCGTGGTGATCGACGCCAAGCGCCGCACGGCTGCCACCAAGGGCCTGCGCCCGCAGGTGAAGCTGCTCGACGCGAACAACCAGGAAGTCAAGATCCCGGGCACGGACCACTCCGTGACCATCGGCTTCCAGGTGGGCGCGCTGATTACCGTGAAGGACGGCCAGCAGGTGCACGTCGGTGAAGTCCTGGCGCGTATCCCGACCGAATCGCAGAAGACCCGCGACATTACCGGGGGTCTGCCGCGTGTGGCCGAGCTGTTCGAAGCCCGTTCGCCGAAGGACGCCGCCGTGCTGGCGGAGGTCACCGGTACGGTGTCGTTCGGCAAGGACACGAAGGGCAAGCAGCGCCTGGTCATCACGGACCTGGACGGCAACGCCCACGAGTTCCTGATCGCGAAGGAAAAGCAGGTGCTGGTGCACGATGGCCAGGTGGTGAACAAGGGCGAAATGATCGTGGAAGGTCCGGCGGACCCGCACGACATCCTGCGCCTGAAGGGCATCGAGGAACTGGCGCACTACATCGTGGACGAGGTGCAGGACGTGTACCGTCTGCAGGGCGTGAAGATCAACGACAAGCACATCGAAGTGATTGTTCGTCAGATGCTGCGCCGCGTGCAGATCCAGGAAGTGGGCGACACCAAGTTCATCCCGGGTGAACAGGTGGAGCGTTCGGAACTGCTCGACGAGAACGATCGCGTGATCGCCGAAGGCAAGCGTCCGGCCATCCACGAGAACCTGCTGCTGGGTATTACCAAGGCGTCGCTGTCGACCGACAGCTTCATCTCGGCGGCATCGTTCCAGGAAACCACGCGCGTGCTGACCGAAGCCGCGATCATGGGCAAGACCGACGACCTGCGTGGTCTGAAGGAAAACGTGATCGTGGGCCGCCTGATCCCGGCTGGTACCGGCCTGGCCTACCACCGTGCCCGCAAGGCACGCGAGGCCGCCGAGCGCGAACGCGCCCAGGCGATCAGCGACGAAGAGCAGTCGCTCTTCATCGAGCCGCCGGTGGTGCAAGCCACCGAAGGCGACGGCGACGCAGTCTGATCGCGTCCGACGCTACCGCGGTAGTCAAGAACCCGGCTCGAAAGAGCCGGGTTTTTTTTCGTCCTGGAGGGCTTGCTGGCGCTGGCTCGGGGCGCCACCGTCCATCGCACAGGTCGAGTCCGCTGGGCGACACGACGCCTCAAAAGCTGTGGTTCAGATTGATCTGGAAAACACTGTCATGGCAGATCGGCGCAAAGGGGCTGTCACTGTTGCACGCGGCCTTGCGCGCTTGCAGGGCCAGGCGGATGGACTGCCCGAAGCGCCGGCTGAACTCCAGGCGATGGACCAGCACGCGGTTGGCGCGGTCGTGCAGGATGCCGTACAGAAGTTCCGCGTCGCCGGGCTCGTTGAAGCGCAACCGCACGCCACCGAACAGGGCGTTCTTGTAGAGCGCCAGCGGCGCGCTGTCGTCGCGGTCGTCCCGCAGGATCTCGAACAGCAGGGAGACATCCAGGCTCGGTTGCGTCACCGTGTACTCCCCGCCAGCGGTCCAGGACCAGAAAGGGCGTCCTTGTCCCCGTCGATGAATGGCCTCGCCTTTCCATAGCATGCTGCCCACTGGCACCTGGGCGGTCAGGCCAAGCTGACGGATGCGCCGGTAGTTCGCGGTCAAGTCCGCCGAGAAGTCCGGCTCGCGCGACAGGCCATCGAAAACATAGGCGCTCAGGTCGCCTGGGCCGACCGTACCAGACCAGTACACCGCCACATCATTGGTGCGCAGCCAGGGCGACAGCCCATGCGGTGCGTTGTCCGTCGCCACGGGGCCTACGCGCAGGCGGCTGCCGGTGCCAAGCAGCGGCCGGGGACGGAACCAGGGCATCCAGTACGCGGCGAACCGGCCATACCGATCGGTGAAGCGCGTATAGGACAGCATCGGCTGGCCGAGCTTGGCCTGCAGATCGATATCCGCGCGCGTGTCCACCTGGTTGATGATGTTGGCCGGATGGCTGGACTCCATCACGCTCCAATCGACGGTCTCCATCCCGACTTGCCAGAGGTTGTCACCGTCCTCATAGCGCAACTGGGCTTCGCGCGCATCAACGTACCGCATCGCAGTGTCCGCCGTGTCGAGCCGCGCGTAGATCGTCAATCGCGCCGACAATTCGGGCACCGCCGGATGCGTGACGATCCAGCCGGGATTCAGGACCAGCGCACCCGAATGCCAGCGTTGGTCCGGCAGCGCGGGGCGACGGTTGAACAGCCGCGCTTCGATTCCGATGCTGCCCGACGTCTCGACGTCAGGCACGGCCTCGGTGCCACCGGATGCAAGACCGAAGCCGATGGCCGCGCACCACCGCGCAGCGATCCGCCGGCTAACGGACATACTCAAGCCGCTGCGGCAGGAAGTCCTGGCGGTTGATGCTCGATTCGCGGAACCTGTAGTTGCGCATGTTGATGCGCGTGGACTTGCCCGTCTGGTGATTCAGCATGGACATCCAGGCCGGCTTCAGCAGACGACCCTCGTAGCGCTCATATCCGCCAGTCTCCAGCGTCTTCTGCAGTGCGCCGCGCCGGTCATAGAACTCCGTCTTCAGCGCGACCCATCGCTCCTTGTCGATCCAGAGCATCTGTCGGGTATAACCCGAGCCTTCGTAACGCGGCACGCGCTCCAGCTTGAAACTGGGCCGGTCGGCCACCGTTTCTTCGCCAACCAGCGTGTGGCTGAACTTGCGCGGCAACTGCGACGTCAGGTCCTCGAAGGAAAACTCGCTGCCAAGGAACGAGCCCGACCTGTTGTCGGATGCAATGCGCCGGGTCCGCTTCAGCGACGGCAGGTATAGCCATTGGTCGTCGGGTTTGTCGGCGTGCGAGAAGGTCAGGAAGGCGGTGTGCTTGATGTCCGCCGGCGCTTCGAAAACGATCAGATGCTTGTCGCCATCGTCTGCGACCTCCAGCACCGCGCCTCGCATCCGCCGCACGCTCTCCCGGCCCTGCCGATCGCGCAGGATCATCTCCATGTCCATCCGGTAGCTGTCGAAGCCTCTCTCCCGCGCGTAGGCTTCTGCCGCAATCGCTTCCCCGGGGTCCGGGGCACCGGCCGAGGTTTCACCGTGCACCGGCACCGCGGCGAGCACGAAAAGGAGTACGGCCAGCCTTGAAACGGTTCGCATCATGGCGTCAATGTTCCCTGTGTCATGGTTGATGGCAATGGCTTGTCGAGTTCGCGCGTGGCGCGGCGGTCCATCACGTAGAGCAGCGGCGGCAGGACCACCAGGTCGATCACGCCGGCAATGCCGATGGTCAGCAGCGACATGATTCCCAGGTTGGCATTGAGATCGAAGTGCGACAGCGTCAGGGCGCCGAATCCCAATACCAGCACGACCGTCGTCAGGACCAGCGCGACACCCGAACTGCCATACGCGTACTCGATTGCCGCGCGGGGCGGCAGCCCCTGCCGGGTCCGCGCCGCGTGATACTTGTAGATGCTGTGGATGGTGTCGTCGACGATGATCCCGTAGGCCAGGACGCTGACGATTGCAACCGACATCCCGACCTGCCCCACCGTGGCGCCCCAGACGCCAAAAGCCAGCAGCGAGGGCAGGACATTCGGCAGCAGGCTGGCGATGCCAAGGCGAACACTCTGCATGGCCACCGCAATAACCAGCGAGATCAGCAGGATCTGCAGCACATACCCCTTCAGTGTCCCGGGGATGTTGGACTGGCCGATGCGCGCAAACATCATGGACGGGCCGGTGCCGTGCGTGGCCATCGTGTCCGGCAGGTTCGCGCGCATCCATTCATGCGCGCGGCGATCGAACGCCACCAGCTCCGCGGAAGACATGTCGGCGAGCACCACGGTCAACCGGCTGGCGGATCGATCGATCCGGATCTGATCGTTGAGGCTGAGCCCGGGTGGCAGCGACATCTCGAAGAGCAGCAGCATCTGCGCGCTCTGCACGTCGTCATCCGGGATGCGATAGGCCGCTGGCGAGTCGTTCTCAAGCGTGCGGTGAATCCGCTTCACGATGTCGGATAACGCGCTGACATGATGAACCTCGGGCTGCGACCGCAGCCACGCGGCAAGACGATCGACGTCCTGCAGATAGCTGGATGACGCAACCGACGTACCCGCCGGCGCCGCCAGGGAGTAGTGGACTGCGTGCACGCCCGTCAGATGGGCGCTGATGAAGTCCGTATCGCGCCGAAACTCGACGGCGGGGCTGAAGTAATCGACGAAGTTGTCTTCGAGCTGGTTTTGCGCGGCGTAGATGCCGCCGAGGACCGCCAGCGCAGCCGCGCATCCGAAGATCGGGCGTCGCCGATCGACCATTACCACGGCAAACCTGCCCAACGCTTGGCCCTGCCGCAGCAGACGGCCGTTGCCCTTCAGCGGCAGCAACGCCAGGCAGGCGGGCAGGAACGTCACCGAGAAGATGAAGATCGCCAGGGCCCCCGTACCCAGTATCACGCCAAACGTTGCAATCGGCGGCACGTCGGACAGGCACATGCTGAAGAAGCCCAGGGCGTCCGTGCCACACGCCATGGCCACGATCGGCAGGTTGATGGCCACCGATTCACGGACGGCGTCCTGCTGGCCCAGCCCGGCGGCCATGCGCCGCACGGCATAGACGATGACGTGCAGGCTGCACGCCACGGCGATCGTCGTCAGGATGGTCGGCGCCGACACCGACATGGCGGTGAGCCGGAGCCCGAACCATCCGGCCATTCCCAGCGACGCGACGATCGACAACGTCATGACCAGCAGCGCCGCCAGCACGCCCACCGCACTGCGCAAGGCGATGAACATTACCACCAGGATCAGCGCGTACATCAGCGGCGTCAGTGTCTCCAGGTCATTCTGCGCCTGCTCCTCGAACGCCGTATCGAGCAGGATGCCGCCGCTGGCCTTGATCTTGATGTCGGGATACTCGGCCCGATGCGCCTCGATCAGTCTGCGCAGCCCATGCACGGCTTCCGGCATGCTCGCTTCGGTGGGCGCCGGGAGCGCAAAGCTGATGTTCACGCCCGACACGGCGCCGTCGTGCGAGACCAGCCGGCCCACCAGCGATGTCTCGCCCATCGCAATGGTGCGGATTCGCTCGATGCCGCTGGCGGTCTCGGCCAGTTCGGCCTGGTAGAGCGGACGAACCCGAAGCAGATCGGCGTCCGCCTCGGCGTGCTGATGATTGGTCAGGCTGTCCACGCGCCGCGCGTGCGGCAACGACCAGGCTTTCTCGGTGAACGCCGCCATGGCGCCCAGGGCGCGGGCCGAAAACACGGTGCCATCACCAGGCACGAACGCGACCAGGGCATCGTAATCGTCGGAATACGAGTGACGAAGGGATTGATGCGCGAGCAGCTGGGGGTCGTCGGGCCGAAAGAAGTCGCGGTAGTCGCTGCTGAAGCCCAGACGATCCAGTCCAACGGCCGCAAGCGCGCAAAGGCAGATGGAGAGCGCCAGCACCAGCCTGCGCCGACGCATCAGCCAGCAGGCGTAGCGCTCCGCCCATCGGCTGCCGGGTACTGGGGTGTGCTCGCTGCTGAAACTATAGTGGTCCTGCTGGCCGCTCATCGCTCCTCCCCCACTGAGATTCCTCTGGGCAGATTGGAGCCGTTCGGCATGCGGGCAGCAAGCGAAGAATCCTTAAAGTGCACCTGATCTGGCGCAAACAGTGCTTCGAATCCGTACCCACCGGCGCGCGCTTTCCATCCCCTGTGGGCGTCGCTGTCCGCGCGCAGACTTGTGTAGTCGCCACCAGCAGAGCGTGGCGTTCCCCACAAAAGGTAAGCGATGCTAGGAAAAGTGCTAGGGACCGTTTTGGCGGCCGGCGTGTCGTCGGCCATATCGGCCATGCCCGCGGACGCCCTCAAGCGTGCGGACGCGCTGTACCAGGCCAACTGCGCGGTGTGTCACTCGGCCAGCCGGGGCGGCTATGTCGGGCCGGCCCTGCACAAGGACCGGCTGGTGCAGAGCGAAGCCGCGCTGCGCGGCACGATCATGACCGGCATTCCTGACACGCTGATGCCGCCGTTCCATTCGCGCATGGCGGACGAGGACATCCGGTTGGTCTCGCAGTACATCAAGACGCAGCCAGTGGGGCGCCCCGAATGGTCGATGCAGCAGATCCGCGACAGCCTGCAAGTGCTCGTCGATGAATCGACGCTGCCGTCGAAGCCCAGCTACCAGATTGGTTCGGTCTACGACCTGATGGTGGTGATGGCGCGCGGCCGCTACGGGCGCGGCACCGGCGACAACGCGAAGACCGTGTTCCTGGACGGCGCCACGAACAAGGTGGTTGGCGAGATCGCCACGCCGGTTGCGCCGCACATCATGGAATTCAGCCCGGTGGAGGCGCGCTGGGCGTGGCTCAAGAGCGACGACGGGCATGTCTACAAGATCGACCTGTACACGCTCAAGGTGGTGCGCAAGGTCAAGACGGGGCTGACCGGGCCCGGCATCGCCGTGTCGAACGACGGCAAATGGCTGGCCGCGAGTTCGTTCGTGCCGAATCTCGTGGTGATCCTGAAGGCGGACACGCTGGAGCCCGTGAAGTACCTGCGCCTGGAGGGCAAGGACCCCGATGGCAAGTTCATCCAGTCGGCCGGCGGGCCGGTGATCGGGAGCCGGATCAACAACAGGTTCGCGCTGACGTTGCGTCAGGCGGGACAGATCTGGATCGTCGACCCCGACCGCGAAGGCATGCCGGTGACCAAGCTCGAAAAGGTCGGCCGGATGCTGCACGACACGTTCCTGACGCCCGATGGCCGGTACTCGATGGTGGCGTCTTACGGCGACAACAAGATCGTGGCCATCGACCTCAAGGAGAACAAGGTGGCGCGCGACATCCCTGCGGGCTGCCAGCCGCACGTGGGGTCCGGCGCGGTGACGCCGGTGGGCGGCCGGATGCTGGCGTTCGGCACCAATATCGGCCAGTGCGACAAGGGCGACGTCGTCACGGTGTGGGACACGGCCGACTTCTCGGTGGTGAAGAACATCGCCGTGGCAGGCCCGACGGAGTCGCCGGCGGCGCATCCCGACGCGCCGTACGTGGCTGTCGACATCGTCAGCAAGGACAAGAAGGCGTCGCAGATCCAGCTGATCGACAAGCAGACGCTGGAGGTGGCGCGCACGCTCGATGCAGGCGGCCATGCGTTCTTCCCGGAATACACGCGTGACGGCAAGTACCTGTACGTCAGCGCTGGCTACTACGGCGACCGGCTGCGGATCTACGACAGCAAAACCCTGGCGCTGGTGGCCGAGCACAAGATGGAAAGCCCGGCCGGCATCTTCTCGCGCGCCCGTACCCAATGGATCTCGGTGGGTTTGCCGCCGACGCGCAAGCACTAAGGAGCCCGACCATGACACGTTCTCATTGGAAACTGCCGGTCGCGGTGCTGACATGGCTTGGCGTGGCCGCGGCGGCCCAGGCGGCTGCGGGCGTTGAGGGGGGCAAGCCGGTGCAGAAGCCGGCCGACAAGCTGGCGGCCATCCTGCCGATGTGCGCCACCTGCCATGGTGTGGACGGCATCAGCAGCGTCGGCTTGTATCCGAACCTGGCCGGGCAGAAGGCCGAATACCTGGCCAAGCAGCTGCGCGACTTCAAGGCCGGCCGGCGCGACGATGCCGTGATGCGGCCGATGGCGGAGCCACTCGACGACGCCGCCATCGACGCCTTGTCCCGCCACTTCGGCGCGATGCGCGCCGCGCCGTAGCGATCAGGCGTCGAGGCCGGCCGGTGCGTCTGCATCGGCCGCCCGCTGCCGGCATGCGCCGACGGCCAGCTTGAGCCGGACCAGCGCCTGGCGGATCTGGTCCACGTTCTGCGACGCATAGCCGAGGAGCAGGATCCGTTGGGCCGCGGCCGGGATGAAGCCGCAGGCGGCCTCGTGCAGCGGATACAGCCGGATGCCGTGCGCCAGTGCGCGATCCGCGACGCTTGCGGCGGTCGGCCCATCGGACGGCAGATGGAGCGCGACGTGCATGCCCGTGTCCGCGCCGCTGATGTGGCATCGGCCGTCCCAGATGTCATGCAGCCCGGCGAGCAGGGCGTCGCGCTGCTCGCGGTAGCGGCGGCGCAGGCGGTACAGATGCCGGCTGTAGTCGCCATATTCGATCAGCCGCGCCAGCACGGCCTGCTCGAGCCATGGGCAGCCGTGGTTGAGCAGCGCCTTGCGGCGCGCGATGGCGTCGGTCAGCCAGGGCGGGCAGGCCATGAAGCCGAGCCGCAGGCCCGGCCCGAGCACCTTTGAGAACGATCCGACGTAGACCACCCGGGAAGGATCCATCGCCATCAGCGGCGGCGGCGGCGCGCCTTCGTAGGCGAAGTCGCCGTCGTAGTCGTCCTCGATGACGCAGGCGCCGGACTGGGCGGCCCAGCGCAGCAGGGCGCGGCGCCGGTCCATCGACATTGTGTAGCCCAGCGGGTACTGGTGCGAAGGCGTGGTGTAGACCAGCCGAACAGGCCCGGACGGCAGCGCATGGGCGCAGAGCCCGTCCGCATCGACCGGTACGCCGATCGGCGTCGCGTGGGCAAGCTGGGGCAGGTTGCAGAAGCCGGCATAGCCCGGCGATTCGACCACGACGCGGTCGCCATGGTGGACCAGCTGCGCGGCAAGCAGGTGCAGGGCTTCCTGCACGCCGGAGACGATCAGGATCTGCGTCGGCTCGACGGCCAGCGCGCGCGTGGCGGCCAGGTAGTCGGCAATCTGCATGCGCAGACCCCAGAGGCCTTCCGCCGGCGGGTATTCGCTGATGGCCTGGCGCATCTGCCGCAGCAGCGGGTTCGACAGCATGGCCCAGCGGCGGGCCGGGAACGCATCGGGCGCCGGACGGCCAAGCTTGAAATCGTGGATCACCGGCAGGCGGGGCGGCGAGGTATGAACGCCGGGCGGGCACACCGCTGCGCGGGCGGGGGATTCCATGGGCGGCGGCACGGCCTCGGCCGGCATGGCCGATGGTGGCACCGGTGCCGGTGGCGCCGAGGCACGCGGTATGGCATCGGCCACATAGAAGCCCCGGCCCGGCTCGCCGCGCAGCAGCCCGGCATCGGTCAGGCCCTCGTAGGCGCCGACCACGGTGTTGCGGGACACCCGCAGCGTGGCGACCAGGCACGTGATCGATGGCAGGCGGTCGCCGGTCTGCAGGCGCCCGGTCACGATCATGCGCTCGACCTGCCGCATGATCTGTCGCTTGTAGGGCTCCGGCCCCCCGCGCACGATCTCGATCGGAAGGGTGAAGGCATGGCGCTGCATGGTGTCTTGTGGTGGGAACCTGAGTCGCCATCGTAGGACGGTGGCGCCACGCCCTGCTTGTGCTGGCGCAAGACAGCCGGCCGCATTTGGCATCCACGCGACATCGCCACGGCCGCACCGGACCTGCGCGCCGCGTGCGGTGGTATGGTTACGCCTTTCCCGCTTTCCGTATCCGGCTGTCCCATGTCGCGCGCCCTGGCGATTCTCAAAGAAGTCTTCGGCTATCACGCCTTCCGCGGCAGGCAGGCCGAGATCATCGACCACGTGGCCGATGGCGGGGACTGCCTGGTCCTGATGCCCACCGGTGGCGGCAAATCGCTCTGCTACCAGATTCCCGCGCTGCTGCGCCAGCAGGCCGGCCATGGTGTCGGCATCGTCGTTTCGCCATTGATTGCGCTGATGCAGGACCAGGTGGCGGCGCTGACCGAAGCGGGCGTGCGCGCCGCGGTGCTGAACTCGACGCTGAGCAGCGGCGAGGCGTCGGCCGTGGAGCGCGACCTGCTGGCCGGCCGGATCGAGGTGCTGTACGTGGCGCCCGAACGGCTGATGACGCCGCGCTTCCTGGATCTGCTGGACCGCACGCGCGTGGGGCTGTTCGCCATCGACGAGGCGCACTGCGTGTCGCAATGGGGGCACGACTTCCGGCCCGAGTACATCCAGCTTTCGGTGCTGCACGAGCGGTTCCCGAACGTGCCGCGCATCGCGCTCACGGCCACCGCGGACTCGCTGACGCGCAACGAAATCATCGAGCGGCTCGCGCTGGACGATGCGCGCGTCTTCATCTCCAGCTTCGACCGGCCGAACATCCGCTACCGCATCGTCGAGAAAGACAACGCCAGGCAGCAACTGCTGGCCTTCATCAAGGCCGAGCACATGAACGGCGACGGCGGGCACGACAGCGGCATCGTCTACTGCCTGTCGCGCAAGAAGGTGGAGGAAACCGCGCAGTGGCTGGCCGGCCACGGCATCAACGCGCTGGCCTACCACGCCGGCATGGACGCCCAGGTGCGGCAGCACCATCAGGCCCGGTTCCGCGAGGAGGAGGGCATCGTCATGGTGGCGACGATTGCGTTCGGCATGGGCATCGACAAGCCGGATGTGCGCTTTGTGGCACACCTGGACTTGCCGAAGAGCATGGAAGGCTATTACCAGGAAACTGGCCGCGCCGGCCGCGACGGGCTGCCGGCCAACGCGTGGATGGCCTATGGCCTGGGCGACGTCGTGCAGCAGAAGCGCATGATCGACGAATCCGAGGCGGACGACGCCCACAAGCGGGTGTCGTCCGCCAAGCTCGACGCGCTGCTGGGTTTGTGCGAGACGGCCGGCTGCCGGCGGGTGCGGATCCTGGCCTACTTCGACGAGTCGGCCGGGCCGTGCGGCAACTGCGACACCTGCCTGGAGCCGCCGTCCACGTGGGACGGCACCCGGGAGGCGCAGATGGCACTGTCCTGCGTCTACCGCACGGCGCAGACCAGTCGCGTCCATTTCGGCGCCACGCACCTGATCGACGTGCTGCGCGGCAATTCGACCGAGAAGATCCGCCAGTGGGGCCACGACAAGGTGTCGACCTTTGGCATCGGCAAGGACCTGTCCGTATCGGAATGGCACGCAATCTTCCGCCAGCTCATTGCCCACGGGCTGCTGGTGATCGATCACGGCGGCCATGGCGCGCTGCTGCTGGGCGAGCCGGCCCGGGCGGTGCTCAAGGGTGAGCAATCGATCACACTGCGGCGCCAGGTAAGCAAACCGGCCAAGTCCGGAGAGCGGGCAGGGCGCGGCGGCACGCGCACCGACCACACCGCCACGATGGACGCCGACACGCTGGCCAACTGGGAGGCGCTGCGGCGCTGGCGGACGGCCACGGCCAAGTCGCATGGCGTGCCGGCCTACGTGATCTTCCACGATGCCACGCTCGCCGAGCTGGCGCGCAGCGCGCCGGAGTCGCTGGACGACCTGGCGGAGGTGCCCGGCATCGGAGCGTCGAAGCTGGAGCGGTACGGCGACGAAATCCTCGAAGCGCTGCGGGCGGTGTGAGGCCAGACTGGATGTGGCACGTATACGTATACGCCGCGTATACCCCTTGACCGTTGCAAACCACGCTGCTAGAGTGCCAGATTCGAGTTTTTGGCTTCGGATTTCGCTCGTCCGTCGGGTTTGTGGCGCTTCAGGTGCCCGGCAGGCAGGACGGCAGCGGGATCCCGGCAAGCTCGCGCTCTTTGGCAAGTCTGTCACTTCACAGCCCTTCCTACAGAGCGTCCTGCTCGCCTTTCCCGCCCAAAACCCGTTGTTGCCCCTTGGTCAGATGCTGGCGGAGGGGTGTTTTTGTAAAACCAAGCTGGATTGAACAATGCCAACTATCAACCAACTGGTTCGCAAGCCGCGTGTCTCTGAAGTCATCAAGAGCAAGAGCCCCGCGCTTGAGAACTGCCCGCAGCGTCGCGGCGTGTGCACCCGCGTGTACACCACGACGCCGAAGAAGCCGAACTCGGCACTGCGTAAGGTCGCCAAGGTGCGCCTGACCAACGGTTTCGAAGTCATTTCGTATATCGGCGGTGAAGGCCACAACCTGCAGGAACACTCGGTCGTGCTGATCCGCGGCGGCCGTGTGAAGGATCTGCCGGGTGTGCGTTACCACATCGTCCGTGGCTCGCTGGACCTGCAAGGCGTGAAGGACCGCAAGCAGGCCCGTTCGAAGTACGGTGCGAAGCGTCCGAAGGCTGCCTAAGCTTTCGCGCAAAGCAATATCCGACGGCCGTGACGATGCGTCATGGAGCTGTCACCAGGCGGCGGTAAAACGGAGCGTTTTTTGTGCGCCGTGCCGTCGAGTAAGTGGTCACCCGGCGAATTTGTCCAGCCTGATGCTGGCAAGCTAGTTGGTGGCCGGAGAGCGGAAACATTCAGACCGCCTCTCAACTGAATCTTAAGGAAAGAAGATGCCACGTCGTCGTGAAGTCCCCAAGCGGGAAGTTCTGCCTGATCCGAAGTTCGGCAATGTCGAAGTTGCCAAGTTCATGAACGTGCTGATGCTGGACGGCAAGAAGTCGGTTGCCGAACGTATCGTGTACGGCGCGTTCGACCAGATCGAAAAGAAGGCAGGCAAGGCCCCCATCGAAGTGTTCTCCGTTGCGATCAACAACGTGAAGCCGGTGGTGGAAGTGAAGAGCCGTCGCGTGGGCGGTGCTAACTATCAGGTTCCGGTCGAAGTCCGTCCGTCGCGTCGTTTGGCATTGGCGATGCGTTGGCTGCGCGAGGCCGCGAAAAAACGCAGCGAGAAGTCGATGGCGCTGCGCCTGGCAGGTGAGCTGATGGAAGCTGCAGAAGGCCGTGGTGGCGCAATGAAGAAGCGCGACGAAGTACACCGCATGGCCGAAGCCAACAAGGCGTTCTCGCACTTCCGCTTCTAAGGCGCGCGAAAAACGCTGTTGGTTGCCGGGCGGGCTGTGTTTTCACACATCTCGCCCGTTTGTGTTAGGGGCGCAGCCCATGAGATTGCTGCGCCTCACGGACGAATAGAGGATTAAAGTGGCTCGTAAGACTCCCATTGAGCGCTACCGCAATATCGGTATTTCGGCTCACATTGACGCGGGTAAAACCACCACGACCGAGCGGATCCTGTTCTACACCGGTGTGAACCACAAGATCGGTGAAGTGCACGACGGCGCGGCCACGATGGACTGGATGGAGCAGGAGCAGGAGCGTGGCATCACGATCACCTCCGCTGCTACCACCGCCTTCTGGAAGGGCATGGGCGGCAACTACCCCGAGCACCGTTTCAACATCATCGACACCCCGGGCCACGTGGACTTCACCATCGAGGTGGAGCGTTCCATGCGCGTGCTGGATGGCGCCTGCATGGTCTACTGCGCAGTGGGTGGCGTGCAGCCCCAGTCGGAAACCGTCTGGCGCCAGGCCAACAAGTACGGCGTGCCGCGTCTGGCGTTCGTCAACAAGATGGACCGTACCGGCGCGAACTTCTTCAAGGTCTACGACCAGCTGAAGACCCGCCTGAAGGCCAACCCGGTGCCCGTGGTGGTGCCGATCGGCGCCGAAGACGGCTTCCAGGGCGTGGTCGACCTGCTGGAAATGAAGGCCATCATCTGGGACGAAGCCAGCCAGGGCGTGAAGTTCGAGTACCAGGACATCCCGGCCGAGCTGAAGGACACCGCTGACGAATGGCGCGAGAAGATGGTCGAGTCGGCCGCCGAAGCCAGCGAAGAGCTGATGGAAAAGTACCTGGGCGGCGAAGAGCTGACCCGCGCAGAGATCGTCAAGGCGCTGCGTGACCGTACCATCGCCTGCGAAATCCAGCCGATGCTGTGCGGCACCGCGTTCAAGAACAAGGGTGTGCAGCGTATGCTGGACGCCGTGATCGACTTCCTGCCGTCGCCCGTGGACATCCCGCCGGTCAAGGGCGTGGACGAAAGCGACGACGAGAAGAAGCTGGAACGCAAGGCCGACGACAACGAGAAGTTCTCGGCGCTGGCCTTCAAGATCATGACCGACCCGTTCGTCGGCCAGCTGATCTTCTTCCGCGTGTACTCGGGCAAGATCAACTCGGGCGA
Organism: Cupriavidus pauculus; assembly: GCF_003854935.1. NCBI lineage: Bacteria > Pseudomonadati > Pseudomonadota > Betaproteobacteria > Burkholderiales > Burkholderiaceae > Cupriavidus > Cupriavidus pauculus. Next base: position 1,096,095 of record NZ_CP033969.1, read on the forward strand.
CACCGTGTACAACCCGGTGAAGCAGAAGAAGGAGCGTCTGGGCCGTATTCTGCAGATGCACGCCAACCAGCGCGAGGAAATCAAGGAAGTGCTGGCCGGCGACATCGCCGCCGCGGTGGGCCTGAAGGACGCCACCACGGGCGACACGCTGTGCGATCCGGCTGCCCCGATCGTGCTCGAGCGCATGGTGTTCCCGGAGCCGGTGATCTCGCAGGCCGTGGAGCCGAAGACCAAGGCCGACCAGGAAAAGATGGGCATCGCCCTGAACCGCCTGGCCGCCGAGGATCCGTCGTTCCGCGTGCGTACCGATGAAGAATCGGGCCAGACCATCATTTCGGGCATGGGCGAGCTCCACCTGGAAATCCTGGTGGACCGCATGAAGCGCGAATTCGGCGTGGAAGCCAACATCGGCGCCCCGCAGGTGGCCTACCGCGAAACCATCCGCAAGAAGGCCGAGGACGTCGAAGGCAAGTTCGTCAAGCAGTCGGGCGGCCGCGGCCAGTACGGTCACGCCGTGATCACGCTGGAACCGCAGGAGCCGGGCAAGGGCTTCGAGTTCATCGACGCCATCAAGGGCGGTGTGATTCCTCGCGAATACATCCCCGCGGTGGAGAAGGGTATCGTCGACACGCTGCCGTCCGGTATCCTGGCCGGCTTCCCGGTGGTGGACGTGAAGGTCACGCTGACGTTCGGTTCGTACCACGACGTGGACTCGAACGAAAACGCGTTCCGCATGGCCGGCTCGATGGCTTTCAAGGAAGCCATGCGCAAGGCCAGCCCGGTTCTGCTGGAGCCGATGATGGCCGTGGAAGTGGAAACGCCGGAAGACTACACGGGTACCGTGATGGGCGATCTGTCGTCCCGCCGCGGCATCGTGCAGGGCATGGACGACATGGTTGGCGGCGGCAAGATCATCAAGGCCGAAGTCCCGCTGTCGGAAATGTTCGGTTATTCCACGGCGCTGCGCTCGGCCACCCAAGGCCGCGCCACGTACACCATGGAATTCAAGCACTACGCCGAGGCGCCGAAGAACATCGCCGAAGCCGTGATGACCGCCAAGGGCAAGCAATAAACGTCGCACCGCCACGCATGACCTGCGTGGCGGCGCAAAAGAATCGAATCAGACTGTATTCCATTAGGAGCTGAAACATGGCAAAGGAAAAGTTCGAGCGGACCAAGCCGCACGTGAACGTAGGTACGATTGGTCACGTTGACCACGGCAAGACGACGCTGACGGCAGCGATTGCCACGGTGCTGGCTGCGAAGTTCGGTGGCGCCGCCAAGAAGTACGACGAGATCGACGCTGCGCCGGAAGAGAAGGCGCGTGGCATCACGATCAACACCGCGCACGTGGAATACGAGACGGCCAACCGTCACTACGCCCACGTTGACTGCCCGGGCCACGCCGACTACGTGAAGAACATGATCACGGGCGCCGCGCAGATGGACGGCGCCATCCTGGTGTGCTCGGCCGCTGACGGCCCGATGCCGCAGACGCGCGAGCACATCCTGCTGGCCCGTCAGGTTGGCGTGCCGTACATCATCGTGTTCCTGAACAAGTGCGACATGGTGGACGACGCCGAGCTGCTCGAGCTGGTGGAAATGGAAGTGCGCGAGCTGCTGAGCAAGTACGACTTCCCGGGCGACGACACGCCGATCGTGAAGGGTTCGGCCAAGCTGGCGCTGGAAGGCGACAAGGGCGACCTGGGCGAAGAAGCGATCATGCGCCTGGCCGAAGCGCTGGACACGTACATCCCGACGCCGGAGCGCGCCGTGGACGGTACGTTCCTGATGCCGGTGGAAGACGTGTTCTCGATCTCGGGCCGCGGTACCGTGGTGACCGGCCGTATCGAGCGCGGCGTGGTGAAGGTCGGTGAGGAAATCGAAATCGTGGGTATCCGCCCGACGGTGAAGACGACCTGCACGGGCGTGGAAATGTTCCGCAAGCTGCTGGACCAGGGCCAGGCTGGCGACAACGTCGGCCTGCTGCTGCGCGGCACGAAGCGCGAAGACGTGGAGCGTGGTCAGGTCCTGTGCAAGCCGGGCTCGATCAAGCCGCACACGCACTTCACCGGCGAGGTGTACATCCTGTCGAAGGACGAAGGCGGCCGTCACACGCCGTTCTTCAACAACTATCGCCCGCAGTTCTATTTCCGCACGACCGACGTGACCGGCTCGATCGAGCTGCCGAAGGACAAGGAAATGGTCATGCCGGGTGACAACGTGTCGATCACCGTCAAGCTGATCGCCCCGATCGCCATGGAAGAAGGCCTGCGCTTCGCTATCCGCGAAGGCGGTCGTACCGTCGGCGCCGGCGTTGTGGCAAAGATCCTCGACTAAGCAACCTTCCCGGGACATGCCTTCGGGCGTGTTCCCGACAATCCGGGCACGCTGCCCATCGCTCTTTTAAGGAACAATCATGCAGAACCAGAAGATCCGTATCCGCCTGAAGGCTTTCGACTACCGCCTGATCGACCAGTCGGCCGCCGAAATCGTGGATACCGCCAAGCGTACCGGCGCGATCGTCAAGGGCCCGGTGCCCCTGCCGACCCGCATCCAGCGCTTCGACATCCTGCGTTCGCCGCACGTCAACAAGACCAGCCGCGATCAGTTCGAGATCCGCACTCACCAGCGCCTGATGGACATCGTCGATCCGACGGACAAGACCGTCGACGCGCTGATGAAGCTCGACCTGCCGGCCGGCGTGGACGTCGAGATCAAGGTGTAATCATGTGTCGGGCCGCCTGGCGGCCTGGTGCAGCGGAAACGGCGGACGCAAGTTCGCCGTTTTTGTTTATGCGGCGCCTGCCGCGCCGGCATATGCCCGGAAAACCACGGCTTCGGCATGCAAAGTGCCGCATTGGACGCCGTGCCGGCGATTTCTGCGCTTCCTAGCCAGAAAAAGCGCCACACATCTTGCCCTTTCCAAAAGCCTGCGTTATATTGTAAGGCTACCCGTTTCTCCGGGTAGTGGGGGCCGTTTTGGCCGGCGCAGTCCTTTTCGCGCAACCCGCAAATCGCACAGTTTTCGTGTATCAATCAGCCCCGGCCAATCGCAGCTGGGAATGGAGCAAACCATGAGCCTTGGCCTTGTAGGTCGCAAGGTTGGCATGACCCGTATTTTCACGGACGACGGTGATTCGATTCCCGTTACCGTGGTCGAGGTCGGCGACAACCGCGTGACGCAAATCAAGACGGACGAGACCGACGGTTACACTGCGGTTCAAGTCACCTTCGGCAGCCGACGCGCAAGCCGCGTTACCAAGCCGCTGGCGGGTCATCTCGCCAAAGCCGGCGTGGAAGCTGGTGAAATCATCAAAGAATTCCGCATCGATGCAGCCAAGGCTGCCGAACTGCAAGCTGGCGGTTCGCTGTCGGTCGACCTGTTCCAGGTCGGTCAGAAGATCGACGTGCAGGGCGTGACCATCGGTAAGGGCTACGCCGGTACCATTAAGCGCTACCACTTCGCATCGGGTCGTGCCACCCACGGTAACTCGCGTTCGCACAACGTGCCGGGTTCCATCGGTATGGCGCAGGATCCGGGCCGCGTGTTCCCGGGCAAGCGCATGACGGGTCACCTCGGTGACGTCACCCGTACCGTGCAAAACCTCGAGATCGCCAAGATCGACGCAGAGCGCAAGCTGCTGCTGGTCAAGGGCGCCATCCCCGGTTCCAAGGGCGGCAAGGTCATCGTGACCCCGGCCGTCAAGGCCAAAGCTTAAGGAGCGCATGTAATGGAACTCAAGCTCCTCCAGGATAACGGTCAAATCGGCGCCGGCGTTGCTGCCTCGCCCGAAGTGTTCGGCCGTGACTACAACGAAGCGCTGGTTCACCAGATCGTCGTTGCGTACCAGGCGAACGCCCGTAGCGGTAACCGCAAGCAGAAGGACCGCGAAGAGGTCAAGCACACGACCAAGAAGCCGTGGCGCCAGAAGGGTACGGGCCGTGCTCGTGCGGGTATGTCGTCCTCGCCGCTGTGGCGTGGCGGTGGCCGTATCTTCCCGAATACGCCGGAAGAGAACTTCAGCCAGAAGGTCAACAAGAAGATGTTCCGTGCCGGCATGCGCTCGATTTACTCGCAGCTCGCACGTGAAGGTCGTATCAATGTGGTGGACGGTTTCGCTGTCGACGCGCCCAAGACCAAGCTGCTGGCCGACAAGTTCAAGGCCATGGGCCTGGACTCGGTGCTGATCATCACCGACAGCCTCGACGAAAACCTCTACCTGGCTTCGCGCAACCTGCCGAACGTGGCAGTCGTGGAGCCGCGTCACGCTGATCCGCTGTCGCTGGTGCACTACAAGAAGGTGATCGTGACGAAGGCAGCCGTTGCGCAGATCGAGGAGTTGCTGAAATGACGCAAGTAGCCAAGAACGATCATCGTTTGATGCAGGTGCTGCTCGCGCCGGTGGTTTCCGAAAAGGCAACCCTGGTCGCCGACAAGAATGAACAAGTCGTGTTCGAAGTGGCTCGCGATGCCAACAAGGCAGAAGTGAAGGCCGCCGTCGAACTGCTGTTCAAGGTCGAGGTGCAGTCCGTTCAGATCCTGAACCAGAAGGGCAAGCAAAAGCGCTTTGGCCGCTTCATGGGCCGTCGCAACCACGTCAAGAAGGCATACGTGGCGCTCAAGCCGGGTCAGGAAATCAATTTTGAAGCGGAGGCCAAGTAATCATGGCACTCGTCAAGACCAAGCCGACTTCCCCGGGTCGTCGCTCGATGGTGAAGGTGGTCAACAAGGACCTTCACAAGGGCGCCCCGCACGCTCCGCTGCTGGAAAAGCAATTCCAGAAGTCGGGCCGTAACAACAATGGTCATATCACCACCCGCCACAAGGGCGGTGGTCATAAGCACCACTACCGCGTGGTCGATTTCAAGCGCAGCGACAAGGACGGCATCCCCGCCAAGGTCGAGCGCCTGGAATACGATCCGAACCGCAGCGCCAATATCGCGCTGGTGCTGTTCGCCGACGGCGAGCGCCGCTACATCATCGCCACCAAGGGCATGGTAGCCGGCCAGTCGCTGATGAATGGCTCGGAAGCGCCGATCAAGGCCGGTAACAACCTGCCGATCCGCAACATCCCGGTCGGTACCACGATCAACAACGTCGAAATCCTGCCTGGCAAGGGTGCGCAAGTCGCACGCGCTGCCGGTGGTTCCGCCGTGCTGCTGGCCCGCGAAGGCCTGTACGCCCAGGTTCGTCTGCGCTCCGGTGAAGTGCGTCGCGTTCACATCGAATGCCGCGCCACCATCGGTGAAGTGGGCAACGAAGAGCACAGCCTGCGCGTGATCGGCAAGGCCGGTGCCACGCGCTGGCGCGGCATTCGCCCGACCGTTCGCGGCGTGGTGATGAACCCGGTCGACCACCCGCACGGTGGTGGTGAAGGCAAGACTGCTGCTGGTCGCGATCCCGTGTCGCCGTGGGGTACCCCGGCCAAGGGTTACCGTACCCGCAGCAACAAGCGCACGGACAGCATGATCGTCCAGCGCCGTCACAAGCGCTAATCGGTAGGTAGGAGCTAAAGATATGACTCGTTCCGCAAAAAAGGGTCCGTTCTGCGACGACCACCTGCTGAAGAAGGTGGAAGCGGCTGCAGGCGGCAAGGACAAGAAGCCCATCAAGACATGGTCGCGCCGTTCGACGATCATGCCTGAGTTCATCGGTCTGACGATCGCCGTGCACAACGGCCGTCAACACGTGCCGGTGTACGTGACGGAAAACATGGTTGGCCACAAGCTCGGCGAATTTGCGATTACCCGCACGTTCAAGGGCCACGCGGCTGACAAGAAAGCGAAGAGGTAAGGTGCCATCATGGAAGTGAAAGCGATTCATCGCGGTGCCCGTATCTCCGCCCAGAAGACGCGTCTGGTCGCTGACCAGATCCGCGGTCTGCCGATCGAGCGCGCGCTCAACATCCTGACGTTCAGCCCGAAAAAGGCTGCCGGGATCGTGAAGAAGGTGGTCGAGTCGGCCATCGCCAACGCCGAGCACAACGAAGGCGCCGATATCGACGAACTGAAGGTCAAATCGATCTTCGTCGACAAGGCAACCTCGCTCAAGCGCTTCACCGCACGGGCGAAGGGCCGCGGCAACCGCATCGAGAAACAAACCTGTCACATCACTGTGACGCTCGGCAACTAAGGAGTCACGATGGGACAGAAGATTCATCCGACTGGCTTCCGTCTGGCCGTCAGCCGTAACTGGGCTTCGCGTTGGTACGCCAACAACACGAAGTTCGCCGGCATGCTGAAAGAAGACATCGAAGTTCGCGACTTCCTGAAGAAGAAGCTCAAGAACGCATCGGTTGGCCGCGTCGTGATCGAGCGCCCGGCCCGTAATGCTCGCATCACCATTTACAGCTCGCGTCCGGGCGTGGTGATCGGCAAGAAGGGCGAGGACATCGAACTGCTGAAGGCCGAGCTGCAACGTCGCATGGGTGTGCCCGTGCACGTGAACATCGAGGAAATCCGCAAGCCGGAAACCGATGCGCAGCTCATCGCCGATTCGATCACGCAGCAGCTCGAGCGCCGCATCATGTTCCGTCGCGCCATGAAGCGCGCGATGCAGAACGCGATGCGTCTGGGTGCCCAGGGCATCAAGATCATGAGCTCGGGCCGTCTGAACGGTATCGAAATCGCACGTACCGAGTGGTACCGCGAAGGCCGTGTGCCCCTGCACACCCTGCGTGCCGACATCGACTACGGCTTCTCGGAAGCCGAAACCACCTACGGCATCATCGGTGTCAAGGTGTGGGTCTACAAGGGCGATCACCTGGGCCGCAACGACGCGCCTGTGGTTGAAGAGCCGCAAGAAGACCGTCGTCGTCGTCCGGGTCGCCCGGAAGGCCGCCGCCGTGAAGGCGAAGGCCGTCCGTCGGGTAACCGCCGCGGTGGTGCCGGTGCTGGTCGTCGTGCTGCGCCTGGCGCAGACGCGAAGAGTGGAGAATAACAATGCTGCAACCGAAGCGTAGGAAGTATCGCAAGGAGCAGAAGGGCCGCAACACGGGTAAGGCTACCCGTGGCAACGCCGTGTCTTTCGGCGAATTCGGCCTGAAGGCAATGGGCCGTGGCCGCCTGACCGCTCGTCAGATCGAGTCGGCACGTCGTGCGATGACCCGTCACATCAAGCGTGGCGGCCGCATCTGGATCCGGATTTTCCCGGACAAGCCGATTTCGAAGAAGCCTGCCGAAGTCCGTATGGGTAACGGCAAGGGCAACCCGGAATACTACGTGGCTGAAATTCAGCCGGGCAAGATGCTGTACGAGATGGATGGCGTGAGCGAAGAGCTGGCGCGTGAGGCGTTCCGCCTCGCGGCCGCCAAGCTGCCGATCGCCACGAATTTCGTGGTGCGTCAGGTCGGTACGTAAGGAGATTGGGATGAAAGCATCCGAACTGCGCGGCAAGGACGCCGCAGGCCTGAACCAGGAGCTCTCCGAGCTGCTGAAGGCTCAATTTAGCCTGCGCATGCAAAAGGCCACCCAACAGCTGCAGAACACCAGCCAGCTGAAGAAGGTGCGCAAGGACATCGCGCGCGTGCAAACCGTGCTGACCGAGAAGGCGAACGCGAAATGACTGAAGCTGCGAAGACTGAAACGTCGCTTCGCCGGACCCTCGTGGGCCGTGTCGTGAGCGACAAGATGGACAAGACCGTCACGGTCCTGATCGAAAACCGCGTCAAGCATCCTCTGTACGGCAAGTACGTGCTGCGTTCGAAGAAGTACCACGCACACGACGAAGCCAACCAGTACAAGGAAGGCGACAAGGTCGAGATCCAGGAAACGCGTCCGCTGTCGCGGACCAAGTCCTGGGTGGTTTCCCGGCTGGTAGAAGCGGCGCGCGTCATCTAAGTACAACAGTACGACGTTGACTTGCAAGTCCAGGATTGTGTTGCTATAATCCTGGACTTCCGCTTTATTGCGCTCGCCTTGCAACATCACCCGGCGGCCTGTGAAGCGAGCCAAGGGCAGGCATCCGGCAGGTTTGGATGCGGCCACTACCGACTTCCAAGTTGATCAACCCAAGCGGCGCTGGCGCAATGCCTGGCTCCGACGGGACCAAGACTGACCGGCTGTCCTCAATTACAGAAGGACTGGCGGATTAAGTTGGGAAGATAACACCATGATTCAGACAGAAAGCCGGCTCGAAGTGGCCGATAACACCGGTGCGCGCGAAGTGCTGTGCATCAAGGTACTGGGTGGGTCCAAGCGCCGCTACGCGAGCGTGGGCGACATCATCAAGGTGACCGTGAAGGACGCGGCGCCGCGCGGTCGCGTGAAGAAGGGCGACATCTACAACGCAGTCGTCGTGCGTACCGCCAAGGGCGTGCGCCGCGCTGACGGTTCGCTCGTCAAGTTCGACGGCAACGCCGCCGTACTGCTGAACAACAAGCTCGAGCCGATCGGCACCCGTATCTTCGGGCCGGTGACTCGTGAACTCCGTACCGAGCGCTTCATGAAGATCGTGTCGCTCGCTCCGGAAGTGCTGTAAGGAGCCGCCATGAACAAGATTCGCAAAGGCGACGAAGTCATCGTGCTGACCGGCAAGGACAAGGGCAAGCGCGGTGTCGTCCAGGCAGTGCAAGGCGACAAGGTCGTGGTCGAAGGCGTGAACGTTGCCAAGAAGCACGCTCGCCCGAACCCGATGCTGGGTACCACCGGTGGCGTGGTCGACAAGCTGATGCCGCTGCATATTTCCAACGTTGCGCTCGTGGATGCCAATGGCAAGCCGTCGCGTGTCGGTATCAAGGTCGAAGACGGCAAGCGCGTGCGCGTGCTGAAGTCGACCGGTGCCGTCCTGGCCGCTTGATTCTGGGCACAGATAGGAGTTGAGCATGACAGCACGTCTGCAAGAGTTTTACAAAGAACAAGTTGTGCCGGCGCTGATGAAGCAGTTCGGCTACAAGTCGATCATGGAAGTGCCGCGTTTCACCAAGATCACCCTGAACATGGGTCTCGGTGAAGCCATCAATGACAAGAAGGTCATTGAGCTGGCCGTTGGCGATCTGACCAAGATCGCCGGTCAGAAGCCCGTGGTGACGAAGGCCAAGAAGGCCATCGCCGGCTTTAAGATCCGTCAGGGCTACCCCATCGGCGCGATGGTGACCCTGCGTGGCGAGCGCATGTTCGAATTCCTGGACCGTTTCGTGACCGTGGCCCTGCCGCGCGTGCGTGACTTCCGTGGTGTATCGGGCAAGTCGTTCGACGGTCGTGGCAACTACAACATCGGTGTGAAAGAGCAGATCATTTTCCCCGAAATCGAGTACGACAAGATCGACGCACTGCGTGGTCTGAACATCAGCATCACGACGACGGCAAAGAACGACGAGGAAGCCAAGGCTCTCCTGAACGCGTTCAAGTTCCCGTTCCGTAATTAAGGGGTAACCGTGGCTAAACTGGCTCTGATTGAACGTGAGAAGAAGCGCGCAAAGCTCGTGGCGAAGTATGCCGACAAGCGCGCAAACCTCAAGGCCATTATTGACGACCAAGAAAAGTCGGAAGAGGAGCGTTATCTGGCGCGTCTCGAGCTGCAAAAGCTCCCGCGCAACGCGAACCCGACCCGCCAGCGTAATCGCTGCGCGATCACCGGTCGTCCCCGCGGTACCTTCCGCAAGTTTGGCCTGGCGCGTAACAAGATCCGCGAAATCGCCTTCAAGGGCGAAATCCCGGGTCTGACGAAAGCCAGCTGGTAATTACGCACAGGCTACAGGAGAAACAGTATGAGCATGAGCGATCCTATCGCCGATATGCTGACGCGCATTCGCAACGCCCAGGGCGTGCAGAAGGCGTCGGTGGTCATGCCCTCGTCCAAACTGAAGGTTGCGATCGCCAAGGTCCTGAAGGACGAAGGCTACGTCGAAGACTACTCGGTGCAGGAAGACGGCGGCAAGGCGCAACTGACCATTGGTCTGAAGTACTACGCCGGCCGTCCGGTGATCGAGCGCATCGAGCGCGTCTCGAAGCCCGGCCTGCGCGTGTACAAGGGCCGCAGCGACATCCCCCAAGTGATGAACGGCCTGGGTGTGGCGATCATCTCGACCCCGCAGGGTCTGATGACCGACCGCAAGGCACGTGCCACTGGCGTGGGCGGTGAAGTTCTCTGCTACGTCGCGTAAGGAGCAAACATGTCCCGTGTAGGTAAGGCTCCCATCGCGCTGCCGAAAGGCGCGGAAGTGAATGTGGCGGCTGGCGTGCTCTCCGTGAAGGGCCCGCTCGGTACGCTGTCCCAGCCGATTCACAGCCTGGTGAAGGCCAACGTTGCCGACGGCACGCTGACTTTCGAACCGGCTGACGAGTCGCGCGAAGCGAACGCCCTGCAAGGCACCATGCGCGCCCTGGCGGCAAACATGGTCAAGGGCGTGACCACCGGTTTCGAGCGCAAGCTGACGCTGGTTGGCGTGGGTTACCGCGCTCAACTGCAAGGCTCCGCGCTGAAGCTCCAGCTTGGTTTCTCGCACGATGTGATCCACGAAATGCCGGAAGGCGTGAAGGCCGAAACGCCGACGCAGACCGAGATCGTGATCAAGGGTGCTGACAAGCAGAAAGTCGGTCAGGTTGCCGCGGAAGTCCGCGCGTACCGTCCGCCCGAGCCCTACAAGGGCAAGGGTGTCCGTTACGCCGACGAGCGCGTCATCCTGAAGGAAACCAAGAAGAAGTAAGGGGTGCAATGATGAACAAGAAAGACGCTCGTTTGCGCCGTGCACGTCAGACCCGCGCCAAGATCGCGGAACTGAAGATCAATCGTCTGACCGTGTTCCGTACGAATTCGCATATTTACGCTCAGGTGTACTCGCCGTGCGGCACGCAAGTGCTGGCTTCGGCCTCGACCGCCGAAGCAGAAGTGCGCAAGGAACTGACTGGCAGCGGCGCTACCGTTGCCGCCGCCACCCTGGTGGGCAAGCGCGTTGCCGAGAAGGCAAAGGCCGCTGGCGTGGAAACCGTCGCGTTCGATCGCGGTGGCTTCCGCTTCCACGGTCGCGTGAAGGCCCTGGCTGATGCCGCGCGTGAAGCCGGCCTCAAGTTCTAAGCGCTCAAAGAGAGATACGTCATGGCAAAGATGCAAGCAAAAGTCCAACAGGACGAACGCGACGACGGCCTCCGCGAGAAGATGATCTCGGTCAACCGTGTCACCAAGGTGGTGAAGGGTGGCCGTATCCTCGGTTTCGCTGCGCTGACCGTGGTGGGTGACGGCGACGGCCGCATCGGCATGGGCAAGGGCAAGGCCAAGGAAGTTCCGGTGGCCGTGCAGAAGGCAATGGACGAAGCCCGTCGCAAGATGGTCAAGGTCGCACTGAAGAACGGCACGCTGCAGCACGAAGTCGTTGGCAAGCACGGTGCCGCCAAGGTGCTGATGATGCCCGCCAAGGAAGGTACCGGCGTGATCGCCGGCGGCCCGATGCGCGCGATCTTCGAAGTGATGGGTGTGACGAACGTGGTGACCAAGTCGCACGGTTCGACGAACCCTTACAACATGGTTCGTGCCACCCTCGATGGTCTGCAAAAGATGAGCACGCCGGCGGAAATCGCCGCTAAGCGTGGCAAGTCGGTTGAAGACATCCTCGGCTAAGGTGAACGAAATGTCGCAGAAAACCGTAAAAGTGCAACTCGTGCGCAGCCTGATCGGCACGCGCGAGGATCATCGCGCCACCGTACGTGGCCTGGGCCTGCGTCGCCTGAACTCCGTTTCGGAGCTGCAGGACACGCCCGCCGTGCGCGGCATGATCAACAAGGTCTCGTACCTGGTCAAGGTTCTGGCCTGATCGGGACTTGGAGAGCAACATGCAACTGAACAACCTGAAACCGGCTGCCGGTTCGAAGCACGCCAAGCGTCGCGTCGGCCGCGGTATCGGCTCCGGCCTGGGCAAGACGGCCGGTCGCGGTCACAAGGGTCAGAAGTCGCGTTCGGGCGGCTTCCACAAGGTCGGCTTCGAAGGCGGTCAAATGCCGCTGTACCGTCGCCTGCCGAAGCGTGGCTTTACCTCGCTGACCAAGGCCTTCACGGCCGAGGTGACCCTGCGCGACATCGAACGCCTGGAAGCTGCCGAAGTGGACCTGCTGGTCCTCAAGCAGGCTGGCCTGGTGGGCGAGCTGGTCAAGACCGCGAAGGTGATCAAGGCTGGCGAACTGTCCCGCAAGGTGACGATCAAGGGTCTGGGTGCCACCGCTGGCGCCAAGGCTGCGATCGAAGCCGCTGGCGGCCAGATCGAAGCGTAATTACGCAGTAGCATTCGCAGCATAGGCGAAGTCACAGTCGGAGCATCGTTTGGCCACGGCGAAACCCAATGCAAGCGCGCAGGCCAGGAACACGGCGAAGTACGGCGATCTCAAGCGCCGGCTGATGTTCCTGGTGCTGGCCCTGATCGTCTACCGCATCGGTGCACATATTCCGGTGCCGGGGATCGATCCGGACCAGCTTGCGAAGCTTTTCCAGAGTCAGTCGGGTGGCATCCTCGGGATGTTCAACCTGTTCTCGGGCGGTGCGCTGTCGCGCTTTACCGTCTTCGCGCTCGGCATCATGCCGTACATCTCGGCGTCGATCATCATGCAGTTGCTGACGATCGTGCTGCCGCAGCTGGAAGCGCTGAAGAAGGAAGGGCAGGCAGGGCAACGCAAGATCACGCAGTACACGCGCTACGGCACCGTGGTTCTGGCCACGTTCCAGGCGCTGTCGATTGCGGTGGCGCTGGAGTCGCAGCCAGGGCTGGTTAACGATCCGGGCCTGATGTTCCGGGCAACGGCGGTCATCACGCTGGTGACCGGGACGATGTTCCTGATGTGGCTGGGTGAGCAGATCACCGAGCGTGGTCTGGGCAACGGCATTTCGATCATCATTTTCGGCGGTATCGCGGCGGGCCTGCCCAACGCGATCGGCGGACTGTTCGAACTGGTCCGCACGGGTTCCATGAGTATCATCGCGGCGATCCTGATCGTTGCGATCGTGGCTGGTGTGACCTTCGCCGTGGTGTTTATCGAACGTGGCCAGCGCAAGATCCTGGTGAACTATGCCAAGCGTCAGGTCGGCAACAAGGTGTACGGCGGTCAGTCGTCGCACCTGCCGCTGAAGCTGAACATGGCAGGGGTGATTCCGCCGATCTTTGCATCGTCGATCATTCTGTTCCCGGCGACGATTGCGGGCTGGTTCACGTCTGACTCGACGGGCACGGTGGGACGGTTCATCAAGGACCTGGCCGCCACGCTGTCGCCGGGCCAGCCGGTCTACATCCTGCTGTATGCGGCTGCGATTGTATTCTTCTGCTTCTTCTATACGGCTCTGGTCTATAACAGCCGGGAAGTTGCGGATAACCTGAAGAAAAGTGGAGCCTTCATTCCGGGCATCCGTCCGGGCGAGCAAACGACGCGCTATATCGACAAGATCCTGGTGCGCCTGACGCTGGCCGGTGCGATTTACATCACACTGGTTTGCCTGTTGCCGGAATTCCTGGTGCTGCGCTGGAACGTTCCGTTCTATTTTGGCGGAACCTCGCTGCTGATCATCGTGGTCGTCACGATGGACTTCATGTCACAGGTTCAGTCCTATGTCATGTCGCAGCAGTACGAGTCGCTGCTGAAGAAGGCGAATTTCAAGGGTAACCTGACCTTGCGCTAGAACTGCCGGGTCGGGACGGGCACCAGGTATGGCAAAAGACGACGTCATCCAGATGCAGGGGGAGGTCCTGGAAAATCTCCCCAACGCGACGTTCCGCGTCAAGCTTGAAAACGGCCACGTAGTACTCGGGCATATCTCGGGCAAGATGCGAATGAACTACATCCGGATTCTTCCGGGTGACAAGGTGACGGTTGAGCTGACTCCATATGATCTGTCGCGCGCACGTATCGTCTTTCGGACTAAGTGACGCGAACTGGAATTGAAGGAAGAGGAAAATCATGAAAGTGCTGGCTTCTGTTAAGCGCATTTGCCGCAACTGCAAAATCATCAAGCGCAACGGTGTCGTGCGCGTGATCTGCTCGTCGGATCCCCGCCACAAGCAACGCCAAGGCTAATCGGAAAGAGGATTGACGAATGGCACGTATCGCAGGGGTTAACATCCCGAACCATAAGCACACCGAAATCGGTCTGACGGCCATTTATGGTGTCGGCCGCTCGCGCGCCCGCAAGATTTGCGAGGCTACCGGTGTACCGTTTGACAAGAAGGTCAAGGATCTGACCGACGCCGACCTGGAAAAGCTTCGTGACGAAGTGGGCAAGGTCACGGTCGAGGGTGACCTGCGTCGTGAAACCACGATGAATATCAAGCGTCTGATGGACCTTGGTTGCTATCGTGGCATGCGTCACCGCAAGGGTCTGCCGATGCGCGGTCAGCGTACCCGCACCAATGCACGTACTCGCAAGGGTCCGCGCAAGGCCGGCGTGGCACTGAAGAAGTAAAGCCGAAGGCATAGGAAGAATCGAATGGCAAAAGGTCCGAATAACGCCGCCCAGCGCGCGCGTAAGAAGGTCAAGAAGAACGTTGCCGACGGCATCGCACACGTCCACGCTTCGTTCAACAACACCATCATCACCATCACCGATCGCCAGGGCAACGCCCTGTCGTGGGCAACCGCCGGTGGCCAGGGCTTCAAGGGTTCGCGCAAGTCGACCCCGTTCGCTGCCCAGGTAGCTGCCGAGAACGCCGGCCGTGTGGCGCAAGACCAGGGTATCAAGAACCTGGAAGTGCGCATCAAGGGTCCGGGTCCGGGTCGCGAGTCGGCTGTCCGTGCGCTGAACGCGCTGGGCATCAAGATCGCCGTGATCGAGGATGTGACGCCGGTGCCGCACAACGGCTGCCGTCCGCCGAAGCGCCGCCGTATCTAAGCGCCAGGCTGGGCCTGCGGGGCGAGGGGCTTTGCCCTATGTCTCCGGGCTGTGGTAGTATCCCGCGTTGGCCTGCTGCAATTCATTGCGGCGGGCTTTCGTTTTGCGTCCGCGTGCCGAGACTGCTGTCTCGGGCGAGGGCGATTTCGTCATGCTTTTGCGTTGCCTCCGCGTGGCTTGCCCACGGCGGATGAAGAACCATAAGCCCACCGTCCGCCACGATCTGATGGCGGACTCGCGGCGCGTCTCGATGGCGTCGCGATCGATCAAAGGAAGATAAAGTGGCACGTTATACCGGCCCGAAGGCCAAACTTTCCCGCCGCGAAGGCACCGACCTGTTCCTGAAGAGCGCCCGTCGCTCGCTGGCCGACAAGTGCAAGCTGGACAGCAAGCCGGGCCAGCACGGCCGCACCTCGGGTGCCCGTACGTCGGACTACGGCAACCAGCTGCGTGAAAAGCAGAAGGTCAAGCGCATCTACGGCGTGCTGGAGCGTCAGTTCCGCCGCTACTTCGCCGAAGCCGACCGCCGCAAGGGCAACACCGGCGAAAAGCTGCTGCAACTGCTGGAATCGCGCCTGGACAACGTCGTGTACCGCATGGGCTTCGGCTCGACCCGCGCCGAAGCGCGCCAGCTGGTGTCGCACAAGGCGATCCTGGTGAACGGTCAGACGCTGAACGTGCCGTCGGCCCAGATCAAGGCTGGCGACATCGTGTCGATCCGCGAGCAGTCGAAGAAGCAGGTCCGTATCGCCGAGGCCCTGTCGCTGGCCGAGCAGTCGGGCTTCCCGAGCTGGGTGAGCGTTGACGCCAAGAAGTTCGAAGGCACGTTCAAGCAGGCTCCGGATCGCGCCGATATCTCTGGCGACATCAACGAAAGCCTGATCGTCGAACTGTATTCGCGTTAATCGCGGACCGACATTCGAACGGTTCAGCGCTTGCCTGGTTATCAAGGCTTCGCTTTCAGCCCGGCGCGCCCTGCGGCGCGCCGGGCTTATTGCCCATCATGCGATGGGTTTTCTCAGGTTCCAAACGTCAGCCTTATCGGTGTAACGAGCCGAGGGTATTGAAAAGGACAACCTAATGCAAACAGCACTCCTCAAGCCAAAAATCATCGCCGTCGAACCGCTGGGCGACCACCACGCCAAAGTCGTGATGGAGCCGTTTGAGCGCGGTTATGGGCATACGCTTGGTAACGCGCTGCGTCGCGTCCTGCTGTCGTCGATGGTCGGCTATGCCCCGACCGAGGTCACGATCGCTGGGGTCGTCCACGAGTATTCCACCATCGATGGCGTGCAGGAAGACGTCGTCAACCTGCTGCTCAACCTGAAGGGCGTGGTGTTCAAGCTGCACAACCGCGACGAAGTCACGGTGTCGCTGCGCAAGGATGGCGAAGGCGTGGTCACGGCCGCCGATATCGAGCTGCCGCACGACGTCGAGATCATCAACCCGAATCACGTGATTGCCCACCTGTCCGCCGGCGGCAAGCTCGACATGCAGATCAAGGTCGAGCAAGGCCGTGGCTACGTGCCGGGTAACGTGCGCAAGTTCGGCGACGAATCGGGCAAGGTCATCGGCCGCATCGTGCTGGACGCCTCGTTCTCGCCGGTCCGCCGCGTGTCGTACGCCGTGGAATCGGCCCGTGTGGAACAGCGTACGGACCTGGACAAGCTGGTGATGAACATCGAAACCGACGGCGTGATCTCGCCCGAGGAAGCGATTCGCCAGTCGGCCCGCATCCTGGTGGACCAACTGTCGGTGTTCGCCGCGCTGGAAGGCACGGAATCGGCCGCCGAGGCCGCGTCGAGCCGCGCGCCGCAGATCGATCCGATCCTGCTGCGTCCGGTGGACGACCTGGAACTGACGGTGCGTTCGGCCAACTGCCTGAAGGCCGAGAATATCTACTACATCGGCGACCTGATCCAGCGTACCGAGAACGAACTGCTCAAGACCCCGAACCTGGGTCGCAAGTCGCTCAACGAGATCAAGGAAGTCCTGGCTTCGCGTGGCCTGACCCTCGGCATGAAGCTCGAGAACTGGCCGCCCGCAGGTCTGGAGAAGTAATTGGCAGGGCGAGGCTGCCGCAAGGTGGCTTCGCCGGTCATGTGCCCCGGGCAATTCCGCCCGTGGCAATGAAGCACTACCGGCCCGCGCCGACGCCCGCGATCTCGCAGGCGGCAGCGATAGAAGAGCTGGTCAAACACTGTAATCGAAAGGAATCATCATGCGTCACCGTCATGGCCTGCGGAAACTGAACCGCACCTCGTCGCACCGTCTCGCGATGCTGCGCAACATGTCCAACTCGCTGTTCCAGCACGAGCTGATCAAGACCACCCTGCCCAAGGCCAAGGAACTGCGCAAGGTTGTCGAGCCGCTCATCACGCTGGCCAAGAAAGACACCGTTGCCAACCGCCGCCTGGCTTTCGCCCGCCTGCGCGACCGCGACATGGTCACCAAGCTGTTCACCGAACTGGGCCCGCGCTACAACGCTCGTCCGGGCGGCTACACCCGCATCCTGAAGTTCGGCTTCCGTCAGGGCGACAACGCGCCGATGGCGCTGGTCGAGCTGGTGGATCGTCCGGAAATCACCGAAGCCCCGGCCGAAGAAGCCGCGGAATAAGTGATGCCCGGTCCGTCGCACGCTGACGGGCCAGCGGACACAGCACTACAATCGAGCCAGGCTTTTGCCTGGCTCTTTTGTTTTGTGCTTCCCGACCTGTCATGACCGTCACACCTGCCCCCAGCGGCACCGCGCAGCCCGCACCCTTTGAAGCCGTCTGGATGGCGATGACCAACCTTCCGGACGAGCCGTCGGCCATCCGCGTGACGCAGGCGATACTGTCCGCCCGGGTGGCCGCGTGCGTGAACCGGCTGGCGCCGTGCCAGTCGGAGTACTGGTGGCAAGGCAAGCTGGAGCAGGCGCAGGAATGGCCCCTGCTGATCAAGACGACCGCCGGCCAGTACGCGGCCCTGGAGGCCATCATCCGCGCCGAGCACCCCTACGACGTGCCCGAGGTGGTTGCATGGCCGCTGCAGGCCGGATTGCCGGCCTACCTGGGCTGGGTGCGGGCGGAAACGACCGGGCCGGCACCGCGTACCTGACGCCAGAACACATAACGGAAAAACATGGGAATGACGGGGATCTGTATCGGTGCAGCGTCGCGGCAAGGCGACAGCCGGGGCTTCGGGCTGCGGTCGGGCATGCGGCATATCGTCGCATTGGTGCTGGCGATGCTGGCCTGCCTGATCGGGCTCGGCGGCGCCCATGCCGCCACCGAGGATGATTTCCTGCCGCCCGAACAGGCGTTCAAGTTCGCCGCGCGCCAGATCGATCCGACGACGATCGAAGTCCGCTTCGACGTGGCCGACGGCTACTACCTCTACCGCGAGCGCTTTGCGTTTGCCGCCCAGCCGGCCGGGGTGGTGCTCGGCAAGCCGTCGATGCCGGCGGGCAAGGTGCATTTCGACGAGACCTTTGGCAAGGACATGGAGACATACCGCGGCGCCGTGGTCGTCAGGGTGCCGGTGGAGCAGGCGCCCGCCGACGGCCGCTGGACGCTGGTGGTGACCTCCCAGGGCTGCGCGGACAAGGGGCTCTGCTATCCGCCGATGGAGAGCGTCTACAAGGTGGGCGGATCGGTCCTCGGCAACCTGTTCGGCGACCGCAACGCGCCGGCGCGCTCCAGCCCCGTCGCGCCCCAGGCCGATAGCCCCGCGGCCGAGCCGCCAGCCGGCGAATCGTCGGCCGGACGCGTGCGCGGTGCGCCGGTCGACGACAACGACCGTATTGCCGGCGCGCTGGCCAGCCGCAGCCTGCCGCTGATCGCCGGGCTGTTCTTCGGGCTGGGGCTGCTGCTGACGTTCACGCCGTGCGTGCTGCCGATGGTGCCGATCCTGTCGTCGATCGTCGTCGGCGAGCATGTCACGCGCGGCCGGGCCTTCGTCGTGTCGCTGGCCTACGTGCTTGGAATGGCGGTGGTCTACACCGCCGTGGGCGTGGCGGCGGGCCTGGCGGGCGAGGGCCTGTCCGCGGCGCTGCAGACCCCCTGGGTGCTCGGCCTCTTCGCGCTGCTGCTGATCGCGCTGTCGCTGTCGATGTTCGGCCTCTATGAACTGCAGTTGCCGCAGCGCTGGCAGACGCGACTGACCGAGTCGTCGAACCGTCGCCAGGGCGGCCAGATTGCGGGTGCAGCGGCGATGGGCGCCATTTCGGCGCTGATCGTTGGCCCGTGTGTCACCGCGCCGCTGGCGGGGGCGCTGGCCTATATCGCGCAGACCGGCGATGCGCTGGTCGGGGGGGCCGCGCTGCTGGCCATGGCGCTGGGCATGGGCGTGCCGCTGCTGCTGGTCGGCGTCGGGGCGGGCAACCTGCTGCCGCGCGCCGGCAAGTGGATGGAAGCCACCAAGCGCTTTTTCGGATTCCTGCTGCTCGGGGTGGCAATCTGGATGGTCACGCCGGTGCTGCCGGCCTGGCTGGTGATGCTCGCGTGGGCCGCGCTGCTGATTGTTGCCGCGGTCTATCTCGGCGCCTTCGACGCGCTGGGCCCCGACCCGCGCGGCTTGCTGCGCCTGGGCAAGGGTCTCGGCCTGGTTGCGGCGCTGGCCGGCGCGATCCAGGTCGTCGGCGTCGCCTCGGGCGGACGCGATCCGCTGCAGCCGCTGTCCCACATTGGCGGATTCTCCGGCGCCGTGTCGGGCGCGCCGGCGGGCAAGGATGCCGCGCTCAGGTTCGACCGCGTGCGCAGCGTGGCGGAACTCGATGCGCGGGTCGCGCAGGCGGCGGCCGCGGGCCGGCCGGTGCTGCTCGATTTCTATGCCGACTGGTGCGTGAGCTGCAAGGAAATGGAAAAGCTGACGTTTCCCGATCCGAGGGTCCGCGCGCGGCTGGCCAACGTGGTGCTGCTGCAGGCCGACGTGACAGCCAACAATGCGGACGACAAGGCGCTGCTCAAGCGGTTCGGGCTGTTCGGCCCGCCCGGCATCATCCTGTTCGGCCCGGACGGACGCGAGCGGCCGGTGCGGGTGATCGGCTACCAGTCGGCCAACCGCTTCCTGGACAGCCTGGAGCGGGCCCTGGGCAAGGCGCCGCAGACCTGAGCGCGCCCCGCTGGCGGCCGCCCAGGCCGCCTAGCGGTCCAGCCAGCGCCCGAGCGCCCAGATGGTGCCGATCGTCGCCACCACGCCGCCCATCAGTCCGATCGACCACCAGAAACCGTTGGGCTCCTGCAGCCACGGCATGCGCGCGAAGTTCATGCCGAAGACGCCTGTGATCAGCGTCAGCGGCATGAACAGGGCCGTGATGACGGTCAGCGCCCGCATCGTGCGGTTGGTGCGGTGGGCAACCGCCGAGAAGTGGATCTGCACCGCCGATTCGATCGAGTCTTCCAGCCGCCGCGCGTGCGCCAGCACGCGCAGGATGTGCTCCATGAGGTCCGTCAGCCGTACCAGCAGCATTTCGTCGCGGCTGGCGGCGCCGGGATCGGCATCGCCGGAGCTGTAGCGGTTGTCCAGCAGGCTGTCGCGGAATTCCTGCAGCGCGTCGCGCTGTTCCTCGCTGAGGTTTTCAAGCCGGCGGAGCTGGATGCGGGCGTCTAGCAGCCCCTCCCAGCTCGAAAAACTCTGTCGCGTGCTCAGCAGCGCGCGCTGCCAGCGGTCGAGCTGGCGCGTCAGCGGCGTCCGCAGGTCCAGGTAGCGGTCCACCATCGCGTTCAGCAGCCGCAGCATCAGGTCCTCGGGCCGCGTGGGCGGGCGCACGCCGTGCAGCAGCGAACCGCTGCCATTCGGGCGCGCGGCCGACGCCGGCGCGCCGCACGTATCCAGCAGCCGCTGCCTGACCTGCTCGATGGTCCGCGAGGGCGCGGGCCGCACGGTGACCAGCACGTTGTCGAAGACGAAGAAGGCCACCGGCTGCGTGTCGATGCGCGCCAGCGCGGGCAGGAACCCGGGCGGGTACTTGCGCGATGCCTTGCGCGGCGCGGGCAGCGGCGACGCGCCCACAGCACCGGCCGGCGGCACGCCGGCAACGCTTCCGTTGCCGGCCGAAGGCGCCACCGTGGCACCCGTCGCCAGCCGCTCGCCGGCCCCGTCTCCCG
Organism: Cupriavidus pauculus; assembly: GCF_003854935.1. NCBI lineage: Bacteria > Pseudomonadati > Pseudomonadota > Betaproteobacteria > Burkholderiales > Burkholderiaceae > Cupriavidus > Cupriavidus pauculus. The sequence continues at coordinate 1,116,987 of NZ_CP033969.1, forward strand.
GCGCCGCGTCGGCCTCGGCAAACTGCCGGCTGGTCTCGAACGTCAGCTTGCGGAAGATCACCATGTCGTACGCGTTTGTCGTGTCGAAGAACGACGGATGCGCGGGATTGGTGGCGTCGGCCAGGTGCAGGTCGAGGATCGGGGCGCCGGTCAGCGCCTCCAGCCGGTCGCGCCACGCGCCGGGTGCGGGCGTGACTTCGTCCGTCGAGCAGTCGGCCCACACGAAGCGGGCTGCCGCGTTGCCGGCCAGGAAGTCGCGCGCGGCATCCAGCGTCGCGAGCGGATGCACCTGGCTGGCTGAAAAGCCGAGTAGCTGCATGCGGCGGCTGTCAGGCCGTGGCCTTCAGCAGGCGCGCGGCGTCGCGCGCGAAGTAGGTGAGGATGCCGTCGGCGCCAGCGCGGCGGAACGCCAGCAGCGATTCCATCATGACCTTGTCGTGGTCCAGCCAGCCGTTCTGCGCGGCGGCCTTGAGCATGGCGTACTCGCCGCTCACCTGGTAGACGTAGGTCGGATAGCGGAACTCGTCCTTCACGCGGCGCACGATGTCCAGGTACGGCATGCCCGGTTTCACCATGACCATGTCGGCGCCTTCCAGGATGTCCTGCGCCACTTCGCGCAGCGCCTCGTCGGTGTTGGCCGGGTCCATCTGGTAGGTCATCTTGTTGCCCTTGCCCAGGTTGGCCGCGGAGCCCACCGCATCGCGGAACGGGCCGTAGAACGCCGACGCGTACTTGGCCGAGTAGGCCATGATCCGGGTGTGGATGTGGTCGGCGTTTTCCAGCGCCGTGCGCACGGCCCCGATGCGGCCATCCATCATGTCGGACGGCGCGACGATATCGACGCCGGCCTCGGCCTGCACCAGCGCCTGGCGGACCAGGATGTCGACCGTGACGTCGTTGATCACGTAGCCGTTCTCGTCGAGCACGCCGTCCTGGCCGTGGCTCGTGTACGGGTCCAGCGCCACGTCGGTCAGCACGCCCAGTTCGGGAAAGCGGTCCTTCAGCGCCCGCACGGCGCGCGGCACCAGGCCGTCGGCGCGCGTGGCCTCGATGCCGTCGGGCGTCTTGATCGACGGATCGATGACCGGGAACAGCGCGATCACGGGAATGCCCAGCTTCACGCAATCCTCGGCCACCGGCAGCAGCAGATCTACCGACACCCGTTCCACGCCCGGCATCGACGCCACGGCTTCGCGCTTGTTCTGGCCTTCCAGGATGAACACCGGATAGATCAGGTTGTCGGCCGACAGGCGGTTCTCGCGCATCATGCGACGCGAGAAGTCATCGCGGCGCATGCGGCGGGGACGATACTCGGGGAACGTGGACATGGCAGAAACGGGGAGGATTGGGTCGTGGACGGATGGCGTGGGCCCGTCGCCGCGACAACGCGCGGCGTGCCGGGAATCCACGCACCGAAAGAAAAAAGAACTTTTGTGCGTGCCCGCTATCATACTCGCGGACACCTTGTGTTGCTTCGCGCAGCACGGTGTCCCCCGCTACTCCTCCCTGAGCGGGTACCCGCCCTGAACCGGCGGGAAAGTTGGACCCCGTTGCTTGCAACGGGGCTTTTTTTTGTCCGGCGTGCTTGGGCGACCGGCGGCGCGACCGGCGGCGTGACGGGCTGGGCAGGTGTGCGCGCCGTACCTAGGCCTGCGGGGCGGCGGCCTCGGGCGGCTGGGCCTCGGGCAGTGCCAGCCAGCCAGCCACCACGCGCTGGGCTTCCTCGATGCCGCGGCGCTTGAGGCTGGAGAACAGCTGGGCGGTCAGCGCCGGCGGATGCTCCAGTTGCCGCGCGTAGTCGGCCAGCATCTGCCGGGTCTCGCGCAGCGCGTTGGCGTTCTCGTTGTTCGTGAGCTTGTCGGCCTTCGTCAGCAGCACGTGGATCGGCTTGCCGGTGGGCAGGAACCACTCGACCATCTGGCAATCGAGGTCGGTAAACGGCCGCCGCGCGTCCATCATCAGGATCAGGCCGGCCAGTTGCGCACGGCTCTGCACGTAGTCGGACAGCAGCCCCTGCCAGTGGAACTTGGCGCTGCCCGACACCTCGGCATAGCCATAGCCGGGCAGGTCCACCAGGAACCCGAGCGGATCGGTCGCCTTGACCGGCGCCACGGTGAAGTAGTTGATATGCTGCGTGCGGCCCGGCGTGCGCGACGAGAACGCCAGCCGCTTCTGGTTGCACAGCGTGTTGATGGCCGTCGACTTGCCGGCGTTGGACCGGCCGGCGAACGCCACCTCCGGAACGGCCGTGGCGGGCAGGTCGCGCAGATGGTTGACGGTATTGAAGAATCGGGCCTGGTGTAGGAGGGACATGCGCGGTTGCGTTGGAGCGGCTAGACCCGGGGCTGGCAAGAGGCCAGTGCAGACGTCGCCACAGAGACTGACCTAAGTCAATCCGGAAAGCGATTTATTGTACAATAACCCGGTTTACGGTCTCCTGAGCGGGTGACGTGTGGCATCCTTGCCGGATGTCATCGGCGAAGCCTGAAATTGGTTGTCGGTATTGTCCGCGATCAATTTTTCGGCATTCGCGCAGCCGCGTAACCAGCTCTTGCCCCATGGCGCCTCCTCACCGCCGGGCAGGGGGAGAAAGGAGACCGGCATGCATTACGGTGTTCATAACAAATCTGACAAGGTGTAAGGATGAACCGCATTGCGAAACTTCTGGGTGTCATGGCGCTGGCCGTTCCGCTGGGGGCAATGACAGGGCTGGCATCTGCCGCAGAGCAGGCCCAGGCCGCCAAGGCGGATCCCGCCAAGGGCGAGACGCTCTATACGCAGGGTGTTCCCGATCGCAATGTTCCCGCATGTTTCTCCTGCCACGGCACGGCCGGCAACAGCACCGCCGCCGTCAATCCCAAGCTGGCGGGCCAGCAGCCCGAGTACACGCACAAGCAGCTTGCCGATTTCAAGGCCAAGACCCGTGACAACCCCATCATGTCGCTGTACGCCCAGGCACTGAGCGATCAGGACATGAAGGACATCGGCGCCTACCTGGGCAAGCAGCAGCTCAAGCCTGCCACGGCCAAGAACAAGACGACGATCGAGGACGGCCAGAAGATCTACCGCGCGGGTATCGCCGCCAAGGGCGTGCCGGCCTGCGCGGCCTGCCACGGCCCCACCGGCGCCGGCATCCCGTCCCAGTATCCGCGTATTGGAGGCCAGTATTCCGAGTACACCGAAGCGCAACTGGTGGCGTTCCGCCAGGGCACCCGCAAGAACAATTCGGTCATGAGCACGATTGCCGCTAGGATGTCGGATGCCGAGATCAAGGCGGTGGCGGATTACGTCGCCGGCGTCCGCTAAGTCGTACCTGGGCGGCGCGTCCGGGGATTCCCGCAGGGGATGAACCGCCCGCGCGGCCGACAATCGAAGAGGGTGGCCTGCTTGCCGAAGCATGTCCACCCTTTTTCATTTTCCGCGCCACCACGTCGCGTCACATCGGCGCGTGACACTGGCGGGCTCCCGATCAGCGCGCCAAACCGGCCTTAGGCTTTACCGTACATGTCCACCCCTTCCACTTCGGGCCTGCACCTGAAGACCCAACACCGCGTGCTGCGAGACGGCGTCGAGCTGTTGTCCTCGATGCGCTTCGCCATCACGCTGCTGACGGTGATTGCCATCGCAAGCATCATCGGCACGGTACTGAAGCAGAACGAACCGTACCCGAACTACGTGAACCAGTTCGGGCCGTTCTGGGCGGACCTGTTCCACGCGCTGTCGCTGCAGAAGGTGTACAGCTCCTGGTGGTTCCTGCTGATCCTCGGCTTTCTGGTCGTGTCGACGTCGCTGTGTATCGCGCGCAACGCGCCGAAGATGATCGTCGACATGCGCTCGTGGAAAGACCACGTGCGCGAGCGCAGCCTGCGGGCGTTCCACCACCGGGGCGAGTTCGATGCCCCGCGCCCCCGTGCCGAGGCCGCCGCGCGGCTGGGCGCGCTGCTGCGCAACCGCGGCTACCGCGTCAAGCCCGTGGCGCACGACGGCGCCACGCTGCTGGCGGCCAAGGCCGGCGCGGCCAACAAGCTTGGCTACATCCTCGCGCACACGGCCATCGTCGTGATCTGCGTGGGCGGCCTGCTGGACGGCGACATGCTGATCCGCGCCCAGATGTGGTTCGGCGGCAAGTCCCCCATCTCGGGCAACGCCATCATCAGCGAGATCCCGGCCAAGCACCGGCTGTCGGCGTCGAACCCGGGCTTCCGCGGCAATGCATTCGTGCCGGAGGGCGCCACCGTGTCGACGGCCATCCTCAATGTCGCCGACGGCGCGCTGGTGCAAGACCTGCCGTTCTCGATCACGCTCAAGAAGTTCACGGTCGACTACTACTCCACCGGCATGCCCAAGCTGTTCGCGTCCGACGTGGTGGTGACGGACCGCGCGACCGGCAAGCAGACCGCGGCGACGATCAAGGTCAACGAGCCGCTGATCGTCGACGGCGTGGCGATCTACCAGTCCAGCTTCGAGGACGGCGGGTCGCGGCTCAAGTTCGTCGGCTATCCGATGGCGGGCAGCACGCACGCCACGTTCCCGCTGGCCGGCACGGTAGGCGGCAACGTCCAGCTGACCGGCACGGGCACCGCGGCCGACCAGGAAAGCCTGACCGTCGAGTTCAGCGACTTCCGCCAGATCAACGTCGAGACCGTGACCGATGCGTCGGGCAAGGCCGACGTGCGCGGCGTGGCGCGCAAGTCCACGCTGGAGCAGCACCTGGGCGCCGCCGCCAGCCTGGACAAGGACAAGGACCTGCGCAACGTCGGGCCGTCGGTCCAGTACAAGCTGCGCGACCGCAACGGCCAGGCGCGCGAGTTCAACAACTACATGCTGCCGGTGCAGCTCGACGGTCAGACGCTGTTCCTGGCTGGCATGCGCGAGTCACCGAGCGAGCCGTTCCGCTACCTCCGCATCCCGGCCGACGACCAGATGAGCGTGGCCGACTGGATGCGCCTGCGCGCCGCGCTGCAGTCCAGCGCGATGCGGGGCGAGGCGGCCCGGCGCTTTGCGCTGGTGTCGATGCCCGGCGCGGACAAGGAAACGCTGCGCCACCAGCTTGCCGAGAGCGCGCTGCGCGCGATGGACCTGTTTGCCGGCGCCACGCGCGCCGCGCCGGACGCGCCGCCGGGTGGCTTCACGGCCATCGCCGCCTTCCTGGAGAAATCGGTCCCGCAGGCCGAGCAGCAGAAGGCCGCCGACGTGCTGCTGAAGATTCTCAATGGTTCGATGTGGGAACTGTGGCAGCTGGCGCGCGAGCAGGACAAGCTGCCGGCCGTGCCGAACGACGCCAAGAGCGGCCAGTTCCTGCAGCAGTCGATCAACGCGCTGTCAGACAGTTTTTTCTACGCCGCGCCGGTGTTCCTGCAGCTCGACGACTTCCAGAAGGTCAACGCCAGCGTGTTCCAGATGACCCGTGCGCCGGGCAAGAACATCGTGTATCTTGGCTGCCTGCTGCTGGTCCTGGGCGTGTTCGCGATGTTCTATATCCGCGAGCGGCGCGTCTGGATCTGGATCAAGGACAGGCAGCCCGGCGACCTCGACCATTCGGCGGGCAGCCATGTCCTGATGGCGATGTCCACCCAGCGCCGCACGATGGATTTCGAAAAGGAATTCGTCACCTTGCGTGACGACGTGGGGCGCGCCGTCGGGGCCGAAGTGACGGCGGTGCCAGCCAGCGGCCCGGCGCCGATGACGCCGGACGCACCGCGATCCGGGCCATCAGGCGCCGATGATAGGCCGGGGCCCTCGCTATAGTAGAAAGTGAGTGGCCGCCTGTGCCGGCCAACCGCAGACATAACAGTGCTTCAACAAGCAGAGCAGGAATGCCATGTCCTCCAATCTCCATCACGCCGATCCCGGCCTGACGCCGCGACAATCCGCCGCACCTGACGAAGGCGCCGGCGCGGCCCTGGAAGCCGACTTCCTGGAACCGTCGTTCCTGCGCCGGCTGGGCTGGGTGGACTGGCTGTTTGCCGTGCTGCTGGCCGTGGGCGCCGGGTTTGCGCTGATGCAGTACGGTCACTGGATGAACGGCTACGACAAGGCGGTGCTGATTGCCGCCGTGCCGACGTTCGCGCTGCTCGGCTGGCACTGGAAGGCGGTGCGGCCGCTGATGGCGGGCATCGCGGTGCTGTCGCTGTTCGCCATCCAGTTGTACCAGGGCAGCCTGGCGCGCGCCGACCAGGCGTTCTTCCTCAAGTACTTCCTGTCGAGCCAGTCGGCCATCCTGTGGATGAGCGCGCTGGTGTTCCTGTCGACGCTGTTCCACTGGGTCGGGTTTGCGTCGAAGTCCGATACGGGCTCCAGCATCGGCAGCAAGCTGTGCTGGGCGGCCGTGGTGCTCGGTTTCACCGGCCTGATGGTGCGCTGGTACGAGTCGTACCTGATTGGCGCCGACATCGGGCACATCCCCATCTCGAATCTCTACGAGGTCTTCGTCCTCTTCACGCTGATCACGTCGCTGTTCTACCTCTACTACGAGCGCCGCTATGCCACGCGGGCGATGGGGCCGTTCGTGATGCTGGTGGTGTCGGCGGCCGTTGGCTTCCTGCTCTGGTACACGGTCAGCCGCAACGCGCAGGAGATCCAGCCGCTGGTACCGGCGCTGCAAAGCTGGTGGATGAAGATCCACGTGCCGGCGAACTTCATCGGCTACGGCACGTTTGCGCTGGCGGCGATGGTGTCGGTGGCGTACCTGCTCAAGCAGCGGGGCATCCTGGCCGAACGCCTGCCGTCGCTGGAGCTGCTCGACGATGTGATGTACAAGGCCATCGCGGTGGGTTTTGCGTTCTTCACGATCGCCACGATCCTGGGGGCGCTGTGGGCGGCCGAGGCGTGGGGCGGCTACTGGAGTTGGGACCCGAAGGAAACCTGGGCGCTGATCGTCTGGCTGAACTATGCAGCGTGGCTGCACATGCGGCTGATGAAGGGGCTGCGAGGCACGGTGGCGGCGTGGTGGGCGCTGGTGGGCCTGCTGGTGACGACCTTCGCGTTCCTCGGCGTCAACATGTTCCTGTCCGGCCTGCATAGCTACGGCGAACTCTGATCCGGCGTGTCGCCGTCGTACAAAAGCCTGCCCCTGCCCGGCAGGCTTTTTTTCGTTCGCTTCCCGGTCGACATATGCCTATAAATCCACTTTTCTCACCGAAGCAGCACTTTTTTTCGCGCAAACGGAATAAACAAGTCACATCGGGTGTTTACTGAGGGAGAACGGGGCCGACTGGCGGCACCGACCCGAGAAGGAGACCTGAAGATGACCAATCGTCACACTGCTGTATCCGCGCTGCGTCCGTTTGCCCTGGCCGTGGGAGCCGCCGCCGTGTTGCTGGCCGGCTGCTCCGGGATGGGCATGGGCGGGTCCGGCGCGGGCAACATGCCGCCGACGGTGAAGGTGACCAACGGCGTGCTGACCGATCCGCAGGGCCTGACGCTCTACACGTTCGACCGCGACACCGCCAATAGCGGCAAGAGCGCCTGCAACGGCATGTGCGCCACCAACTGGCCGCCGCTGCTGGCCGAGCCGGGCCGCACCGCATCGGGCAGCTACTCGATCATCACGCGCGACGACGGCGCGCGCCAGTACGCGTACAAGGGCATGCCGCTGTACCGCTTTGCCAAGGACGCCAAGCCGGGCGACAAGACCGGCGACAACCTCAACAACGTCTGGCACGTCGCCAAGCCCTGACGGGCACGGCGGCTGGAGGCCAGCCGCCTGCGCAGGGTGCCGCCCGCCTGCGGCACCCTGCGGACAGCAAAACCGGGGCGCCGCACCTTCGCCCCGGTTTTGCTGTCCAATGCTCCAGGCTCCCCCAACACGCTGCGAATCATGCTGATCCCTTCCCCCAAATGGCTGCGCGGTGACGATATCGCCGCCTCGGAAATCACGCCCCAGTCGCTCTACCTGTCGCGCCGCCGCCTGCTGGCGCTGGGCGGCGCGGCGGCCGCCACGGGCCTGGCGTCGCCCTGGTTCGCGCGGCAGGCGTTTGCGCAGGAAGCGCCGGGCAAGCTGGCCAAGCTGCCGGGCACGCTCAACAGCGCCTATGCCGTGACCGAGAAACGCACGCCGTACGCCGACGTCACCACCTACAACAACTTCTACGAATTCGGCACCGACAAGGCCGATCCGGCACGCCACGCCGGCACGCTGCGGCCCCGGCCGTGGCAGGTGGCCGTGGAGGGGCTGGTCAAGCATCCGAAGGTCTACGACCTCGACGAACTGCTGAAACTGGCGCCGATGGAAGAGCGCGTCTACCGCCTGCGGTGCGTGGAGGGCTGGTCGATGGTGATCCCGTGGACGGGCTATCCGCTGGCCGAGCTGATCCGCCGCGTGGAGCCCCAGCCGGGGGCCAAGTTCGTCCAGTTCATCACGCTGGCGGACAAGAAGCAGATGCCGGGGCTGTCCAGCGGCGTGCTCGACTGGCCGTATAGCGAGGGCCTGCGCATGGACGAGGCGATGCACTCGCTGGCGCTGCTGACCTTCGGCCTGTACGGCGAGGTGCTGCCGAACCAGAACGGCGCGCCGGTGCGCATGGTGCTGCCGTGGAAATACGGCTTCAAGAGCGCCAAGTCGATCGTCAAGATCCGCTTCCTGGACAAGCAGCCGCCCACCAGCTGGAACCTTGCGGCGCCCAGCGAGTACGGCTTCTATTCGAACGTGAACCCCGACGTCGACCACCCGCGCTGGAGCCAGGCCACCGAGCGCCGCATTGGCGAGGACAAGGGCGGCGGCGGGTTTGCCGCGCTGTTCGCGCCCAAGCGCAAGACGCTGCCGTTCAACGGCTACGCGGCCCAGGTGGCGTCGCTGTACCAGGGCATGGACCTGAGGAAGAACTTCTGATGGCCGAGCGCGACCTGCAGGCCGCGGCGCGGGCCCGGGCGGCATCGGACGGCGGGCGCCCGGCGGGCGGGCTGGCGATGCTGGCCCCGGCGCGCGTGCGCGCGGTGAAGGTCGTGGTCTGGATCGTGGCGCTGCTGCCGTTCCTGCGGTTGCTGTACCTGGGCGCCACGTCGCAATTCGGCGCCAATCCGCTGGAATTCGTGACGCGCTCGACCGGCACCTGGACGCTGGTGATGCTCTGCGTGACGCTGTCGGTCACGCCGCTGCGCCGGCTCACCGGCTGGCCGTGGCTGCTGCGGCTGCGCCGCATGCTGGGCCTGTTCACGTTCTTCTACGCCTTGCAGCACTTCCTGCTCTGGCTGGCCGTCGACCGCGGGTTCGACGTCGCCTACATGATCCAGGACATCGGCAAACGGCCATTTATCACGATGGGCTTCGCGGCCTTCGTGCTGATGGTGCCGCTGGCGGCCACGTCGTTCAATGCGGCCATCCGCTGGCTGGGCGGCAAGCGCTGGCAGGCGCTGCACCGGTCGATCTATGCAATCGCCGTGCTGGCCATCCTTCATTACTGGTGGCACAAGGCCGGCAAGAACGATTTCGGCGAGGTGTCGATCTACGCGGCCGTCGTGTTCGTGCTGCTGGCCATGCGGGTGTGGTGGTGGGCGCGCAAGCCGAAGCTGCCGAAGGCGCAGGCCGTGGCACGATGAAAAAAGGGCGACGCGCAGTGCGTCGCCCTTTGGCTTTGCTTGAGGCTGGCCGGGCGTCAGTCGTTCAGCAGGCGCTCGCTGCGGAACAGGTCGGCCGGCAGTTCGCGCTCGCGCACGAGGTGCACGGCGTCGCCATCGACCATCACTTCGGCCGCGCGGCCGCGCGTGTTGTAGTTCGAGCTCATCACAAAGCCATAGGCGCCGGCCGACATCACGGCCAGCAGGTCGCCCGGCTGCACCGCCAGCGCGCGCTCGCGGCCCAGCCAGTCGCCCGATTCGCAGACCGGCCCCACCACGTCGTACGTGGCTGGCGCGTCGGCGCGCGGCGCCACGGGCTCGATGCGGTGGTACGCCTCGTACATGGCCGGACGCGCCAGGTCGTTCATCGCGGCATCGACGATGCAGAAGTTCTTGGCCGCGCCCGGCTTCAGGAATTCCACGCGCGTCAGCAGCACGCCGGCGTTGCCCACCAGCGACCGGCCCGGCTCGAACAGCACCTCGCGGTGGCCGTGGCCCCGCGCGGCCACGCGGTCGATCAGCGTGGTGGCGAAGCCGGTGATGTCCGGCGGCGTCTCGTCGTCATAGGTAATGCCCAGCCCGCCGCCCACGTCGATGTGCGCCAGACGGATGCCTTCGGCTTCCAGCTGCTCCACCACGTCCAGCACCTTGTCCAGCGCTTCCAGGTACGGCGCCACCTCGGTGATCTGCGAGCCGATATGGCAGTCGATGCCGGCCACTTCCAGGTGCGGCAGCGCGGCGGCGGCGCGGTAGGTCGGCAGCACGTCCTCGAACGCCACGCCGAACTTGTTGCCCTTGAGCCCCGTGGAGATGTACGGGTGGGTCTTGGCGTCGACGTCCGGGTTGATGCGCAGCGACACGCGCGCGCGCTTGCCCAGCCGGCCGGCCACGGCGTTCAGGCGGTCCAGCTCGGGAATCGACTCGACGTTGAAGCCGCGCACGTCGTGCTCCAGCGCCAGCGCCATGTCGGCCTCGCTCTTGGCGACGCCCGAGAACACGACCTTGCGCGGATCGCCGCCGGCGGCCAGCACGCGCAGCAGTTCGCCGCCCGACACGATGTCGAAGCCCGCGCCCAGCCGGGCAAACACCTGCAGCACCGCCAGGTTCGAATTGGCCTTGACCGCGTACTGCACGTGGGCGTTGCGGCCCTGGCAGGCGGCCGCGTAGGCGTTGTACGCGGTGGTCAGGGCCGCGCGCGAGTAGACGAAGGTGGGCGTGCCGAAGTCGGCGGCGATGCGCGCCAGCGGTACCTGTTCGACGGTCAGGGCGCCGTCTTGCCGGCGATGGAAAAAATCATTCATGTCGGAGCGGGCACTCAACGTGCCGAGGGGGCGGAGCTGTTCTTGGCGGGTTCGGTGCGCACCGGCGCGGACGTGGCCGGCTCGCCCATGGGCGTGGTGGCCGGCGGCGTGGCGCCGGGCTGGCCCAGGCCAGGGTCGGGCACGGTGGGCGGCGTGGGGGCCGGCGGCACGCGCGGCATGTACAGCGGGCCACGAATGCCGCACCCGGCCAGGGGTATCGCGAGCAGGGCGGCAAACGCCGATACAATCGCAGCACGACGCAGCATCGGGGAGTCTTTCATTGTTTGGATGGCTTCCGGATGGCTTGGAAAGCGCGTGGCTTTCCTGTTTCCGATCAATTTGATGCCGGCCGAGTGGTCCCGTCTTGAGGGCTGCCGGCGGCCTTGGAGTGTAGCATGCCCCCCCTTAGCGAGACCGAGTTCCTGGTGCTGGCCAGCGCGGCCCTGGACAAGCTGGAAGCCGACATCGAGGCTGCCGCCGATGCCGCCGACGCCGACGTGGAGATCAACCGCACCGGCAACGTGATGGAACTGGAATTCGAGGACGGCTCCAAGATCATCGTCAACAGCCAGGCGCCGATGCAGGAGCTGTGGGTGGCGGCCAAGGCCGGCGGCTTTCACTTCCGCCACGACGGCAGCCGCTGGGTTGACACGCGCAGCGGCGCCGAACTGTACGCGGCGCTGTCCGGCTACATGAGCCAGCAGGCCGGCACCACGCTGGCACTGTGACGCCGTGATGCTGTGACACTGGCGCAAGCCACAAAAAAACCGGCCCTTCTGGGCCGGTTTTTTTTCGCCCGCCCCAGCCAGGGACGGGCGGCAGGCCGGGTAGGCCGTCAGGCGCCGCCGAACATTTCCAGGATCTTCTTCTTTTCCTGCTCGGTGTCCTGCGGCGGGCGCGAGCTTTCCTCGGGCTTGCCGGGCCACGGGTCTCCCAGGCCCACCGACGCCACGCCGGCGCCGGCCGCATTCTCCTCCAGCGTCCAGTCGCCCGCGGCCATCACCACGCCCTCGGGCGGCTGGCGATCCGGGCTCTCCGGCACGCCCTTGAGCGCCTTGCTCATGTAGCCGACCCAGATCGGCAGGGCCAGGCCGCCACCGGTCTCGCGCACGCCCAAACTCTTGGGCTGGTCGTAGCCCATCCAGGCGATGGCCACCAGCTTCGGCGTGTAGCCGGCAAACCAGGCATCGACGGCGTCGTTGGTCGTACCGGTCTTGCCGGCCATGTCGTTGCGGCCCAGGCGCTGCTTGGCCGGGTTGGCCGTGCCGCTGCGCACCACCTCGCGCAGCATGCTGTCGGCGATGAAGGCGGTACGGGCGTCCAGCACGCGCACGGCGTCCTCGCCGGCCTTCTGCGGATGCGTCTCGGAGATAACCTTGCCGCGCGAGTCTTCCACGCGCTGGATCAAGTACGGATTGACGCGGTAGCCGCCGTTGGCGAACACCGAATAGGCGCCGGCCATCTGCAGCGGCGTGACGCTGCCCGAGCCCAGCGCCATCGGCAGGTAGGCCGGGTGCTTGTCGGCCTCGAAGCCGAAGCGCGTGATGTAGTCCTGCGCGTACTGGGTGCCGATCGCGCGCAGGATGCGCACCGAGACCAGGTTCTTCGACTTGGCCAGCGCGCGGCGCATGGTCATCGGGCCCTCGAACTTGCCGTCGTAGTTCTTCGGCTCCCAGACCTGGCCGCCGGTGTCGGGGCCGATGCTGAGCGGGGCGTCGTTGATGACCGTCGCGGGCGAGAAGCCCTTTTCCAGCGCCGCCGTGTAGATGAACGGCTTGAAGCTGGAGCCCGGCTGGCGCCAGGCCTGCGTCACATGGTTGAACTTGTTGCGGTTGAAGTCGAAGCCACCCACCATCGAGCGGATCGACCCGTCCTCGGGGTTCAGCGAAATGAACGCGGCCGCCACCTCGGGCAGTTGCGTGACCGACCAGCTGTTGTCCTTCGGGTCCTGCGTCACGCGGATGATCGCGCCCGGCCGGATCTTGACCTTGGGCTGGGCATTGGCCGACAGCGACGGCGCGATGAAGCGCAGCGCCGAGCCCTCGATCGTCGCCACCTCGCCGGACAGCAGCGTCGCCTTGACCTGCTTGGCCGACACGCTGGTCACCACGGCCGAGCGCAGGTCGTCGCTGCCCGGATGCTCGACCAGCGCGTCGTCGATGGCCTGCTCGCGCTCGGCGGCGCCGGACGGCAGGTCGATGAACGCCTCCGGCCCGCGGTAGCCGTGCTTGCGCTCGTAGGTCATGATGCCGTTGCGCACGGCCTCGTAGGCGGCGTCCTGGTCGGTCTTGTTCAGCGTCGTGTAGACCGTCAGGCCGCGGGTGTAGGTTTCCTCGCGATACTGCGCGTACATCAGCTGGCGCACGATCTCGGCCACGTACTCGGCATGCGTCGAGAACTCGTTGCCTTCGCTGCGTACCTTCAGTTCCTCGCGCACGGCCTGGTCGTATTGCTCCGGCGTGATGTAGCGCAAGTCGCGCATGCGCTGGAGGATGTATTCCTGGCGCACCTTGGCACGGCGCGGGTTCACCACCGGGTTGTAGGCCGACGGCGCCTTGGGCAGCCCGGCCAGCATCGCGGCCTCGGCCGGCGTCACGTCCTTGATCGACTTGCCGAAGTAGACGCGCGCGGCGCTGGTAAAGCCGTACGCGCGCTGGCCCAGGTAGATCTGGTTCATGTACAGCTCGAGGATCTGGTCCTTGCTCAGGTTGGCCTCGATCTTGTACGCCAGCAGCATCTCGTAGATCTTGCGCGTGTAGGTCTTCTCGCTGGACAGGAAGAAGTTGCGCGCCACCTGCATCGTGATCGTCGACGCGCCCTGCGACAGCCCGCCGCGCAGGTTGGCCAGGCCGGCCCGCATCACGCCCACGAAGTCCACGCCGCCGTGCTCGTAGAAGCGGTCGTCCTCGATGGCCAGCACGGCCTTCTTCATGACGTCGGGAATCTCGCTGATCGGCACGAAGTTGCGGCGCTCCTCGCCAAACTCGCCGATCAGCACGTTGTCGGCGGTGTAGATGCGCAGCGGGATCTTGGGGCGGTAGTCGGTGATCGTGTCGAGCGACGGCAGGTTCGGCGCGGCCACGACCAGCGCATAGCCAACCAGCAGCGCCACGGCGACGGCGCCGGCAGCAAGCAGCCCAAGTACCCAGAACATGACGCGCGCCCACAACGGACGGCGGACGGGGAGGGACGGCTTCTGTTGTGCTGTGGCCATAAGGGTTTACCTAACAAGAGTGCCGCGATTATATCGTCGGTGCCCGTGCGCCCCGGCCCGGCAGTGCCGCCGGAGACGCTACGACGCTGTTACAAGATGTAATGGCGCTGATATCAGATGGTCACGCGGTGAAAGAGGCGGGCGGGAGGCGGGCTGGCCGTCGTCGGACGCGGCGGGCGGGGCGATGCGGAGGATGATCGGGAGCGTTCGTGTCGGCCCGATGCCACCCGATCGCGGGGTTGCGGACCGTGGGATTTTGACAACGGATTCGGGGGCGCATTCTCAAAAAGAAAGCGTGGTCAGAGCGGCACATTGCCAGCGCCTCCGGATTTTGTGAGAATCCACGAACATAAAAGAGCAAACGTTTCATCCAAAGAAACTGGCTCGCACCATTAGAGCAAACATGCCGTGGGCGAGTTCAAATGTCAGGGGGTCACCTTGCGACGGGGCATCTTGTCGGGTCTTCTGCGCCGCACTACGGTCGGCGTGGATATCGGGTCGTCCAGCGTCAAGGTCGTCGAGCTGTCCGTCGGGGCAGGCAAAAACGACTTCAGGCTGGAAAAATGCGCCAGCGAACTGCTGGACCGCAACGCCGTTGCCGATGGCAACGTGGTCAACATCGAGGCCGTGGGCATCGCGCTCAAGCGCGCGCTCGGCAAGGCCGGCATCCGCACCAAGGACGTGGTCCTTGGCGTGCCGTCCATGCTGACGGAATCCCAGACGGTCAGTCTGCCGGACAACCTGTCCGAAGACGAACTCTATTCGCAGGTCGAATCGGAGGCGCACCGCCTCTATCCGCCTTCCCAGGCGGTGAACTTCGACTTCGCGGTGATTGGTCCCAGCGAAACGGAAGGCGGCATCGGCGTGCGTGTCACGGCCGCCAACAGTGATCGTGTCCAGGAGCGCGTGACGGCGGCCGAAATGGCCGGCCTGAAGCCGCAGGTGATGGACGTGGAGGAATTCGCCGTGCAGCGCTCGGTGGTCCAGATGCTCGGCGTACCCGCCGGGCTGACGGAGACCGACGCCAAGGACATGCCCGTGGTGGCAGTGGTCCACCTCGGCGGCAGCCGCTCCAAGGCCATCTTCTACCAGGGCTGGAAGGAACTCTACGAGCAGCCGCTCAACAGCTACGGCGACCAGTTGACGCAGAGCGCGGCGCGCATGTTCACGCTCGACGCGCTCAAGGCGGAAATCAAGAAGCGCAAGAACACGCTTCCCGATGCCTGGCGCGCGCAACTGCTCAAGCCGTCGCTAGAGGCGCTGGCCATGGAGGTGCAGGGCGCCATCGGCAACTTCATCGCCAGCTCCAGCCTCGGCCGCGTCGACGAGATCCTGCTTTCCGGCGGGCACGCGTCGCTGCTGGGTGTCCAGGCGGCGATCCAGCAACAGACGCAGATCACGACCACGCTGGCCAATCCTTTCGCAAACATGACGACCGCAGGCAAGGTCAACGAGCGCTATCTCCAGCGCGACCTGCCCGCCTACATCGTCAGTGCGGGACTGGCGCTGCGCGGCCTGCAATAAGCCACCCGGGGGGACACCCATGTCCACGACGACGAATACCATTCCGTCGGTCAACCTGCTGCCGTATCACGAGGCGCGCAAGGCCGCCCGGCGCAAGAAGGTCTACACCATGCTCGGCGGCGCGGCGGGCGCCGGCGCGCTGGTAGTGCTGATCGGCGGCTTCTACATCGACGCCCAGATCGACGAGACGACGGCGTTGAACCAGACGCTGACCACCGAGAACGCCCGCATGGACGGGCAGATCCGCGAGGTCAATACGCTGAAGAAGGACATCGAGGCCCTGCTGGATCGCCAGCGCGCCATCGAGAGCCTGCAGGCGCAGCGCAACCTGCCGGTGCAGCTGCTGGAGGAATTGGTGCGCCAGGTGCCCGAAGGCGTGTACCTGAACGGGCTCAAGCAGACCGGAGACGACTTCGTCATGTCCGGCGTGGCCCAGTCCAACGAGCGCGTGTCCGAACTGCTGCGCAACATCGGCCAGGTGCAATGGCTCGACCGCGCCGAGCTGGTGGAGTCCAAGGCGATCATGATGACCAACAACCTGCGCGAGCAGCGCCGGCTGTTCGACTTCTCGATGCGCTTCTCGTACCGCGCCCCGGAGCAGCCGGGCGACAAGAAGAAGGGCGCCTCCGACGCGGCGGCCAAGCCCGCGGGAGGCAAGGTCTGATCATGGCACTCAATTCCGATATCTCGCTGCAGGACCTGACCGCGCAGTTCCGCGGCCTGAACCTCAACGAACCCGAGACCTGGCCCGCCGCGCCGCGCGTGCTGTTCTCCGTGCTGGCCGCGCTGATCGTGCTGGTGCTGGGATGGCAGTTCTACTGGAGCGACAAGCAGGACGAGCTGGAACGCAAGCACGCCGAGCACGAGCAGCTACGCCAGCAGTTCGCGTCGAAGGTCGCCCAGGTGGCCAATCTGGACGAACTGCGCAAGCAGAAGGTGGAGGTGGAAAAGCGCGTGGCCCTGGCCGAGCGGCAACTGCCGAACAGCACGGAAATGGACGCGCTGCTGGCCGACGTCAACCACGCCGGCGTGGCCCGTGGGCTCCAGTTCGAGCTGTTCAAGCCCCAGGCCGCCGTCGTGAAGCCGTACTTCGCCGAAATCCCGGTCAACCTCAAGGTCACGGGCCGCTACCACGACGTGGCGCTGTTCAACGCCGACGTGGCGGCGCTGTCGCGGATTGTGTCGATGCGTAACCTGAACATGACGACGGGCAAGGACGGCACGCTGTCGATGGAAGCCGTGGCAATGGCCTACCGGGCACTGGATCCGGACGAGCAGGCCGCGCAGCGCAAGGCTGCCGCCGATGCCGCCGCCAAGAAGAAGGGAGGCGCCAAGTGAGCCGCCTGACCCGACGCCCGCCGGTCGCCCTGCACACGTTCGCCGCCGCGGCCCTGGCCGTGATGGCCCTGGCCGGCTGCGGCCAGAGCGACGACGCCGGCCTGCAGCAGTGGATGGCGCAGACCCGCGCCGCCAAGGCCCCGCCGCCCGAGCCGTTGCCCGAGGTCAAGCCGTACACGCCGCGCGAGTACGGCGGGCGCACGTCGCCGGAGCCGTTCGCGCAGACCAAGATCGGCGAGCTGAACAAGACGATGTCCGAGTCGCCGGAGGCCGGCCGGCGACACGAGCCACTTGAAGACTATCCGCTGGAGAACTTCAAGATGCTCGGCATGCTGAAGAAAAACGGCGAGACCTACGGTGTCGTACGCGTAGATAACAAGATCCACCACGTCAAGGTGGGTCAGTATCTCGGCCAGAGTTATGGCCGGGTGGTCCGCATCAGCGATCAGGAGATCGTGTTGCGCGAATTGGTTCGGGAAGGGGTCTCAGATTGGAAAGAGAAAATGACCAGCCTGAAGCTGGAGGCATCCGCATGATCACGGCACGTTGGGTCCGGGCGCTTGCGGGCGCTTCAGCGATGGCGCTGGTGCTGGCCTCTCCGGCCGCACTGGCACAGAACAACCAGCTCAAACAGGTGGAGGCCAACGTCGTTGGCGAGCAGACCGTGTTCACGGTCGACCTGAAGAGCCCGCTGGCGCAGAAGCCGGTGGATTTCACGACGCAGAACCCGGCGAAGATCGCGATCGACTTCTTCGACACCGGCTTCGCGGCGGGCCGCGCGCAGTACGAGTACGCCGGCAAGCTGCTGAAGAGCGCCAACGTGATGCAGATCGGGGACCGCACCCGCGTGGTGCTGAACCTGGCCCGCACGGCCACGTACCGCACGGAAATGCGCGGCACCCAGTTCGTGGTGCTGATGGACAACGTGGCGCAGTCCGCCACGGCGGCCGCGCCGACGTTCGCGCCGGCGGCCCCGGTCATGCAGCCCGTGGCGGTCAACCGCACGCTGATCCGCAACATCGACTTCCGCCGCGGCACCGACGGGGCGGGGCGCGTGGTGGTGGACCTGTCGTCGCGCGACTCGGGGATCAACATCCAGCAGCAGGGCCAGAACCTGGTGGTCGACTTCATCGGCACCGGGCTGCCGGCGGACCTGCGCCGCCGCTTCGACGTGACCGACTTCGGCACGCCGGTCCAGGCCATGCGCGCCACCGACGCCAACGGCGCCGCGCGCCTGACGATCGAGCCGCGCGGCAACTGGGAATACAGCTCGTACCAGACGGACAACCAGTTCGTGGTGGAGGTGCGCCAGGTCAAGGAAGATCCGAACAAGCTGATTGCCGGCCAGGGGTATCGCGGCGAGCGGCTGTCGCTGAACTTCCAGAACATCGACATCCGGTCGCTGCTGCAGGTCTTTGCCGATTTCACGAACCTGAACATCATCACGAGCGACACGGTGCAGGGCAACCTGACGCTGCGCCTCAAGGATGTGCCGTGGGACCAGGCGCTGCAGATCGTGCTGGATTCGAAGGGCCTGGCATCGCGCCGCAACGGCAACGTGCTGTGGGTGGCCCCGAAGGCCGAACTGGCAACCAAGGAAAAGCTGGAGCTGGAAGCGCAGCAGCAGATCAACGAGCTGGAGCCGATCCGCAGCCAGGTGTTCCAGTTGAACTACCAGCGCGCCGAGGACGTGCGGCGGATGCTGCTGGGCCTCTCTGCCGGGGGCGGCGGCGTGTCGGCCGCGGCAGTCGGCGGCGCGGGCGCCAGCGGTGGCGCCACGCGGATGCTGTCCAAGCGCGGCTCGCTGACGGCCGATCCGCGGACGAACCAGTTGTTCGTGTCCGACATCGGCTCCAAGCTGGAAGAGGTGCAGGGCTTCCTGCAGAAGATCGACATCCCGGTGCGCCAGGTGGTGATCGAGGCACGCATCGTCGAGGCCAGCGACACGTTCAGCCGCAACCTCGGCGTCAAGCTCGGGTTTGCGTCGCGCCGGTCGGGCGCCGGCTACGGCAACACGTACGAGAACGTGGCGTCGCCGTTCACCCAGGACGCGCAGTGGACCACGAGCCCGGCGGTCAGCCTGCCGGCGGCGGCAATCAACGGCACGAATCCGGCGTCGGTGGCGTTCAGCATCTTCAACACGGCGGCCGGCCGCTTCCTGGACCTGGAACTGTCCGCGCTGGAAGCCGACGGCAAGGGCAAGATCATCTCCAGCCCGCGCGTGGTGACGGCCAACAACATCAAGGCGCTGATCGAGCAGGGTACGGAACTGCCGTACCAGTCGGCCACGTCGAGCGGCGCCACGTCGGTGCAGTTCCGCAAGGCCAACCTGAAGCTGGAGGTCACGCCGCAGATCACGCCGGAAGGCAACGTGCTGCTCGACGTCGACGTGAACAAGGACAGCGTGGGTATCCAGACTGTCAACGGGTTCGCCATCGACACCAAGCACGTGCAGACGCAGGTGCTGGTGGAAAACGGCGGCACGGTGGTGATCGGCGGCATCTACAGCCAGGACGAGAGCAACAACTACAGCAAGGTGCCGTTCCTGGCCGAGATCCCGGTGCTGGGCTACCTGTTCCGGAACAACGCCAAGGTCAACAACCGCACCGAGTTGCTGGTGTTCCTGACGCCGCGGATCCTGAACGACAGCGTCTCGCTGAAGTAAGTCCGCAAGCAGGCCGGAGGGCGCCGCCCGCCGGCTTGAGACGATTCTGAAAACGGGCGCCCGGGTGCAGTTGGGGCCCCGGATGCAGTAGACTGGCAGGCCGCGTCGCATCTGACGCGGCCTTTTTCTTTTTGGCGGCAACGCGGGAAACCGGCGGCCAGCCGGAGCCGGTCACGACACGGCGCAATGGCGTATGCAGCACGCCGGCGCGGCGGACCGGCCGGGTGGCCGGGCCCCGAGCCTTATCGTGCAAGACAGTCCAGTGACAGCCAATCGCCCGAATCTTTTCTTTGTTGGCCTGATGGGCGCCGGCAAGACCACCGTCGGCCGTTCGGTGGCCCGACGCCTGAACTACCCGTTCTTCGACTCGGACCACGAGCTGGAAGCGCGTTGCGGCGTCAAGATTCCCGTGATCTTCGAGCACGAGGGCGAGGACGGTTTCCGGGACCGCGAGGCGCAGATGATCGCCGAGCTGACCGGCCGGACCGGCATCGTCCTGGCCACGGGCGGCGGCGCGGTGCTGCGCCCGGCCAATCGGGAAGCGCTGAAGGCGAACGGCACCGTGGTCTACCTGCGGGCCAGCCCGCACGACCTCTGGCTGCGCACGCGCCATGACCGCAACCGTCCGCTGCTGCAGACCGAGGACCCGAAGGGCCGGCTGGAGGCGCTCTACGCCCAGCGTGACCCGCTCTACCGCGAAGTGGCGGACTTCATCATCGAAACCGGCAAGCCGACCGTGGCGCAGCTTGCTAATATGGTTCTCATGCAACTTGAAATGGCCGGCTTCACGTTTCCGCCCGAGGAAACCGTGCCCGACACCGAACCGGTGGCCGGGCAGCCGGCGCAGGACACCCATTCATGATCACGCTGGAAGTCGATCTCGGGGCGCGTAGCTACCCCATCCATATCGGCGGCGGCCTGCTGGACCGCGCCGACCTGCTGCAGCCGCACGTGCGCGGCCAGCACGCCGTCATCGTGACCAACGAGACGGTCGGTCCGCTGTACGCGGCGCGCGTGGAGGCGGTGCTGGCCGGGCTCGGCAAGACCGTCCGCACCGTGGTGCTGCCCGATGGCGAGCGGTTCAAGCAGTGGGAAACGCTGAACCTGATCTTCGATGCGCTGCTGCGGGCGGGCGCCGACCGCAAGACCACGCTGATCGCGCTGGGCGGCGGCGTGGTGGGCGACATGACCGGCTTCGCGGCGGCCTGCTACATGCGCGGCGTGCCGTTCGTGCAGATGCCGACGACGCTGCTGTCCCAGGTGGATTCGTCGGTGGGCGGCAAGACCGGCATCAACCATCCGCTCGGCAAGAACATGATCGGCGCGTTCCACCAGCCCAACGCGGTGATCGCCGACATTGACACGCTGCGCACGCTGCCGCTGCGCGAGCTGGCGGCCGGTCTGGCCGAGGTCATCAAGCACGGCGCGATTGCCGACGCCGGCTACTTTGGCTGGATCGAGGCCAATATCGCGGCGCTCAACGCCTGCGACACGGTGCTGATGGCCGAAGCGGTGCGCCGCTCGTGCGAGATCAAGGCGGCCGTGGTGGCGCAGGACGAGCGCGAGGGCGGCCTGCGCGCCATCCTGAACTTCGGCCACACCTTCGGCCATGCGATCGAGGCCGGCATGGGCTACGGCGAATGGCTGCACGGCGAGGCCGTGGGCTGCGGCATGGTGATGGCGGCGGACCTGTCGCACCGGCTCGGGTTCATCGACACCGAGACGCGCGCCCGTATCCGCGAGTTGACGCAGGCGGCGATGCTGCCCGTGGTGGCGCCGGACCTGGGCATCGACCGCTACATCGAACTGATGAAGGTGGACAAGAAGGCGGAAGCCGGCAGCATCAAGTTCATCCTGCTGCGCAAGCTGGGCGAGGCGTTCATCACCACCGTGCCCGACCCGGACCTGCGCGACACGCTGCGCCACGCCGTCCTGAAACCTCCCACCGAGGCACCGGTCGCCTGAGCGCCTGGTTATGCCTTGCAACCCCGAACCAGCCACGGAACCACGGATTGCCGCATGACCCACACGCCAGTGACCGACCTCGACGCCCATCTCGCCCCCTTTGCCGCGCGTTCCGCCAACACGCGCGGACGGGTGCATGCCGAGCCGGCGTCGTCGTCGCGCAGCGAATTCCAGCGCGACCGGGACCGCGTCATCCACAGCACGGCCTTCCGCCGGCTGGAATACAAGACGCAGGTGTTCGTCAACCACGAGGGCGACCTGTTCCGGACGCGCCTGACGCATAGCCTGGAGGTGGCGCAGATCGCGCGGTCGATCGCCCGCAACCTGCGGCTCAACGAGGATCTGGTCGAGGCGATCTCGCTGGCGCATGACCTGGGCCACACGCCGTTCGGCCATGCCGGCCAGGACGCGCTGAACGGGTGCATGAAGAACCATGGCGGCTTCGAGCACAACCTGCAGAGCCTGCTGGTCGTGGACGAGCTGGAAGAGCGCTACGGCGGCTTCAACGGGCTGAACCTGACGTTCGAGACGCGCGAAGGCATTCTCAAGCATTGCTCGCGCGTCAACGCGGCGGCGCTGGGCGAGCTGGGCCGGCGGTTCCTGGAGGGCAGCCAGCCGTCGCTGGAGGCCCAACTGGCCAACCTGGCCGACGAGATCGCCTACAACAACCACGATATCGACGATGGCCTGCGCTCGGGCCTGCTGACGCTGGACCAGCTGGACGAAGTGCCCATGTGGGCGCGGCACCGGGCCGAGGTGTCGGCCGCGTTCCCGGGCATCAACGGGCGGCGCGCGATCAACGAGACGGTCCGGCGCATGATCAACACGCTGATCGTCGACCTGATCGAGACGACGGGGCGGAATATCGCCGCCGCCAAGCCGAAGTCGATCGACGATGTGCGGGCGGCCGGCCCGCTGGTGTCGTTCAGCCCGAAGATCCACGAGGAGGCGGCCGCGCTGAAGCGCTTCCTGTTCCGCCACCTGTACCGGCACTACCTGGTGATGCGCATGTCCGCCAAGGCGCAGCGGATCATCGTCGACCTGTTCAACGCGTTCATGCAGGATTCGCGGCTGCTGCCGCCCCAGTACCAGGCGGCCCACGGCGCCGACCAGCCCCGGCTGATCGCGCACTACATCGCCGGCATGACCGACCGCTATGCGATCCGCGAGCATCGCCGCATCTTTGCCGTTACCGACAGCCATTCGATCGGCTGACTGAAAACGGGGACAGATCACGGTATCATCCGGGCATCGCTCAACGAGGGATGCCCCGATGGCCCGCCTTCCCCGCTTTTCCCCCGCCGGCCTGCCGGCCCTGGTGTTGCAACGTGGCAACAACCGCCAGCCAGTGTTCCTGGGGAACGAAGATTACCTGCACTACCTCGACTGCCTGCGCATGGCGGCGCGCGAGCATGAGCTCGCCATCCATGCCTATGCGCTGCGGCCCAACCACATCCACCTCGTGGCGACGCCGAAGGGTCCGGATTCGCTGAGTCTGACGATGCAGGCGGTGGGCCGGCGCTATGCGCGGCATTTCAACCGCGTGGCGGAGCGCACCGGCACGCTGTGGGAGGGGCGCTTCCGCTCGGCGGTGATCGAGCCGGAAACGTGGCTGCTGCCGGCCATGCTCTACGCCGAAGGCAACGCCGTGCGCGCCGGCGACGTCTTGTCGCCCGAGACCGATCGCTGGAGCAGCTATCGCCATCACGCCGGCATCGAGGCCAGCGCGATTGTGAGCGATCACTCCAGCTATTGGGACCTTGGCAACACGCCATTCGAGCGGCAATCGAATTACCGCGCGCTCATGGCCGAGGGCCTGTCCGGCCGGACGCTCGCCACCTTGCAGAAGCACGCGCACAGCGGCTGGCCGCTCGGCGGCGAAGCATTCCTGGCGCAACTGGAGCGGCATGCCACACGCCGCGTGCAGCCGCTGCCGAAAGGCCGACCACGGAAGTCGACTATTCCTGACGAAGACATCGCGACGACCGACTTACTTCCGGAAATCCAAAGGAATCGCACCAAATCAGTGCAAATGCGGCAGCAATTTAATATGTCCCCATTAAAAATCGACACGGAAATCGTGCGAAGAAAAATGTATTCCGACCCCATTTAATAATTTTGCGAGCAGTAGGGCTTTCTCTTATAGTTGCTCCACCCACAGTCATTGTGCGGCGCGTCACGCTCGTGTACGCCGCTGCGGTCCCGTTGTCCGTCCAAGCCCGTCCGAAGAGACAGAGGCGCCCCCGCGACAGCCATCCCGTTCGGTCTGCCTTGCTGGCTGCGCAGCCTTCACCGGAATTCAGCCCGTGGACCACTCGCAACAACCTTCCGATCTCGCCGCCCGCCCGCAGGCCCAGGGCCTCTACGACCCGACCAACGAGCACGACGCCTGCGGCGTCGGCATGGTCGCGCACATCAAGGGCAAGAAGTCCCACGAGATCATCTCGCAGGGCCTGAAGATCCTGGAGAACCTGGACCACCGGGGCGCCGTGGGCGCCGACGCGCTGATGGGCGATGGCGCGGGCATCCTGATCCAGATCCCGGACCAGTTCTACCGCGAGGAAATGGCCAGGCAGGGCGTGACGCTGCCGCCCAATGGCGAGTACGGCGTGGGCATGATCTTCCTGCCGAAGGAACACGCCTCGCGCCTGGCCTGCGAGCAGGAACTGGAGCGCACCGTACGCCTGGAAGGCCAGGTCGTGCTGGGCTGGCGCGACGTGCCGGTGGACTGCAACATGCCGATGTCCCCGACCGTGCGCAAGACCGAGCCGGTGATCCGCCAGATCTTCATTGGCCGTGGCCGCGACATCATGACCACGGACGCGCTGGAACGTAAGCTCTACGTGATCCGCAAGACGGCCAGCCACGCCATCCAGGCGCTCAAGCTCAAGCACGGCAAGGAATACTTCGTGCCGTCGATGTCGGCCCGTACCGTCGTGTACAAGGGCCTGCTGCTGGCCAACCAGGTGGGCGAGTACTACCTGGACCTGCAGGATTCGCGCGCCGTGTCGGCCCTGGCCCTGGTGCACCAGCGCTTCTCGACCAACACGTTCCCGGCCTGGGAACTGGCCCACCCGTACCGGATGGTCGCCCACAACGGCGAAATCAACACGGTCAAGGGCAACGTGAACTGGGTGAACGCCCGGACCGGCGCCATCTCGTCGCCGGTGCTCGGCGACGACCTGCCCAAGCTCTGGCCGCTGATCTACCCGGGCCAGTCGGACACGGCATCGTTCGACAACTGCCTCGAACTGCTGACGATGGCCGGCTACCCGCTCGTCCACGCGATGATGATGATGATCCCGGAAGCCTGGGAACAGCACACGCTGATGGACGACAACCGCCGCGCGTTCTACGAGTACCACGCCGCGATGATGGAGCCGTGGGACGGCCCCGCCGCCATCTGCTTCACCGACGGCCGCCAGATCGGCGCCACGCTGGACCGTAACGGCCTGCGTCCGGCCCGCTTCTACGTGACCGAGGACGATTTCGTCGTGCTGGCGTCGGAAGCCGGCGTGCTGCCGTTCCCCGAGTCGCGGATCGTCCAGAAATGGCGCCTGCAGCCGGGCAAGATGTTCCTGATCGACATGGAGCAGGGCCGCATCATCGACGACAAGGAGCTCAAGGACAACCTGGCCAACGCCAAGCCGTACAAGAGCTGGATCGACGCCGTGCGCATCAAGCTCGACGAGATCGACGCCAAGCCCGAGGACGTGGCCGCCGAGAAGAAGCCGGTGTCGCCGCTGCTGGACCGCCAGCAGGCGTTTGGCTACACGCAGGAAGACGTCAAGTTCCTGATGGCGCCGATGGCGCTGGCCGGCGAGGAAGCCACGGGCTCGATGGGCAACGACTCGCCGCTGGCCGTGCTGTCGTCGAAGAACAAGACGCTGTACCACTACTTCCGCCAGCTGTTCGCCCAGGTGACCAACCCGCCGATCGACCCGATCCGCGAGAACATGGTCATGTCGCTGGTGTCGTTCATCGGTCCGAAGCCGAACCTGCTGGAGCTGAACAACATCAACCCGCCGATGCGGCTTGAAGTGTCCCAGCCGGTGCTGGACTTCAAGGACATCGCCAAGATTCGCAACATCGAGCACTACACGGGCGGCAAGTTCCGGTCGTACGAGCTGAACATCTGCTACCCGGTGGCATGGGGCAAGGAGGGCATCGAGGCCCGCCTGGCGTCGCTGTGCGCCGAAGCGGTGGACGCCGTGCGCTCGGGCTACAACATCCTGATCGTGTCCGACCGCCGCGTCGACGACACGCAGGTGGCCATCCCCGCGCTGCTGGCCACGTCGGCCGTGCACCACCACCTGGTGGAAAAGGGCCTGCGCACGTCCACCGGCCTGGTCGTGGAAACCGGCTCGGCCCGCGAGGTGCACCACTTCGCGCTGCTGGCCGGCTACGGCGCCGAGGCCGTGCATCCGTACCTGGCCATGGAAACGCTGGCCGACATGGCCGCGGGCCTGTCGGGCGACCTGTCGCCCGAGAAGGCGGTCAAGAACTTCGTCAAGGCGATCGGCAAGGGCCTGTTCAAGGTGATGTCGAAGATGGGCATCTCCACGTACATGTCGTACACGGGCGCCCAGATCTTCGAGGCCATCGGCCTGTCGCGCGAACTGGTGCAGAAGTACTTCCACGGCACGCCGTCGAACGTCGAGGGCATCGGCATCTTCGAGGTGGCCGAGGAAGCGCTGCGCCTGCACACCGACGCCTTCGGCAGCAACCCGGTGCTGAGCAACATGCTCGACGCCGGCGGCGAGTACGCGTTCCGGATCCGTGGCGAAGAACACATGTGGACGCCGGATTCGATCGCCAAGCTCCAGCACGCGGTGCGCGCCGAGGACGGCCGCGGCCAGTACCAGACGTACAAGGAATACGCGAACATCATCAACGACCAGAGCCGCCGCCACATGACGCTGCGCGGGCTGTTCGAGTTCAAGGTGGACCCGTCGCGCGCCATTCCGCTGGAGGAAGTGGAACCGGCCAAGGAAATCGTCAAGCGCTTTGCCACGGGCGCCATGTCGCTGGGCTCGATCTCGACCGAAGCCCATGCCACGCTGGCCGTGGCCATGAACCGCATCGGCGGCAAGTCGAACACGGGCGAAGGCGGCGAGGACGAGAAGCGCTACCGCAACGAACTGCGCGGCATCCCCATCAAGCAGGGCGACTCGCTGAAGAGCCTGCTGGGCGACCACGTGGTGGAAAAGGACCTGGCACTGCAGCCCGGCGATTCGCTGCGCTCGAAGATCAAGCAGGTGGCGTCGGGCCGTTTCGGCGTGACCGCCGAATACCTGGCGTCGGCCGACCAGATCCAGATCAAGATGGCGCAGGGTGCCAAGCCGGGCGAAGGCGGGCAGCTGCCGGGCCACAAGGTGTCCGACTACATCGGCAAGCTGCGCTACTCGGTGCCGGGCGTGGGCCTGATCTCGCCGCCGCCGCACCATGACATCTACTCGATCGAGGATCTGGCGCAGCTGATCCACGACCTGAAGAACGTCAACCCGTCGTCCGACATCTCGGTCAAGCTCGTGTCCGAAGTGGGCGTGGGCACCGTGGCGGCCGGCGTGGCCAAGGCCAAGGCCGACCACGTGGTCATCGCCGGCCACGACGGCGGCACCGGCGCCTCGCCGTGGTCGTCGATCAAGTACGCGGGTTCGCCGTGGGAACTGGGCCTGGCCGAGACGCAGCAGACGCTGATGCTGAACGGCCTGCGCAACCGCATCCGCGTGCAGGCCGACGGCCAGATGAAGACCGGCCGCGACGTGGTGATCGGCGCGCTGCTGGGCGCCGACGAGTTCGGCTTTGCCACGGCGCCGCTGGTGGCCGAGGGCTGCATCATGATGCGCAAGTGCCACCTGAACACCTGCCCGGTGGGCGTGGCCACGCAGGATCCGGCGCTGCGCCAGAAGTTCCAGGGCAAGCCCGAGCACGTGGTGAACTTCTTCTTCTTCGTGGCCGAGGAAGCGCGCGAGATCATGGCGCAACTGGGCATCCGCACGTTCGACGAGCTGATCGGCCGCGCCGACCTGCTCGACATCCGCGCCGGCATCGAACACTGGAAGGCACGCGGCCTGGACTTCGGCCGCATCTTCTACCAGGCCCCGATCCCGGCCGACGTGCCGCGCTACCACACCGACGTGCAGGACCACGGCCTGTCGGTGGAAGCCGGCAAGGCGCTGGACCACACGCTGATCGCCAAGGCCCGTCCGGCCATCGACAAGGGCGAGCGCGTGTCGTTCATCCAGCCGGTCAAGAACGTGAACCGCACGGTGGGCGCGATGCTGTCCGGCGTGGTGGCCAAGCAGTACGGCCACGAAGGCCTGCCGGACGACACGATCCACATCCAGCTCCAGGGCACGGCCGGGCAGTCGTTCGGCGCGTTCCTGGCGCACGGCATCACGCTGGACCTGGTGGGCGACGCCAACGACTACGTCGGCAAGGGCCTGTCCGGCGGCCGCGTGATCGTGCGCGCCCCGCACGAGTTCCGTGGCGACCCCACGCGCAACATCATCGTCGGCAACACGGTGCTGTACGGCGCGCTGGCCGGCGAGGCGTTCTTCAACGGCGTGGCCGGCGAGCGCTTTGCGGTGCGTAACTCGGGCGCCACGGCCGTGGTGGAAGGCACCGGCGACCACGGTTGCGAGTACATGACCGGCGGCACCGTGGTGGTGCTGGGCGGCACGGGCCGCAACTTCGCGGCCGGCATGTCGGGCGGCGTGGCCTACGTCTATGACGAGGACGGCCTGTTCGACAAGCGCTGCAACACGTCGATGGTGGCGCTGGAAGCCGTGCTCGCCTCTGCCGACCAGCAGAAGGGCCAGCCGGAATCGCAGTGGCACAAGGCCGGCGGCAAGCGCCAGCTGGACGAAGTGATCCTGCGCAACCTGATCGAGCAGCATTTCCGCTACACCGGTTCGGAGCGCGCCAAGGCGCTGCTGGCCGACTGGACCACGGCACGCCGCAAGTTCGTCAAGGTCTTCCCGACCGAGTACAAGCGCGCGCTGGGCGAGATGTACGAGAAGGAACAGGCGGCCCGCGACAGCGATCGCGAAGCGGTCGCCGCCTGACCGGCAGCCCCACGACGAGAGGTGCCCGCGGCCAAGCGCCGCGGCACCGACAAGATACTGACCCCACGCGAGGCCGGCCCGGCCGCCTCGCGCCAAGCAAGACCAAGGATGCAACATGGGTAAGGCGACTGGCTTTCTCGAATTTCCGCGCCAGAATGAAGGCTACGAACCCGTAGTCAAGCGCGTGAAGCACTACAAGGAATTCGTGTTCGCGCTGTCCGACAGCGAAGCGAAGATCCAGGGTGCGCGCTGCATGGACTGCGGCATCCCGTTCTGCAACAACGGCTGCCCGGTCAACAACATCATCCCGGACTTCAACGATCTCGTGTATCGCCAGGACTGGAAGCAGGCGATCGAGGTGCTGCACCAGACCAACAACTTCCCCGAGTTCACGGGCCGCATCTGCCCGGCACCGTGCGAGGCGGCCTGCACGCTGGGCATCAGCGAGCTGCCGGTGGGCATCAAGTCGATCGAGCACGCCATCATCGACAAGGCCTGGGAAGAGGGCTGGGTGGCGCCGCAGGTGCCGAAGCACAAGACCGGCAAGACCGTGGCCGTGGTGGGCTCGGGCCCGGCCGGCCTGGCCGCCGCGCAGCAACTGGCGCGCGCCGGCCACGACGTGACCGTGTTCGAGAAGAACGACCGCATCGGCGGCCTGCTGCGCTACGGCATCCCCGACTTCAAGATGGAGAAGACGCTGATCGACCGTCGCATCGAGCAGATGCAGACCGAGGGCGTGACCTTCCGCGCGGGCGTGATGGTGACCGATGGCGACAAGCTGCCGGCCGGCATCAAGAACTACGCCCGCGAGACCATCTCCGCCCAGGCGCTGATGGACCAGTTCGACGCCGTGGTGCTGGCGGGCGGCTCCGAAGTGCCGCGCGACCTGCCGGTGCCGGGCCGCGACCTGGCCGGCGTGCACTACGCGCTGGAATTCCTGATCCCGCAGAACAAGGAAGTGGCCGGCGACGGCGTGAACGAGATCCGCGCCGAAGGCAAGCACGTGATCGTGATCGGCGGCGGCGATACGGGTTCGGACTGCGTGGGCACGTCGAACCGCCACGGTGCTGAATCGGTCACCCAGTTCGAACTGCTGCCGCAGCCGCCGGAAGAAGAGAACAAGCCGCTGGTGTGGCCGTACTGGCCGATCAAGCTGCGCACGTCGTCGTCGCACGACGAAGGCTGCTCGCGCGACTGGTCGGTCGCCACCAAGGAACTGATCGGCGAAAACGGCAAGGTCACGGCGCTCAAGGCGTGCCGCGTGGAGTGGAAGGACGGCCGCATGCAGGAAGTGCCGGGCAGCGAGTTCGTGCTGAAGGCCGACCTGGTGCTGCTGGCCATGGGCTTCACGAACCCCGTGGGCTCGATGCTGGAGGCATTCGGCGTGGACACGGACGCGCGCAAGAACGCCAAGGCCGCCACGGAAGGCGACCGCGCCTATCACACCAACGTGCCGAAGGTCTTCGCCGCGGGCGACGTCCGCCGCGGCCAGTCGCTGGTGGTCTGGGCCATCCGCGAAGGCCGCCAGGCCGCCCGCTCGGTCGACACCTTCCTGATGGGCCACTCGGAACTGCCGCGCTGAGCGCCGCAGGGTCCGATGGGCAAAACCCCCGTGTGCCGGAAGGCTGCGGGGGTTTTTTGATCGAACTCGCTGGCTCTGCCATGCGGGGAGCGCGTGCCCAAGCATCGTGGTAAGCTTTGGCCCGTTAGCGTGTGAACGGAACAGCGAAAGCTGTGCGCTATCCCCGCCCCGCAAGGGGTCCGCACCCAAGTGTGCGGATATCAAAGAGGCCCGATTAGCGGTTCGGCAAAAGGCTCCAGCAATGGAGCCTTTTCCTTTTGGCGATCGCTCACGGGGGCATCCTGATGGGCTTTCCCGCCAGCGTATTGAACAGAATCACGTGTAGCCGGATTGGCTTCCGCCTGGGCCGGTTTGCGTGCGTATCGTCCCGGATGTAGGCGCTCTGTACGTAGAGGTTCACCACGCCACGTTCCGGCGCCCGCGACGCGGCGAAGTAGATTTCGTATTGCCGGGTCGTCGCGGTCTCGTCGACAAATTCCACCACGAAGAAGTTGCCCCGGCCCGTGTGGTAGCAGGGACGCAGCGCCAGGTTGTCGATGATTGCGGGCAAACGTTTCGAATGATGCCAGCGGGTCAGGCAGAACACCCGCGTCTCGCGGCTGTCAGCGTAGTGCCAGTCGGGCTCGACGACTTCCCCTGGCTTGCTGGACCGCGTGAAGCAGTGCAATCCGAAGACGACGTGCACGGCGTAGTGGCGCGGCGGCAGCGCGTTTCTTCCCGGCTGCATGACGTTTACCCGCCGCGGATGCAGGTGCGTCAGGTCATAGACCTCGCCATGTAAGGTAAAGGCACGCCACGCAGTCACTGCCGCCGCTCGCTCGAAGAGAATGTGGCGCAGTATCGACTTGCTGACTAAGCAGGGACAATCACCGATCTACGATATTTGCGCGTTGACGCTGGATTTCCCTGCCGCACGCGTCGGGCACGGTGGGCGTGTTACGCCAGCCGACACCCCATCACCACCGCCCCCTCCCCATAACTCGCCAGCTTCTCCACATGCCGGGCCGCGTCGACGGGGGCGTACCCGAGCCTGCGCCAGTAGGCGTCGGCTGACTGCACGGCGATCAGGTGCGAGGTGCGCAGGCCGGCGGTCATCGCCACGTCACGGGCGGCGTCGTAGAGTCGGGCGGCCAGCCGGGCGCCGCGGCCGGCGGGGGCCACGGCCATGTCGTGGATAAACCAGGTCAGGGGTTCGGTGGCGGGCCAGGCGGCCGCCAGGTGGCCGTTCCACGGTGGCAGCGTGGCCTGGGGCCAGGCATGGCTGAACAGGTAGGCGGCCGGTGCCTGGCCGGGCAGGGCGGCCACCCAGCACGTGTCGGGCTCCAGCGCCAGGCGGCTGGCCAGTGCATCGGCCGATTCCTGGAGTGCCGGGCCGTAGCACCGGGCCTGGATGGCGAGGATGGCGGGCAGGTCGGCGGCCTGCATGGGCCGCAGGTCGAAATCTGACATCGGGCGATTATACGGGCGCTCACATCCGGGTCCTCCCGGAGAGCGTTTACGCGGTCTGTGCCGGGTGGTGCGATCTCCTTACAATCGTTCCAAACTAGATAAGAAGAGACTGCCTCGAAATCCCTTTCAGCCGATTTGGTGCCGTAGCGGTGGGTGCGGCCCGGAGGAAATTGATGTCCGAAGTACGCATATCCCTGCGGCTTTGGCGAGGTATAGCGAAGTTGCCAATACTCGCTGCCAGATGGCTGTCACCTGCGGCCGCCGTTGCGCTCTGCACGGCGACGGCCCTCGCTCAGCCTCCCGCTTTTGCCCAACTCGCCAGCATTCCGTCGCCCACGCGCGCCGACGTGGCCAGCCGCCAGATGACCTATCCCGCCCGTCCGCTGCGCCTGATCGTGCCATTCCCGGCCGGTGGCGTGGCCGATGCGGTGGCGCGGCTGCTGGCCGAGCGGCTGGCCGTCCGGCTCGGCGTCTCCGTCGAGGTGGACAATCGCCCCGGCGCGGCCGGCACCATGGCGGGCGACCTCGTCGCCAAGGCCAGTTCCGACGGCCACACGCTGCTGTTCCACCAGGCCAACATGCTGATCCAGCCCGGACTGGAGCCCGTGCCCTACGACGTGATGCGCGATTTCACGCCCGTCGTGCGCGTTGCGGCCACGCCATTGTTCCTGGTCATCGACGGTCATCTGCCGATGACCACGCCGCAGCAGTGGGTCACGGCCGTGCGGTCGAACCCGGCGTCGTACAGCTACGGCTACGGCCAGCCGGGCAGCCCGGCCCATCTCTACGCCGAATACGCCGTGCGCGGCCTGCCGAACAGCGTGCCGCTGGTGATGGCCAAGGGCGAGAGCGCCGTGGTCCAGGAGATGCTGGCCGGGCGGATCAGCGCGTGCTTCTGCTCGTGGTCGGCTGTTCAGTCGCATGTGCGCTCGGGAGCACTGAAGATCCTCGGCGTGACCGGCCCGGTGCGCTCGCCGCTGACCCCGCAGGTGCCGACGCTGCAGGAAGGCGGGCTCGACGGGTATGCCGCGCTGTCCTGGTATGGCGTGATGGCGCCGGCCAAGACGCCGCGTGCCATCGTCGCCCGATTGGCCAACGAGCTGGACAATGTGACCAACGAGCGCGAAGTCCGCGCGCAACTGCTGGCGGCCGGCCTGACGCCGGTGCGCGACTCGCCCGAGGCATTCGCCACGGCCATCCGTGCCGAATCCGTGCAGTGGCAGGTCATCCTGCGCCAGGCCCCGCCGCGCGGCGAACCCTGAGCCGGCTGGGGGCGCGCGGGCGTCCCGGGCTCTCGTCACGGCCCTGTCACCGATTGTTGTCGCCAGTGCAATGGTGAGATCACCACACCGCGCGGCGACCGATAGGTAGTAGCCCTTATAATGGCGCCCTGTCCAAATCCGGTGACAACGTGACCGCTACCGTGCCGAACCCGTCTGGCCAGGGCTTTTCAGGCCCGAACGTCGTCGAACTCGCGGATGTCGATTTTGCATACGCGGCTGGCGACAAGCCCATCCTGTCCGGCCTTTCCATGCGGTTTCCGCGCGGGAAGGTGGTGGCCGTCATGGGCGGATCGGGCTGCGGCAAGACCACCGTGATGCGCCTGATCGGCGGCATGGTGCGCCCGCAAAGCGGCCGCATCACGTTCAATGGCACCGACATCGACGCGCTGGACCAGACCGGCCTGTACGCGGTGCGCCGCCAGATGGGCATGCTGTTCCAGTTCGGCGCGCTGTTCACCGACCTCTCGGTGTTCGACAACGTCGCCTTCCCGCTGCGCGAGCACACCGACCTGCCCGAATCGATGATCCGCGACCTGGTGTTGATGAAGCTCAACGCCGTGGGCCTGCGCGGCGCGCGCGACCTGATGCCGGCGCAGATCTCGGGCGGCATGGCGCGGCGCGTGGCGCTGGCGCGGGCCATTGCGCTGGACCCGGCGCTGCTGATGTACGACGAGCCGTTCGCCGGGCTGGACCCGATCTCGCTGGGCCTGACCGCCAACCTGATCCGCGACCTGAACGACGCGCTGGGCGCCAGCACGATCATCGTCTCCCATGACGTGCAGGAGACGTTTCAGATCGCCGACTACGTCTATTTCATTGCCAACGGCCGGATTGCCGCCGAAGGCGCGCCCGACGCGCTGCGGGCGTCGAGCGATCCGTTCGTGCACCAGTTCGTCCACGCCAAGGCCGACGGCCCGGTGCCTTTCCACTACGCTGGCCCCTCGCTGGCCGACGATTTCCTGGCCGGAGGCGCGCGTTGACCGGCTTCTTCACTACCATCGGCGCCGCGGTGCGCCAGTTCGTGGGCGGCATCGGCCGCGCCACGCGCATGTTCCTGGCGCTGCTGGCCGGGTCGCCGGCGCTGCTGCGGCGGCTGCGGCTGGTGACCGACCAGGTGTTCTTCGTCGGCAACCTGTCGCTGGTGATCATCGCCGTGTCCGGCCTGTTCGTCGGCTTCGTGCTGGGCCTGCAGGGCTATTACACGCTGAACCGCTATGGGTCCGAGCAGGCGCTGGGCCTGCTGGTGGCGCTGTCGCTGGTGCGCGAGCTGGGGCCGGTGGTGTCGGCGCTGCTGTTCGCGGGTCGCGCCGGGACGTCGCTGACGGCCGAGATCGGGCTGATGAAGGCCGGCGAGCAGCTGACCGCCATGGAGATGATGGCCGTCAAC
Source organism: Cupriavidus pauculus (assembly GCF_003854935.1). NCBI lineage: Bacteria > Pseudomonadati > Pseudomonadota > Betaproteobacteria > Burkholderiales > Burkholderiaceae > Cupriavidus > Cupriavidus pauculus. The sequence continues at coordinate 1,151,320 of NZ_CP033969.1, forward strand.
CCGCTGCAGCGCGTCATCGCGCCGCGGTTCTGGGCCGGCGTCATCGCCATGCCGATCCTGGCGGCCATCTTCAGCGCCGTGGGCATCCTGGGCGGCTACCTGGTGGGCGTGCAGCTCATCGGCGTGGACGCCGGCGCGTTCTGGTCGCAGATGCAGGGCGGCGTGGACGTGCGCGCCGACGTGCTCAACGGCGTGATCAAGAGCTTCATTTTTGGCATCGCGGTGACGTTCATCGCGCTGTACCAGGGGTTCGAGGCGAACCCGACGCCCGAAGGCGTATCGCGCGCCACCACGCGGACCGTGGTCATGGCGTCGCTCGCCGTGCTCGGGCTGGATTTCCTGCTGACCGCGCTGATGTTCAGCTGACAAGCATTCGACTAGAGACTCGCATGAAGAAAAATTCGCTCGACTACTGGGTGGGGCTGTTCGTGGTGCTGGGCTTTGCGGCCCTGCTGTTCCTGGCGCTGAAGGCCGGGAACATGAGCAGCCTGTCGTTCCAGGAAACCTACACGGTGACCGCGCAGTTCGACAACATCGGCGGGCTCAAGCCGCGCGCGCCGGTCAAGAGCGCCGGCGTGGTGGTCGGCCGCGTGGCGGCCATCAACTTCGACGACAAGCAGTACCAGGCCACGGTGACGCTGAACCTGGAAAAGCGCTACGAGTTTCCGCGCGACACGTCGGCCAAGATCCTGACCTCGGGGCTGCTGGGCGAGCAGTACATCGGCTTGGAGGCCGGTGGCGACGACAAGATGCTGGCGCAGGGCGGCAAGATCACGATGACGCAGTCGGCCGTGGTGCTGGAAAACCTGATCGGCCAGTTCCTGTACAACAAGGCTGCCGACGCGGGCGCCGGTGGCGGCGGCTCGTCGGCGCCGGCCCCGGCCGCCGCACCGGCGCCGTCCGCTCCGGACGCGTCGGGCCCGGCCCCGGCAGCACTGCCCGCCGCGCCGGGGATGGGCGGCAGCAAATGAGTACCGTGCAACGCCTGACCGCGGCCCTGGCGGCCGCGCTGGCCCTGGCTGGCTGCGCCACGGGCCCCAATGCCAATCCGGCTGACCCGCTGGAGCCGTTCAACCGCGGCGTGTCGACGTTCAATGACAACGTCGACAAGTACGCGCTGAAGCCGGTGGCGGAGACCTACCAGGACTACATCCCGTCGCCGGTGCGCACGGCGGTGGGCAACTTCTTCTCGAATGTCAGCGACGTCTACTCGGCCGCCAACAACCTGCTGCAGGGCAAGCCCTCGCGGGCGGCGGAAGACACGATGCGCGTGGCGATCAACAGCGTGCTGGGCATCGGCGGGCTGATCGACATCGCCACGCCGGCCGGCCTGCCCAAGTACAAGGAAGACTTCGGCCAGACCATGGGCGTCTGGGGCGTGCCCGCCGGCCCGTACCTGGTGCTGCCGCTGTTCGGGCCCAGCAGCGTGCGCGACGCGTCGGGCATGGTCGTGGACCGCTTCATGGACCCGACCAGCTATATTTCCCCGTGGTACGCCCGCCTGTCGGTGTCGACGGTGCGCGTGGTGGACGGCCGGGCCCAGTTGCTGGGCGCCACGAGCCTGATCGAGGCCGCCGCGCTGGACAAGTACGCCTTCCTGCGCGATGCGTACATGCAGCGCCGCCAGTATCTGATCCACGACGGCAGTCCGCCGTCGCAGGATGACGAGAACCAGCCGGCGCCGGCCACGCCCGCGCCCGAGGGTGGCGACGCGGCGGCCGGCAAGACCACCGGCTGAACGCCGGCCAGCCCGGGCCGGGCAAGGGTTTGCGGCGGCTGTGAGCGCGCTGTGAGCCCTGAAACAAAGTGTTTGAAAGTAGCGTCCGCGCCATATGCATGTCGCATGCTGGGCCGGGGGCTGTGTTTCAATGATCCCCGATGGCGGCGCACCCCCAGCGCCCTGTCTAGAAAGGAAAAACTCACATGATCAAGCGATTGCTGCTCCCGTTCCTGACTGTCGTGGCCTTTGCCGGCGCTGGCGCCGCCCAGGCCCAGACCGATGCCGCCACGCCCGACGGCCTGGTCAAGTCCGTCGTGACCGACGTGATGTCGACCGTGCAGGGCGACAAGGACATGCAGGCCGGCAATATCGGCAAGATCACCCAGCTCGTCGAGCAGAAGATCCTGCCGCATGCCAACTTCACCCGCACCACGCAGATCGCCATGGGCCGCAACTGGTCCAAGGCCACGCCGGAACAGCAGAAGGCGATCACCGACGAGTTCAAGACGCTGCTGATCCGCACGTACGCCGGCGCCATTGCCCAGATCCGCGACCAGAAGGTGCAGTTCCGCCCGTACCGCGGTGCGGCTGACGATACCGACGCCACGATCCGCACGCAGGTCATCAACAAGGGCGAGCCGATCCAGATGGATTACCGCCTGGAGAAGACCGCCGACGGCTGGAAGGTGTACGACATCAACGTGCTGGGCGCCTGGCTGACCGAAGCCTACAAGGGCAGCTTCAACACGATCGCCAACCAGCAGGGCGTGGATGGCGTGATCAAGACGCTGCAGGACCGCAACCGCCAGCTGGCCAACGCCAAGAGCTGACCGGCGCGGCCGGCCGGGTCGCTGCGCCGCAACACGGCGCGGCCGATTCTGGCTACAATGGCCGCTCGCTCCCGCCTCCGGGCGGGAGCTTCCGTTTCCAACCGGCTTTCTCCACTTCCATCGCGCCCCATGCCTTCCCTTGGCACCTCGCTGACCAACCGCAACGCCGCCGCCGTGCTGCGTGACGGGCTGTCGCGCGTGCATCAGGGGGACGTGGCGGTCGACTGCAGCGCGCTGATCCAGCTGGACTCGTCGGCCGTTGCCGTGCTGCTGGCCTGGCAGCGGGCCGCCGCCCAGCACGGGCAGTCCCTGGCGATCGGCGGCGCCTCGCCGCAACTGCGGTCGCTGGCCAGCCTGTACGGCGTCGACGGCCTGCTTGGCCTGGCCGCCCCGGCCGCCCACCCGGAACACCACCACCACCGACATTGAACCGGCATCCGTTGCCGTGCGCGTGTTGCTGCGTACGGTCATGCGATGCCACGGCGTCGGGCCGCGGGCCTGGCGTCGCGCCGGGCAGAGCGGGGAAACCCCCGCATCCCCTATAATTCCGGGTTGTTCGCCCCCAAGTCGCCCCCAAGTCCCTGACACGTTCCCCAGGTGCTGCGCGGCTAACCTCAGGGGCGCTCCCCCCAACTCCAGGAGTGGCTGGCCAGACGCCGGCCGCATCCAAGACATTCGGCCATGAAAGCCATCGAAATCACCGATGTCCGCAAGCGCTACCGCAATCTGCAGGCGCTCAAGGGCGTCAGTTTCAGCGTCGAGCGCGGCGAGTTCTTCGGCCTGCTCGGTCCCAACGGCGCCGGCAAGACCACGCTGATCTCGATCCTGGCGGGGCTGAACCGCGCCGATTCGGGCCAGGTCAGCGTGCTGGGCCACGACGTGGTGGACGACTACCGGATGGCGCGCCGCATGCTGGGCGTGGTGCCGCAGGAGCTGGTGTTCGATCCGTTCTTCACGGTGCGCGAGACGCTGCGGCTGCAGTCCGGCTACTTCGGCCTGGCGCGCAACGACGACTGGATCGACGAGATCATGGCCAACCTGGACCTGACCAACAAAGCCGACAGCAACATGCGCCAGCTCTCGGGCGGCATGAAGCGCCGCGTGCTGGTGGCCCAGGCGCTGGTGCACCGCCCGCCGGTGATCGTGCTGGACGAACCCACCGCCGGCGTGGACGTGGAACTGCGCCAGACGCTCTGGAAGTTCATCTCGCGGCTGAACCGCGAGGGCCACACCATCATCCTGACCACCCACTACCTGGAAGAAGCCGAGGCGCTGTGCGACCGCATCGCCATGCTGAAGTTTGGCGAGGTGGTGGCGCTGGACCGCACCAGCAGCCTGCTGAACCAGTTCGCGGGGCTGCAACTGGTGCTGACATTGTCGAAGGGTACGCTGCCGGCCGAGCTGGAAGCGCTGCGCACGCCGGCCAACCCGGGCGAACGCGCCCACCGGCTGCGGCTGTCCGGCTACGAGGCCGTGGAGCCCATCCTGGCCGCGCTGCGCGCCGCCGGCTGCGAGATCGAGGACATGGAAATCAGCAAGGCCGACCTGGAGGACGTTTTCGTGCAGATCATGCGCCGCGAGGGCGAAATGCCCGGCCGCACGCCGAACGCCGCCATGGAGGCCGCGGCATGAAGAATCCGGCCGATATCAAGGTGAACGAGCAGCACGACGCCCAGCGCATCGCGGCGATGGCCGTGGGGGGCTTTGTCGGCTTTCGCACGCTGCTGTACAAGGAAGTGTTGCGCTTCTGGAAGGTGGCCTTCCAGACCGTGGCGGCGCCGGTGCTGACCGCCGTGCTGTACCTGCTGATCTTCGGGCACGTGCTGGAAGACCGCGTGCGCGTCTACGACCAGATCAGCTACACCGCGTTCCTGGTGCCGGGGCTGGTGATGATGAGCGTGCTGCAGAACGCGTTCGCCAACAGCTCGTCGTCGCTGATCCAGTCCAAGATCACCGGCAACCTGGTGTTCATCCTGCTGCCGCCGCTGTCGCACTGGGAAATGTTTGGCGCCTACGTGGTGGCGTCGATCATCCGCGGGCTCTGCGTGGGCCTGGGCGTGCTGCTGGTGACGGCGTGGTTTGCACACCTGCATTTCGCGCATCCGCTCTGGATCCTGGTCTTCGGGCTGGCCGGCGCGGGCATCCTGGGGACGCTGGGCCTGATCGCCGGCATCTGGGCCGAGAAGTTCGACCAGCTCGCAGCGTTTCAGAATTTTCTGATCATGCCGGCGACGTTCCTGTCCGGCGTGTTCTATTCGATCCACTCCTTGCCGCCGTTCTGGCAGGCCGTGTCGCATGCCAACCCGTTCTTCTACATGATCGACGGTTTCCGCTTTGGCTTCTTCGGCGTGTCCGACGTGCCGCCGCTGCAGAGCCTGGCCGTGGTGGTCGTGGCGTTCGCGGTGCTGGCCACGCTGGCGATGCGCCTGCTGCGCAAGGGTTACAAGCTGCGGCACTGACCGGCCGCAAACCACCGTATTCACAGAGACAGACATGCTGCCTACTCCGGAACAAGTCAGGGATTACATTGCCCAAGGGTTGCCCTGCGACCATCTGCAAGTGGAAGGCGACGGCCAGCACTTCTTCGCCACCATCGTGAGCGGGGAATTCGAGGGCAAGCGCCTGATCCAGCGGCACCAGCGCGTCTACGCGGCGCTGGGCGACCGCATGCGCGCCGAGATCCATGCGCTGTCGATGAAGACGCTGACGCCGGCCGAATGGCAGGCCGAGGCCGGCAAGTAAGCCGCGCCATCCGAAACATTCCCCGACCGGGCGCGTGCCCGGCCGGACGACCAGACAGAACAATGGACAAATTCCAGATCCAGGGCAACGGGCCGCTCAAGGGCGAGGTCCGCGTGTCGGGCGCCAAGAACGCCGCGCTGCCGATCCTGTGCGCCGGCCTGCTGACGGCCGACACCGTGAAGCTGGCCAACGTGCCCGACCTGCAGGACACGCGCACGATGCTCAAGCTGCTGCGCCAGATGGGCATGCAGGCCGACATGGTGGACGGCGTGGCCACGCTGAACGGCGCCGACATCAATTCGCCCGAGGCGTCGTACGACTTGGTGAAGACCATGCGGGCGTCGATTCTCGTGCTGGGGCCGCTGGTGGCCCGCTTTGGCGAGGCGCGCGTGTCGCTGCCCGGCGGCTGCGGCATTGGCGCGCGGCCGGTGGACCAGCACATCAAGGGCCTGCAGGCCATGGGCGCCGAGATCACGATCGAGCACGGCTTCATCCACGCCCGCGCCAGCCGCCTCAAGGGCGCCCGCGTGGTGACGGACATGATCACCGTGACCGGCACCGAGAACCTGCTGATGGCCGCCACGCTGGCCGACGGCGAGACCATCCTGGAGAACGCCGCGCGCGAGCCCGAGGTGACCGACCTGGCCGAGCTGCTGGTCAAGATGGGCGCCCGGATCGACGGCATCGGCACCGACCGCCTGATCGTGCAGGGCGTGGACAAGCTCCACGGCGCCAAGCACCGCGTGGTGGCCGACCGCATCGAGGCCGGCACGTTCCTGTGCGCGGCCGCCGCCACGCTGGGCGAGATCGTGGTGCGCGACGTGCCGCCGCTGATCCTGGACGCGGTGCTGCTCAAGCTGCGCGAGACCGGCGCCACGATCGAGACCGGCGACGACTGGATCCGCCTGGCGATGAAGCAGCGCCCGCAGGCCGTGAGCTTCCGGACGTCCGAGTACCCCGCCTTCCCGACCGACATGCAGGCCCAGTTCATGGCGCTGAACGCCGTGGCCGAGGGCACCGCGCGCATCACCGAGACGATCTTCGAGAACCGCTTCATGCACGTGCAGGAGCTGAACCGGCTGGGCGCCAACATCACGGCCGAGGGCAACACCGCCGTGGTGACCGGCGTGCCGCGGCTGTCGGGCGCCAGCGTGATGGCCACCGACCTGCGCGCGTCGGCCAGCCTGGTGATTGCCGGACTGGTGGCGGACGGCGAGACCACGATCGACCGGATCTACCACCTGGACCGTGGCTACGACCGCATGGAAAACAAGCTGTCGGCCGTCGGCGCCAGGATCCGCCGCATCGGCTGAGCCCGCTCACGCACGACCCGCCGCCCCCGAACACCGCCTGAAGAATCTATGAGCCCCGCTTTCAATGCCTCGCCCAACCAGCTCACGCTGGCGCTGTCCAAGGGCCGCATCTTTACCGAAACGCTGCCGCTGCTGGCGGCGGCCGGCATCGAGGTGACCGAAGACCCGGACACCTCGCGCAAGCTGATCCTGCCCACGTCGGACCCGGCGGTGCGCGTGATCATCGTGCGCGCGTCGGACGTGCCGACGTACGTGCAGTACGGCGCGGCCGACTTCGGGGTGGCCGGCAAAGACGTGCTGATGGAGCACGGCATGACCGGCCTGTACGCGCCGATCGACCTGAACATCGCGCGCTGCCGCATGTCGGTGGCGGTGCCGGCCGGCTTTGACTACGCCAACGCGGTGCGCCAGGGCGCGCGGCTGGCCGTGGCCACCAAGTACGTGCAGACCGCGCGCGAGCACTTTGCCAAGAAGGGCGTGCACGTGGACCTGATCAAGCTGTACGGATCGATGGAGCTGGGGCCGCTCGTGGGGCTGTCGGACGCCATCGTCGACCTGGTCAGCACCGGCGGCACGCTGCGCGCGAACAACCTCGTGGAAGTGGAGGAGATCGTGCAGATCTCGTCGCGGCTGGTGGTCAACCAGGCCGCACTGAAACTCAAGCGGGAGCGGCTGGCGCCGATCCTGGACGCATTCGAACGGGCCTCGGCGGCGCTCGCCTGAGGCAGCGACAACCGGAATGACCGGGACGCCCGCAAGGGGGTCCGCAAGGAAAAAGCAGTCATGAACGAAACGGATATGGAAAACCTGTCGATCCGTCGGCTCGACTCGACCGAGCCCGGTTTTGCCGGGGCGCTGCGCCAGGTGCTGGCCTTCGAGGCCGCCGAGGACGAGGCCATCGACCGCGCCGCGGCCGATATCCTGGCCGACGTGCGCCGCCGTGGCGACGAGGCCGTGCTGGAGTACACGCGCCGGTTCGACCGCGTGGAAGCCGCGTCGATGGGCGCGCTGGAACTGTCGCAGTCGCAGCTGGAAGCCGCGCTGGAAGACCTGGAGCCCAAGCGCCGCGCCGCGCTGGAGGCCGCCGCGGCCCGCGTGCGCGCCTATCACGAGAAGCAGAAGATCGAGTGCGGCAGCCATAGCTGGGAATACACCGAAGCCGACGGCACGATGCTGGGCCAGAAGGTGACCCCGCTGGACCGCGTGGGCCTGTACGTGCCCGGCGGCAAGGCGGCCTATCCGTCGTCGGTGCTGATGAACGCGATCCCGGCCCGCGTGGCCGGCGTCAAGGAAGTCATCATGGTCGTGCCCACGCCGGGTGGCGTGCGCAACGAGCTGGTGCTGGCCGCCGCGCAGATCGCCGGCGTGGACCGCGTGTTCACGATCGGCGGGGCACAGGCCGTGGGCGCGCTGGCCTTCGGCACGGCCACGCTGCCGCAGGTGGACAAGATCGTCGGTCCGGGCAATGCCTACGTGGCGGCGGCCAAGCGCCGCGTGTTCGGCACGGTGGGCATCGACATGATCGCCGGGCCGTCCGAGATCCTGGTGATCTGCGACGGCACGACCGAACCCGACTGGGTGGCCATGGACCTGTTCTCGCAGGCCGAGCACGACGAACTGGCGCAGTCGATCCTGCTGTGCCCGGACGACGCCTACCTGCGGCGCGTGGAGGAAAGCATCCAGCGGCTGCTGCCGACGATGCCGCGCCGCGACGTCATCGCCGCGTCGCTGGCGGGGCGGGGCGCGCTGGTCAAGGTGCGCGACATGGAGGAAGCGTGCGAGATCGCCAACGCGATCGCGCCCGAGCATCTGGAGATTTCGGCCGAGAATCCGCGCCAGTGGAGCGAGAAGATCCGCCACGCGGGCGCGATCTTCCTGGGCCGCTACACCAGCGAGTCGCTGGGCGACTACTGTGCGGGGCCCAACCACGTGCTGCCTACCTCGCGCACCGCGCGCTTCTCGTCGCCGCTGGGCGTGTACGACTTCCAGAAGCGTTCGAGCCTGATCGAGGTCAGCGAGGGCGGCGCCCAGATGCTGGGGCAGATTGCCGCCGAACTGGCCTACGGCGAAGGGCTGCAGGCCCACGCCCGCAGCGCCGAGTACCGTTTCAAGCGTTAAGCCACTTTTCCAAGCCAGACCCACAGGACCATCATGGCAGCCGTAGATCCATCCCTGATCGAACACATCATCCGTGACGACGTGCGCGCCATGGGCGCCTATCACGTGGCCGATTCGCACGGACTGGTGAAGCTCGATGCGATGGAGAACCCGTACCGGCTGCCGCCCGCGCTGCGCGCGGAACTGGCCGCGCGGCTGGGCGAGGTGGCGCTGAACCGCTACCCGGTGCCGAGCAGCGAGGCGCTGCGCGCGCAACTGAAGCGCGTGATGCAGGTGCCGGCCGGCATGGACGTCATGCTGGGCAATGGTTCGGACGAACTGATCAGCATCCTTTCGCTGGCCGCGTCGCGCCCCGGCGCCAAGGTGATGGCCCCGGTGCCGGGTTTCGTCATGTACGCGATGTCGGCCCAGTTTGCCGGCCTGGACTTTGTCGGCGTGCCGCTGCGCGCCGATTTCACGCTGGACCGCGCGGCGATGCTGGCGGCGATGGCCGAGCACAAGCCGGCCATCATCTACCTGGCCTACCCGAACAACCCGACCGGCAACCTGTTCGATGCCGCGGACATGGAGGCCATCGTCCGGGCGGCGCAGGGCCCGGTGTGCCAGAGCCTGGTGGTCGTCGACGAGGCTTACCAGCCGTTCGCGCAGGAAAGCTGGATGGCGCGGCTGACCGAGTTCGGCAACCTTCTGGTCATGCGCACGGTGTCCAAACTTGGCCTGGCCGGCATCCGGCTGGGCTACATGGCCGGGTCGCCCGACTGGCTGGCGCAGCTGGACAAGGTGCGGCCGCCGTACAACGTCAACGTGCTGACCGAGGCCACGGCGCTGTTCGCGCTGGAACACGTGGCGGTGCTGGACGAGCAGGCCGCGCAGCTGCGCGCCGAGCGCGCCCGGCTGGCCGACGCCATGGCGGCACTGCCCGGCGTGACGGTGTTCCCGAGCGCGGCCAACTTCCTCCTGGTGCGCGTGCCGGATGCGGCACAGACGTTCGATCGGGTGCTGGCGCGGAAGGTATTGATCAAGAACGTGAGTAGAATGCACGCATTGCTGGCCAACTGTCTGCGCGTGACGGTCAGCACGCCCGAAGAAAACGCGCAGTTTCTTGAGGCGTTTGCCGCCTCATTGCAGGATTAACCCCACCATGCGTGTTGCAGAGGTCACCCGCAATACCTCGGAAACGCAGATCCGCGTTTCGCTGAACCTTGATGGCACCGGCCGCCAGAAGCTGGCCTCCGGCGTGCCGTTCCTCGACCACATGCTGGACCAGATCGCCCGCCACGGCATGTTCGACCTCGAGGTCGAGGCCACGGGCGACACCCATATCGACGACCACCACACGGTGGAGGATGTCGGCATCACGCTCGGCCAGGCCGTGGCGCGCGCCATCGGCGACAAGAAGGGCATCACCCGCTACGGCCACAGCTACGTGCCGCTGGACGAATGCCTGTCGCGCGTGGTGATCGATTTCTCGGGCCGTCCGGGCCTGGAATTCCACGTGCCGTTCACGCGCGCCCGGGTGGGCACCTTCGACGTCGACCTGACGATCGAGTTCTTCCGCGGTTTCGTCAACCACGCCGGCGTGACGCTCCATATCGACAACCTGCGTGGCATCAATGCCCACCATCAATGCGAAACGGTGTTCAAGGCCTTTGGCCGGGCACTGCGCATGGCGGTGGAGCTGGATGCGCGCGCGGCCAACCAGATTCCATCGACCAAGGGATCGCTCTGACCCATACTCGAGCCGGTCTGACGGCGACCTGAACCCCGACCTGGCCACCTGTATGGCAGGCGCGCCGGCGGCTTGCGGCGGCGCCGGCCGCCCCGGACAATCCCGCACCCGATGGATACGCTCAAGTCTTTCATCTCGCTGCTGGCGCTGATCAACCCGATTGGGGCGATCCCGTTCTTCATCAGCCTGACCAGCCAGCAGACCGAGGCGGAAAAGCTGCGGACGATCAAGACGGCGTCGATTGCCGTGGCCATCGTGGTGGGCCTGGCGGCGCTGCTGGGCCAGCAGATCATCGAGTTCTTCAATATCTCGGTGGCGTCGCTGCAGGTGGGCGGCGGGCTGATCATGATCATGATGGCCATGAACATGCTGAACGCCCAGACCGGCCGCACCAAGGCCACGCCGGAGGAAGAGGACGAGGCCGAGGCCAAGACCAGCATCGCGGTGGTGCCGCTGGCGCTGCCGCTGCTGACCGGGCCGGGGTCGATCAGCACGGTCATCGTCTACGCCGGCAAGACGCACCACTGGTACGAGCTGCTGATCCTGGTGGCGATTGGCGCGGTGCTGGGGCTGGTGGTGTATGGCACGTTCCGTGCGGCGGATCCCATCGCGCGGGTGGTTGGCAGGACCGGGATCAATATCGGCACGCGCCTGATGGGGTTGATCCTGTCTGCGCTGGCCGTCGAATTCATCGTGGACGGGCTGAAGACATTGTTGCCTGTTTTGAAATCATGACTACCATAGCAATTGTGGATTACGGCATGGGCAACCTGCGCTCGGTGGCGCAGGCCCTGCGAGCGGCGGCACCCGAGGCGGACGTGCAGGTCGTGGACCGGCCCGAAGGCATCCGCGCGGCGGACCGCGTGGTGCTGCCCGGCCAGGGCGCGATGCCCGACTGCATGGGCGCGCTGGGCGAATCGGGCCTGCAGCAGGCCGTGCTGGAAGCCGCCGCATCGAAGCCGATGCTGGGTGTGTGCGTTGGCGAACAGATGCTGTTCGAACGCAGCAGCGAAGCTCGCACCGGAGCGGACAGCACGGCGGCGCTGGGGCTGATGCCCGGCGAGGTGGTCCGGTTCGAACTGGATGGCATGACGCAGCCTGACGGCTCGCGCTTCAAGGTGCCGCAGATGGGCTGGAACCGCGTGCGCCAGGCGAAGCCGCATCCGCTGTGGGACGGTATTCCGGACGATAGCTGGTTCTATTTCGTGCACAGCTATTTCGTCCGCGCGCAGGACCCGGCCCACGTCGCCGGCCAGACCGAATATGGCGTCGTGTTTACCAGTGCGGTGGCACGCGATAATATTTTCGCCACGCAGTTCCACCCGGAGAAGAGCGCCGCGATGGGTTTGCAGCTATACCGGAATTTCGTGCACTGGAATCCGTAAAGCGTCAGAAGCACCTGTTACCAGAAGCGCCACAACGTCATCAGCGATACCGATATCCGTCGTTCAGAGCCACCGACCAGACTGCATCCACTGCATAACTGCCATGACCTGAACGCCGGCGCAGCCGCGCCGGCATCGCTACCTTTTCCCTTTTACACAACCACCACGCTCGTTACGCTATGTTGCTCATTCCGGCCATCGACCTGAAGGACGGTCAGTGTGTACGCCTCAAACAAGGCGACATGGACCAGGCCACCGTCTTTTCCGAAGATCCCGCCGCCATGGCACGTCACTGGGTGGACCAGGGCGCGCGTCGCCTGCATCTGGTCGACCTGAACGGCGCTTTCGTGGGCAAGCCCCGCAACGAGGCCGCCATCAAGGCCATCATCGCCGAAGTGGGCGACGAGATTCCGGTGCAGCTCGGCGGTGGCATCCGCGACCTGAACACGATCGAGCGCTGGCTCGACGACGGCCTGTCGTACGTGATCATCGGCACGGCTGCCGTCAAGAACCCGGGCTTCCTGAAGGACGCCTGCTCGGCGTTCGGCGGCCACATCATCGTCGGGCTCGATGCCAAGGACGGCAAGGTGGCCACCGACGGCTGGAGCAAGCTGACCGGCCACGAGGTGGCCGACCTGGCGCGCAAGTACGAGGACTACGGCGTCGAGGCCATCATCTATACCGACATTGGCCGCGACGGCATGCTGCAGGGCATCAATATCGACGCCACGGTCAAGCTGGCGCAGTCGATGTCGATCCCGGTGATCGCCAGCGGCGGGCTGTCGAACCTGGCGGACATCAGCCAGCTCTGCGCGGTGGAGCGCGAGGGCGTGGAAGGCGTGATCTGCGGCCGTGCGATCTATTCGGGCGACCTGAACTTCACCGAAGCCCAGTCGTACGCCGACAAGCTGGCGTCCGAGTAACGCCATCCGGCGGGACGCCACAACCAGCCGCGCGTGGCGCAACACGCGCGCGGCAGGCAAGGAACCTCATGCTAGCCAAACGTATCATCCCCTGCCTCGACGTGACCAACGGGCGGGTGGTCAAGGGTGTCAACTTCGTTGAACTGCGCGATGCGGGCGACCCGGTGGAAATCGCGCGCCGCTATGACGACCAGGGTGCCGATGAAATCACATTTCTCGACATTACTGCCACCAGCGACGGCCGCGACCTGATCCTGCACATCATCGAGAGCGTGGCGTCGCAGGTGTTCATCCCGCTGACGGTGGGTGGCGGCGTGCGCACGGTGGAGGATGTGCGGCGGCTGCTGAACGCCGGCGCGGACAAGATCAGCGTCAACTCGTCGGCCATCGCCAATCCGCAGCTTGTGTCCGATGCCACCGGCAAGTACGGCTCGCAGTGCATCGTGGTGGCCATCGATGCCAAGCGCAGCTCGGCGCCGGGCGAACCGGCGCGCTGGGAAGTGTTCACCCACGGCGGCCGCAAGGCGACGGGGCTCGACGCGGTGGAGTGGGCCAGCGAGATGGCCCGGCGCGGCGCGGGCGAGATCCTGCTCACGAGCATGGACCGCGACGGCACCAAGAGCGGATTCGACCTGGAACTGACGCGCGCGGTCAGCGACGCGGTGCCGGTGCCGGTCATCGCATCGGGCGGGGTCGGCGGCCTGCAGGACCTGGCCGACGGCATCAGGCTCGGCCACGCCGACGCGGTGCTGGCCGCCAGCATCTTCCACTATGGCCAGCACACCGTTGGCGAGGCAAAGGCATTCATGGCCCGCGAGGGCATCCCCGTCCGGATCTGATCATGGCAAAGAAGTGGCTGAACAAGGTGAAGTGGGACGACAACGGCCTGGTGCCGGTGATCGTCCAGGAAGTGGGCTCGAACGACGTGCTGATGTTCGCGTTCATGAACCGCGAGGCGCTGCAGCGCACCGTGGAACTGGGCGAGGCCGTGTTCTGGTCGCGCTCGCGCAAGCGGCTGTGGCACAAGGGCGAGGAATCGGGCCACGTGCAGAAGGTGCACGAGATCCGGCTGGACTGTGACGAGGACGTGGTGCTGCTGAAGGTGACCCAGGTGGACAGCATCGCCTGCCACACGGGCCGCCATTCGTGCTTCTTCCAGAAGTTCGCGGGCGACGCGGAATCGGGCGACTGGCAGACCGTGGAGCCGGTGCTGAAGGACCCGTCGACCATCTACGCGGCCAAATCATGAGCCAGGACCCGAATACCGCCGACATCCTGGCCCGCGTGGCGGCCACGCTGGAGTCGCGCAAGCCGGAAAACGGCGGCGACCCGGACACGTCGTACGTGGCAAAGCTGTACCGGAAGGGCGACGACGCGATCCTGAAGAAGATCGGCGAGGAAGCCACCGAGACCGTGATGGCCGCCAAGGACGCCCGCGCGGCCGGCCTGGGCGCCGAGGCCGTCGACAAGGTCGTCTACGAGGTGGCCGACCTCTGGTTCCACACGATGGTGCTGCTGTCGCACATCGGCGCCACCCCGGCGGACGTCGTGAACGAACTGGCGCGGCGCGAAGGGCTCTCCGGTCTGGTCGAGAAAGCCAGCCGCAAGGAGTAGCATTGAGCCTATGGCCGCCCGGACATCGTCCGGACATGGCTCAATGCGGCACAACGCTGGAGGGCACGATGGCGACGGACTACACCACGCAGGTCACGACGACGGCAGACACGGACAAGCTGGACGGGCTGCGCAAGCTCACGCACATCCTGTATGCGCTGTACGCCATCCACTGGTTCACGGGCGGCATCACGGCGCTGATCGCGATCATCGTCAACTACGTGAAGCGCGACGACACGCGCGGCACCGTCTATGCCTCGCACTTCGCCTGGCAGATCCGGACGTTCTGGTGGTCGATCGTCTGGTATGTGGTGGGCGGGTTCATGTTTGTGACGGTGCTGCTATTCCCGGTGGCGATCGGCGTATTCTGCGTGTTGTCACTGTGGATACTGTATCGTATCGTCAAGGGTTGGCTTTACCTGAACGACCGCAAGCCGATGTACCCCGGCGAGGCGCTCTGAGGCGCCGCCATCCGGTAATCGGCACATTTCTCCAACGGGTCGACAGGCTGCAACAAGAACTTCATGAAATCCCAGGACAATTGCGTTTTCTGCAAGATCGTGGCCGGCCAGATCCCGTCGAACAAGGTGTACGAGGACGACGACCTGCTGGCATTTCACGATATCCATCCCAAGGCGCCGGTACACTTTCTGGTTATTCCGAAATCGCACGTCGATTCGCTGGCCGAATGCGGACCCGGCGATGCGGGGGTGCTTGCTAGAATAATGCTCAAGGTGCCTGAACTGGCGCGCCTTGCCGGCTGCAGCAACGGGTTCCGGACGGTGATCAATACCGGCACGGACGGCGGGCAGGAGGTATTCCACCTCCACCTGCACGTACTCGGCGGCCCGCGCGACCAGTGGCAGTCACCGGCGTTCTGAGGGGATTATCAGAAGCCTGAGTATGAGAGCGGCCCGGGCAGCGATGCCCGGCCGAATGCTGCGCCGGCCACCGTCGCCCGGCGCAGCCTTTGAGGGACGGAACTACGGGGCCGGGCGACCTTTATCCGCCGCCCGCGGCTTTATCAGGAGCAAGAAATGGGTTCGTTTAGCATTTGGCACTGGCTGATCGTGCTGGTGATCGTCATGCTCGTCTTCGGTACCAAGAAGCTGCGCAATATCGGCCAGGATCTGGGCGGCGCGGTGAAGGGGTTCAAGGACGGCATGAAGGACAGCAACGGCGAGGAACCCGGTGCCAAGCCGGCCCCTGCCAAGGAGCTGCGCGACGCCACCACGATCGACGTGGAAGCCAAGGAAAAGCAGCGCCAGGAATAATCCGCAGCCGGATTCTTCCTTGTTCGCCATTCATCCGGCGGCCGCGCCCGGCGCGGCCAGCCTGTCCCGTGTCACTGTTCCGATGTCCGCATGATTGATCTCGGCATTTCCAAGCTGGCACTGATCGGCGCCGTGGCGCTGATCGTGATCGGCCCCGAGCGTCTGCCGAAGGTGGCCCGTACGGTTGGCGCACTGGTCGGCCGCGCGCAGCGCTATATCAACGACGTGAAGGCCGAGGTCAGCCGCGAGGTGGAACTCGAGGAACTGCGCAAGATGCGCACGGAATTCGAGAACGCCGCGCGCGACGTTGAGCAGACCATCCACAAGGAAGTCAGCGAGCATACGCAGGCGCTGAACGAGGCGCTCAACGGCGAGACCACGGACGTGGCCGGCTCCGACACCGGCGCTACCGACGTCAGCGCCGGCTATGTGCCGAGCTGGGACAGCGCGCACAAGACCCGCAACGGCCGCAAGAGCTGGCGCGTCAAGCAGGGTGCGCGGCCGATCTGGTTCAAGCGCCAGCAGAACGTCCGCGTGTGGGTGCAGTCGGGCGCCGCGCGCGTCAAGCGCCATCGCCCGGCCAGCGGCCGTAACCGTTCCTTCTTCGAGTAAGCATGGCGGGCCAGAATCCCAACGACCCCAACGACGAGTCCCAGCAAGAGACCTTCATTTCCCACCTGATCGAACTGCGCGAGCGGCTGGTGAAGGCGGTGGCCGGGGTGCTCGTCGTGTTCCTGTGCCTGGTGTACTGGGCCGCGGAAATCTTCAATATCTTCTCGTCCCCGCTGACCGAAGCGCTGCCCAAGGGCGGCCGCATGATCGTCACCGACGTCACCGGCTCGTTCTTCGTGCCGATGAAGGTGACGATGCTCGTGTCGTTCCTGATCGCGCTGCCGTGGGTGCTCTACCAGGTCTGGCGCTTCGTGGCGCCGGGGCTGTACCAGCATGAGAAGAAGCTGATCATGCCGCTGGTGACCAGCAGCTACGTGCTGTTCCTGTGCGGCGTGGCCTTCGCGTATTTCCTGGTGTTCCCGACCGTGTTCCATTTCATGGCGCATTACAACGCGCCGCTCGGGGCCGACATGTCGACCGACATCGATAAGTACCTGAGTTTCGCGATGACCACGTTCCTGGCGTTCGGCATCACATTTGAAGTACCGGTGGTGGTAATCGTGCTGGTCCGGTTTGGCGTGGTGGAACTGGAGAAACTGAAGCAGATCCGGCCGTATGTGATTGTCGGGGCCTTCATTATCGCGGCCGTGGTTACCCCGCCTGATGTGATGTCGCAACTGTTATTGGCCGTGCCGCTCGTGCTGCTGTACGAACTGGGCCTGTTGATGGCGCGTTTTGTGTCGAAACAGCCACTGGGCGCGCCTGCCGAGGGCGAAACGCAGCCCGACTAAGTTCCGACGACCTTGTAAATCCCCTGTATCACGCAGCTCTGGATGCTGCGTTTTGCACCATATTGGGGAAATCGCCCCCGATTGCTGTTGCTTCGTCACAACAAGAACCGCCAGTAAACCGTGTTTACGGCGAAAAAGACTTCTGACGGGCCGGGGGGGTGACACATAATACGACGCAGACGTGAAGGTTAATGCGTCGCCCAAGCACTTGGGCAACCAAGATTTCCCAATCAGTTGACAAGGAAAGTGTCGATATGAAGATGAAACTGTTTGCAGCTGCCGTTGCCGCTCTGGCCGCCGGCGGCGCCTATGCCCAGTCCAGCGTGACCCTGTACGGTGTGGTTGACGCCGGTGTCGAGTACGCTAACCACCAACCGGGCGTGGCTGGTAGCCACGACGTCGTGCGCCTGACCTCGGGCAACATGTCCGGCAGCCGTTGGGGCCTGCGTGGCGTGGAAGATCTGGGCGGTGGCCTGAAGGGCATCTTCGTGCTGGAAAGCGGTTTCAACGTTGACACCGGTACGCAGGGTCAAGGTAACCGTCTGTTCGGCCGTCAAGCTTTCGTCGGTGTGCAGAGCCAGTTCGGTACGCTGAGCCTGGGTCGTCACCAAACGCCGCTGTATGACTTCGGTCTGGCCTTCGATCCGATGGCCATCTCGACGAACTACTCGATCACCACGCAAGACGGCGGTTTCGCCAGCCGTGCTGACAACTCGATCAAGTACACGGGTACGTTCGGCGGCCTGACCGGCTCGCTGCTGTACAGCACCGGCTCGAACACCGGCGCCACTGCAGGCAACGCCTACCAAGGCAATGCCGGCGAAGTTCCGGGCAACTACAAGCTGGGCCGCGAATACGCTGCCAGCCTGATCTACAACGGTGGCCCGTTCTCGATCGGTGCCGTGTATGACGAAGTCAACCCGGGTATCGCCCTGGCTGACGACGCCAAGATCCGCCGCGCTTCGGTTGCCGGTACGTACGCTTTCGGCCCGGCCAAGGTGTTCGCTGGTTACCGTTGGGCCAAGGCATCGGACGGTGCCCGCCTGGCCGGTGGTACGCTGGCTGACGGCACGGTCGCTTCGTCGCGCTCGAACCTGTACTGGCTGGGCATGGGTTACCAGCTGACCCCGGCCCTGTCGCTGACGGGCGCTGCTTACTACCAAGACTTCAACAACACCGGCGCCGATCCGTGGAGCTTCGTGGTGTCGACGGACTACGCTTTCTCGAAGCGTACCGACGCATACCTGAACGTTTCGTACGCGAAGAACAAGGACGGTTCGACCCTGGGCGTGTCGTCGGGTGGTCCGGGCGCCATCGCTGGTTCGGGCTTCGGCACGACCCAAGGCTCGGCTAACCAGTTCGGCGCCGTGGTTGGTGTTCGCCACAAGTTCTAATTTGATGCGGGTGTGAGCCCGCTCAGATTCGGCTTGATCCAAACGCCGGCATCCGCAAGGATGCCGGCGTTTTGTCTTTGGGAGATTGGCTAACACGAACTGGCCGGGCGACGTCCCCAGGCTGTGTTTTCGAAGTCCTACTAAAGACTGGCAGCGTCTGATGTGCTGTGCAGCGGGACGCGCCCGCCACAGCCACCGGTCAGGACTTGGCCGCAATCGAGCGCCGCGACAGCGGGAGGACCGTGGTGCTTCGGATTTCTGCCGCAAGCGCTGCCGCGCAGGGCAACTCGGGCCACAGCGCCAGTGCACCCCTTCGACATGGAACACTGCCCCGGCATCGGCACGCATGCCGCGACGATTCCTGCCCCTGGCCATCCTTCGCCACACGCGGCGCCAGCCGCCCAAAAAGAAAAACCCCCGCCATGGCTGGCGGGGGTTTTTATCTTGCTGGAAGGACTCAGGCGAAGAAGTTTCTCCGCCCGCAGCCCTTAGCCGCTAATCGCTAGCCGCGATCACTCATCGTCTTCCAGCGGCATGGCCCGGCGCGGTGGCGGCGGGCGCTTGCCGATGGTGACCGTGATATCGGCCGGCTTGCCGCGGCGGATTACCTTCATCTTCACGTCGGCACCGGGCTTGAGCTGAGCGATGGCGTTCAGCAGCGCGGTGGTGTCCGAGATGACCTGGTTGTCCACCGATACCAGTACGTCGCCGGGCCGCACGCCAGCCTTGTCCGCCGGGCCGCCCTGGACCACGGCCGCGATCAGTGCGCCTTCCTTGGCGTCCAGGCCGAACGACTCGGCAATCTCGGGCGTCAGGTCCTGCGGTTCGACGCCGATCCAGCCGCGCGTCACGCTACCCGTGGAGATGATCGACTCCATCACCTGCTTGGCCGTCGACACCGGAATCGCAAAGCCGATACCCAGCGACCCGCCCGAGCGCGAATAGATGGCCGTGTTGATGCCCAGCAGGTTGCCCTGCGCATCGACCAGCGCGCCGCCCGAGTTGCCCGGGTTGATCGCCGCGTCGGTCTGGATGAAGTTCTCGAACGTATTGATGCCCAGGTGGCTGCGACCCAGCGCCGACACGATACCCATCGTCACGGTCTGGCCCACGCCGAACGGGTTGCCGATTGCCAGCACCACGTCGCCGACCTTCACGTTCTCGATCCGGCCCAAC
Source organism: Cupriavidus pauculus (assembly GCF_003854935.1). Taxonomy (NCBI): domain Bacteria; kingdom Pseudomonadati; phylum Pseudomonadota; class Betaproteobacteria; order Burkholderiales; family Burkholderiaceae; genus Cupriavidus; species Cupriavidus pauculus. The sequence goes on from NZ_CP033969.1 coordinate 1,170,941, forward strand.
GTGATCGCCGGCAGGTCCTTGAGCGTGATCTTCAGCACGGCCAGGTCGGTTTCCGGGTCGGACCCGACGACCTTGGCGTTGGCCTTGCGGCCATCGGTCAGCGCCACTTCGATCTCGTCGGCGCCGTCGACGACATGGTGGTTGGTTAGAATGTAGCCCTCGGCGCTGACGATCACGCCCGAGCCCAGGCTGGACACCGGCTCCTGACGCTCCGGCAGCCGGTCGCCGAAGAAGAACCGGAACCATGGGTCCTCCGCCTGCGGATTGGGCGACCGCTTCGAGCCGTTCTTGCTGGTGAAGATATTGACCACCGCCGGCATGGCTTCCTTGGCGGCGTCGCTGTAGGACCCCTGCGCGGCGGACTCCGCCACGCTCGGCACCACTTCCTTCAGTGCCACGATGGGCGACCCCGACTGCACAGCCACCCGCCCGCGCTGGAGCCACTCGGGTTTGAGCGTGGCTATCACGAACCACACGGCCAGCACGACCGTGACGGCCTGAGCGAAGAACAGCCAGAATCGGCGCAACATATTGGAGTTTGACCCGGAAATGAAAACCAAAGAGCTGGAATTGTACTTGAACGACCTGCTGGAGGTTCCCCGTTTCAAGGACTATTGCCCGAACGGACTCCAAGTGCAAGGTCGGCCCGACGTCACCCACATCGTCACCGGCGTCACGGCGAGCCTGGCGCTGGTGGACGCGGCCATCGAAGCCGGCGCCGACGCCATCCTGGTCCATCACGGCTATTTCTGGAAGAACGAGGATGCACGGGTCATCGGTCAGAAACACGCAAGATTGAAGAAACTGCTGGGTGCCGACATCAACCTGATGGCCTACCACCTGCCGCTCGACAATCATCCCGAACTCGGCAACAACGCCCAGCTCGGGCTGCAGCTGGGTCTGCAGCCCAACGGCCGCTTCAGCGATGACCAGCTTGGATGGACCGGCACGCTGCTGCAGCCGATGCCGCTCCACACCTTTGCCGCGCACGTTGGCGGCGTGCTGGAGCGCGAGCCGCTGACCATCGGCGATCCCGACCAGATGGTGCGCAGCGTGGGCTGGTGTACCGGCGGCGCGCAGGGCTACTTCGCGGCGGCCGTGGCAGCCGGCGTCGACGTCTATATCAGTGGGGAAGTTTCCGAGCCGACCACGCATCTGGCGCGCGAGAGCGGGGTGGCGTATATCGCGGCAGGCCATCACGCCACGGAGCGCTACGGCATCCGCGCCGTGGGTGAACATCTGGCGCAGCGGTTCGACCTGCGCCACACCTTCATCGATATTCCGAACCCGGTCTGAACGGCCGGGTCCGGGCAGGGCGCTGTCAGGCGCGCGGGGGCACCGTCCGCAGGCTGTCGCGGATCTCGCGCAGCAGCTTGATGTCCTCGGGCGTCTCGGCCGGCTTGGGCGCTTCCTCGTGCTTCTCGCGCATTTTGTTGAAGGCGCGGACCATCATGAAGATGATGAAGGCGAGGATCACAAAGTTGACCACGATGGTCAGGAAATTGCCGTAGGCAAACACCGGCACGCCAGCCTTCTTCAGCGCGTCGAGCGTGTGGGGCACGCCCGGCGGCGGCTCGGCCAGCGCGACGAACATGTTGGAAAAGTCGAGTTTGCCGACGACGCGGCCCACCAGCGGCATGATCAGGTCATTGACAACCGAATCAACGATCTTTCCAAACGCGGCGCCGATGATCACACCGACTGCGAGGTCGATCACATTGCCGCGCATCGCAAAAGTTCGGAACTCGCTCATCATTCCCATCGGTTTTTCTCCAATTTGTTGTTCCAGATTAACGTTTGTGTTTGACGAAGCCTGCATCATCGCACCCTCGAGTGCAAGTCTGGATGCCGCGTTCGAACGCTTTCCCCGCGATCCCGCGGCCGATCCCATGACCGATTATCGGCGCCACGGCTATCAGTAGTTCGCCTATCGTCGCCAGATGTGCCTCAGGTATAATTTTTTGTTGACGCAGGATTCAATTGATGACATCCCCTGGGGTTTGGAATGAGTGACCAGCAAGACGTGAAGAACGTGGACAAAGGTCGCCGCAATTGGTTGATCGCGACTTCTGTCGCGGGCGGCGTAGGAGGCGTAGCGGTAGCAGTTCCATTTGTCAGTACTTTTGCCCCATCCGAAAAGGCCAAGGCCGCCGGGGCACCAGTGGAGGCGGATATCGGCGCGCTCAAGCCCGGCGAGATGATGACCGTGGAATGGCGCGGCAAGCCCGTCTGGATCCTGCGGCGCACCCCCGAGATGCTGGCCTCGCTCAAGAAGACCGACGCTGAAGTCGCGGATCCCAATTCCGACGTTCCTTTCACGATGAAGACGCCGGACTATTGCAAGAATGAGACCCGCTCGCGTGCCGAACACAAGGACCTGCTGGTCGTGGTCGGCATCTGCTCCCACCTTGGCTGCTCGCCGTCGGGCCCGTTCGCCTCGGGCGCCAATCCGCAGCTCGGCGCCGACCCCGGCTTTCTCTGTCCGTGCCACGGTTCCACCTTCGACCTCGCGGGCCGCGTGTTCAAGAACAAGCCTGCCCCGCAGAATCTTGACGTCCCCCCGTACCAGTTCCTGACCGACACCAAGATCGTGATCGGCAAGGACGAGAAAGGAGAAGCGTGATCATGGCGGCCGAAAAAGAAGTCAAGACCACCGGGCTGCTGGGCTGGATCGACGCCCGATTCCCCGCCACCCAGCTCTGGGAAGACCACCTCTCCAAGTACTACGCACCGAAGAACTTCAACTTCTGGTATTTCTTCGGCTCGCTGGCGCTGCTGGTGCTGGTGATCCAGATCGTCACCGGCATCTTCCTGGTGATGAACTACAAGCCCGACGGCACGCTGAACGCCGCCGGCATTCCCGTGGCGTTCGCCAGCGTGGAATTCATCATGCGCGAGGTTCCGTGGGGCTGGCTGGTGCGCTACATGCATTCCACCGGCGCTTCGGCGTTCTTCGTCGTCGTGTACCTGCACATGTTCCGCGGCCTGCTCTACGGCTCGTACCGCAAGCCGCGCGAGCTGGTCTGGATCTTCGGCTGCCTGATCTTCCTGTGCCTGATGGCCGAGGCGTTCATGGGCTACCTGCTGCCCTGGGGCCAGATGTCGTACTGGGGCGCGCAGGTGATCGTGAACCTGTTCTCGGCGATTCCGGTGATCGGCCAGGACCTGTCGCTGTTCATCCGCGGCGACTACGTCGTCAGCGATGCCACGCTGAACCGCTTCTTCTCGTTCCACGTGATCGCCGTGCCGCTGGTGCTGCTGGGCCTGGTGGTGGCGCACATCATCGCGCTGCACGAGGTGGGTTCGAACAACCCGGACGGCGTGGAGATCAAGGCGAAGAAGGACGAGAATGGCGTGCCGCTGGATGGCATCCCGTTCCACCCGTACTACTCCGTGCACGACATGCTGGGCGTGGCCGGCTTCCTGATCATCTTCTCGGCCGTGATCTTCTTCTTCCCGGAAGTGGGCGGCTATTTCCTGGAAGCCAACAACTTCTTCCCGGCTGATCCGCTCAAGACGCCGCCGCACATCGCCCCGGTCTGGTACTTCACGCCGTTCTACTCGATGCTGCGCGCCACGACGTCGAACTTCCTGCCGATCCTGTGGCTGTTCTTCGCGTTCGTGCTGGGCATGGTGTTCCTGCGCACGAAGGACGCGCGCATCCGCATCGGCTCGGTGGCCGTGCTGGTGGTGCTGGCCGTCGGCTTCTACTTCATCGACGCCAAGTTCTGGGGCGTGCTGGTGATGGGCGGCTCGGTGATCGTGCTGTTCTTCCTGCCGTGGCTGGACTGCTCGCCGGTCAAGTCCATCCGCTACCGTCCCGCCTTCCACAAGTCGATCCTGATCGTCTTCGTGGTGGTGTTCCTGATCCTGGGTTACCTGGGGGTGCAACCGCCGTCGCCGGTAGGCGAGAAGGTGTCGCAGCTCGGTACGCTGCTGTACTTCGCCTTCTTCCTGACCATGCCGCTGTGGAGCCGCGCCGGCACGTTCAAGCCGGTGCCGGATCGCGTCACGTTCCACCCGCACTAAGACGCCGCGCGACCCTACAAGAGGACAAGGACCCAAGATGAAAAAGTTGCTTTCGATCTTCGCACTGGTCGGCGCATGCTTTGCCGCCATGCCGGCGATGGCCGCGGAAGGGGGCTACCCGCTGGAGCCCGCGCCGCTGGATACGAGCGATGTGTCGTCGCTGCAGCGCGGTGCCAAGCTGTTCGTCAACTACTGCCTGAACTGCCATGGCGCGTCGATGATGCGCTACAACCGGCTCAAGGACCTGGACCTGACCGACGACCAGATCCGCCAGAACCTGCTGTTCACGGCGGACAAGGTGGGCGAGACCATGACGATCGCGCTGCCGCCGAAGGACGCCAAGACGTTCTTCGGTGCCGCGCCGCCCGACCTGTCGGTCATCGCCCGCGCCCGCGGCAACGACTGGCTCTATACCTACCTGCGCACGTTCTACCGTGACGACACCCGCGCGACGGGCTGGAACAACCTGGTTTTCCCGGCCGTGGGCATGCCGCACGTGCTCTGGGAACTGCAAGGCCAGCGCGCGCCGAAGTTCACCGAAGTGGAAGAACATGGCCACAAGGTCCACAAGCTAGCCGGCTGGGAGCAGCTGACCCCGGGCAAGATGAGCACGCAGGAGTACGACCAGGCGGTTGCCGACCTGGTCAACTACCTGAGCTGGATGGCCGAGCCGGCGCAGAGCCACCGCAAGCGCCTGGGCGTCTGGGTGCTGCTGTTCCTGGGCGTGCTGATGGTGTTCGTGTGGCGCCTGAACGCCGCCTACTGGAAGGATGTGAAGTAATGCCCAGCGGCGCAACAGGGCGCCGTCGGCCGCAAGCCAGGATGTAACAGTCGGCCCTGTCGCCTCCAGGGGCCGGCGCGGAAGTTGCACCAGTGCAGCACCGCGCCGGCCCTTTGTATTTGTAGGTTTGGATGACCAGGTGACGTCTAATCCTCGTCAGAACGGCGTCCGGCTATTTGTAACTAATTTGCTTTTCGATGGGCCGTTCTGACAGAATGTTTGCCCTGTCTGAACTAGCACCGCCGAGTGTGTCAAATCGCAATGGATTTGGCGCACTTCACACCCAAGGAATCCAAACCATGATGGTGTTGTATTCGGGTACCACCTGCCCGTTTTCCCAACGTTGCCGCCTCGTCCTGTTCGAAAAGGGCATGGACTTCGAAATCCGCGACGTGGACCTGTTCAACAAGCCGGAAGATATTTCGGTGATGAACCCGTACGGCCAGGTGCCGATCCTCGTCGAACGTGACCTGATCCTGTACGAATCGAACATCATCAACGAGTACATCGACGAGCGCTTCCCGCACCCGCAGCTGATGCCGGCCGACCCGGTGCAGCGCGCACGGGCCCGCCTGTTCCTGTTTAACTTCGAAAAAGAACTGTTCACCCACGTCTACGTGCTGGAGAACGAAAAGGGCAAGGCCGCCGAGAAGAACCACGAACGCGCCCGCGCCGCCATCCGCGACCGCCTGACCCAGCTTGCGCCGATCTTCGTCAAGAACAAGTACATGCTGGGCGAGGAATTCTCGATGCTCGACGTCGCGATCGCTCCGCTGCTGTGGCGCCTGGACCACTACGGTATCGAGCTGTCGAAGAACGCCGCACCGCTGCTGAAGTACGCCGAGCGCATTTTCAGCCGTCCGGCCTATATCGAAGCACTGACCCCGTCCGAAAAGGTCATGCGTCGCTAAGACGTACCGACGCCACCGCCACGCGTAATGCCAGAAACCTCCACCAAGCCCTACCTGATCCGCGCCATCTACGAATGGTGTACCGATAACGGCTTCACGCCGTACATCGCAGTGTTCGTCGACGCCAACACGAACGTGCCGCGCGAATTCGTCAAGAACAACGAAATCGTGCTGAACGTGAGCTTTGACGCAACCAGCGGACTGGACATGGGCAACGAGTGGATCAGCTTCAGCGCACGCTTCGGTGGCGTATCGCGCAAGATCGACGTGCCCGTGGAAAACGTGCTGGCGATCTACGCGCGCGAGAACGGCCAGGGCATGGCCTTCCCGGTGGAGCGCAGCATCCCCGAAACCCAGGCCGCGACGGAACGCGAAAACAACCCGCCTCCCAAGCTGGCCTCGGTCGACGCGGACACGCCCGCAACGGTCCCCGCGGAAGCGGGCATCGAAGGCCCGGACGACGATCCCACGCCGCCGCCCGTCCCACGCATCGGCGGCAAGAAGCCATCCCTGAAGGTCGTCAAATAAGCCATCGCCAAGACACACCGCATAAAGTAGAATCGCGGTCTGCACCAGACATGCCGGCTTAGCTCATCAGGTAGAGCAGTTGATTTGTAATCATCAGGTGGCGGGTTCGAGTCCTGCAGCCGGCACCATATTCCTTCCCAACGTTTCCGAACGTTGCCCAGAAAACCCCGCCAAGCCTAGCTTCGCGGGGTTTTTGTTTGCCAACGTTGCCAAGCCATGTCGCTTGCCAGCAACATTTTTTGGGGGCAGGATAGGGGGCAAGGATTTTGGAAATGGGGGCATGAGGGATGAAATCGAAGCCGCTGACCGACACCGCGTGCAGAAACGCCAAGTACAACCCTACGGGATCGGGTAACAAGCTTGCCGATGGAGGGGGCCTGTATCTGGAACTGATGGCCAGCGGGGCGAAGAAATGGCGTCTCAAATTCCGGCACCAGGGCAAGGAGAATCGGCTTACTTTCGGCGACTACCCTGCAATCACACTTGCTGTGGCTCGCGAGAGGAGGTCAGAGGCGAAGGCGCAACTGGCTGAGGGGGCAGACCCAGCTACTTGTCGTGATACAGCGCGACGCGAGGCTCAGGTTCGATCCAGCAATGTGTTTGAGTTGGTGGCAAACGAATGGTACGAGACCAAAAAGGCAGGCTGGAGTGAGTCTCACGCTGCGCGTGTTCGGAAGCAGCTAGATCGAGAGGTCGGGCCGGCCTTTGGAAGCCGTCCAATCGCTGAGATCACTGCGCCAGAATTGCTGGCCGCAATTAGGAAGATCGAGGCCAGGGGAGCCTTGGAGACGGCCAGCAAGACCTTGCAGACCTGTGGTCAGGTGTTTCGTTATGCGATTGCCACGGGCCGCGCAGAACGTGATGTCGCCGCCGATCTTCGTGGCGCGTTGCAGGCACGGCCTGTGACGAACTTGAAGCGAATTCCTGAGGCAGGACTCCCCGAGTTGCTGGAGAAGATCGACGCATACCAGGGTGATCCGCTAACGCGCTTCGCGCTGCAACTGCTGACCAGGACGTTCGTGCGGACCAAGGAGCTACGCTTCGCAGAGTGGGCAGAATTCGATCTGCAGAAAGCCGAATGGCGTATTCCTGCCGCAAAGATGAAGTCGGATGTCTTGCACATTGTCCCGCTGTCTACGCAAGTTCTTGTGCAACTGAAGGCTTTGCAGGGCCTAACGGGGAACAGCCGATGGCTTTTCCCGAACACCAGCAAGCCAGAGAAACCGATGAGTGAGAACACCGTTCTCTATGCACTCTATCGCATGGGGTACCACTCCAGAATGACGGGGCACGGCTTTAGAGGGCTTGCTTCTACGATATTGAACGAGAACGGATTCAACCGCGACTGGATCGAACGGCAATTGGCCCACGTTGAACGCGATAGTGTGCGGTCAGCTTACAACCATGCGGAGTACCTAGCCGAGCGGCGGCGGATGATGCAATGGTATTCGGACTATCTGGATAAGCTCAACGTGAAGTCCGGTGAGGTTCCAGTGGAGGAGGGTGTTGAGAGATAGTTAGTAATTTGGTTGCCGGCGTAGTCGGCGACTCAAAGTAGCTCGGCATCTCGCGATGCCCGGATAATTCTGTTGACTTTGTATTGTATCTAATGTATTGTTTGCTTCTGCGCATCCTGCGCAAGCTCTTTAAGGAGAAAATCACTTAGAATTTTTGGAGGTAACAATGCACATAAATGCATCTAACTCGACGCTGCCGTTCGATGGCGTCTCACGTTTCAAGCAGTTTCAAGCCTTCCTTCCATTTTCCCGCGAAACTTGGCGCAAGCTGGTGAATGCCGGTAAAGCTCCGCAGGCGATTAGATTGGGCAATCGTTGCACTGTCTGGCGCAATAGTGAGCTACATCAGTGGCTACGTGAACCGGCGACCTACGGAAATGGAGGTGTCCAATGAATTGCGGCACCATTTCTATAGAGGCATCGCGTACTCCTTGCGGATGTGACATTGATAACATACGCGGCCAGCAGGGGTATCCATACCAAAGTGATCTATCAGGCAGCGCGCCGCGCGTCGGAAGAGCATTTTGGTATGACGATATCGAATTTGCAGGGCCGATCCTAGAAGATTATTTTGTAAGACGATTCAGGGTGAAATTCAACCCTCGGCTTGGCTTCGCGGAGGTCAGGCGTATGATGACTAGGATCATTCGGGCCGCCATCCATGCCTACGAAACAGATTCATGGTGTCTCTACCGGCAGAATGATCTGACGAGGCCGGAGAACAATTTCATTGAGCTGCTTTGGCATGACGGCTATGTTGACCGGGAGATTGGAAAATGGAACTCAGACAAGAGCCGATCAACTGCCAGTCGGTTCATGGCAACAGGTTTTCTGAAAGGGATTTTCGGCGGCCAAACCAACGTTCGAAAGATAGCGCCGCGCAAGAGTTGCATTCAGTTGCGCGATGCAACGGGCGAAGTGATTAAGGCTAATCCGCCTGGTGAGATGAATTCGGAGCTTGGTACGCTGAATAAGCTTACCCGAGCGGCGAAAATTGCTTGTGATGGAGTCGAGTACACGGGACTTCAATATCGCCGAGTGTTCAATCGGGATTGGTCGCACGGTGGGCGCTTCTATTGTGAGTTTAGCCAACTACCCAAAGCCTCACGGTCCAAGATGTTGATCGATGGCGAGGGCACTACTGAGTTGGATTTCAGTTCAATGCATATCTATCTCGCCTATGCGATGGTCGGGGAAAAGTTCTCTGGCGTAGACGCGTATGCAGTGGAGGGCTTTACGCGCGAAGAGATGAAGGTCGCTAGTTTGATCTGTCTGAACGGCGGTGATGCTCGTGCGGTGCGTTCGCACTGGCATACGGCTTCTTTGGCAGCGTCTAGGTCACGGGAGTTGGCCACCTACATATATCGTTCCAAAGCGGCAGTAGAGGCTTTTAGAACGGCCCATGCGCCCATCGCCAAGATTTGGGAGATTCCGAATATTGGTCTGAAGTTGCAGTACCAAGACAGCTGTGTCATGGCAGAATGCATGCGCCGTCTTTGTGAACTCAATATTGTTCCCGTTTCCCTGCATGACTCGATTCGAGTCCAAAATAGGCACGCGGATACTGTAGAGAGCATAATGCGGGAGGCATCTTTCGCTATCTGTGCAGTGGATATCCCGGTGAGGCGCAGTTGATGAAATTCCGCAAATCCTTTTGGCTATTGGGTTTGCGGAATTTTGTGTCATATAATGGTATGTTTCCTTGCTCTCTCTCTCTCTCTCTCTCTCTCTCCTTTACTAATTCAAGAAAAAATGATTCAACATCAAATTCCTGTGATTGGTGGTGAAGAGGAGGAGGTAGTTGTTATCACTCAGTTCGAATCAGGTGATGAGTGCGGACTGAAATGTGTATTCAGGGAAAGGACGATTGAGGCTCTAGAGGGAGACTACTTCGAAGCGTTCTGCGAAATCCGTAAGGCGCTTGAAAAGGAAAATATCGTTCCGTTTTGCTACGGTGCAAGTCTGAATGTCTATCCCTCTGCAATGGCTAGACAGATGGGTGAGGGTCTTCGTGCATATCGCCTGACAATGGGAGTGCCATCGTCGCAAGACCAACTCGTGCAGATATTCGATCAAGGTCCTGACATTATTCCAGCCTCAGTCTCGCAGCAGGAGCACTTTTATCGCGAGTGGTGTATGGCAGGTAAGGCTTCTTGATGAGAAATCCGTCAATCAGTTAAAGGGTATTGTTCTGTTGGAGTTTCGCCTTCGAGACGTCGTGCGTATAGCGTAATGTGTCGATTAGCCAGATCAATCTGGTATTTGTATATCTCAAACGGCCATTCATCGAAGGTCATGCGGTCGCGAAAGCCCCCATTTGCCTCACTGACGATCTGCAAAAATTCCGACGCAGTTGTCTGTCGCTTGGCGACAACCTGGCACTTGTCGCGAAACGATACTGTTACGTCATAGTCGCCCTCATTCGCGAACAGCGACAAGTATTCTGGGTAGTCCATCTGGCCCTCCGGCAGTTGGTAGCGATTGCGGCAAGCGGGTAGGATTAATCTGCCATGTCGCGCCTACAATACAGCACTTTCCCAGTATCGTTCGAAGAAAGGGTGTGATATCAATAGCCTGAGGACACCTTCCAAAAAAGGGACTGAATGAACCGAGTTGCGCGCTTCGAGGCCGAAAAGGCTGCCAAGGTACGGCAGGAGTTAATCGACCAGGGTATGACGGTAGATCAGGCTGCCGAACACCAGGCGACGGAAGCACGGATCGCAAAGGCAATTGCCTGGCTGCAGGGAATGCTGTTCAGCGAAGAGCAGGACTACATCGCCGACAGCAATGCTGATGCCGCAGATCGGCACAACGGCATCAATCCAATGAGTGAAGAGTACCTCCAGCAAGTGAACGCGAAGCGCCTAGCCTTGGGCATTCCGGCCCTTGCACTGTCGGGATTTCCGACCGGCAACGAGAGCCATGTTTATTGTGAGGTTCTGGTTCGAGAGCTTTCAATCATGCTGAAGCGATGAGCAGGTGTTAGCCTTGTCTCAGGCAGCCAAGGTCTCCCGCTTCAATTGTTGCCCCAAACGCGAAAGCGTGGAACGGGAGCACCCAGTGGCTGCAATGATGTGGTTCCAGCTATCCCCGCGCGACAGCATCTGCATGATGGCGGCGTTGCGCTGGATGTCCGGCTTGCGCCCCTTGTATCCCCCTTCGGCCTTGAGCTTTGCAATTCCTTGGGCCTGCCGCCGCCTGCGGTCGGTGTAGTCCTTTCTCGCGATGGCAGCCAGCATATCTAGCATCATGGCATTGAGGGCTTCCATCATTCGGCTCGTCATCTCATCAGTGGCATTGGTCATCATCCAAGACGTTGGCAAGTCAAGGGCGACCACACGGACCCGGCGTGCCTGGAGTTGAGCCTTCAGCTTTTCCCAATCCTCAGCATTGAGGCGCGACAGGCGGTCAACTTGTTCAATGAGCAGGATGTCGCCCTGGTGGCAGTCAGCCAACAGCCGGAACAACTCCGGTCGCTTCAGTGATGCCCCGGACTCGTTCTCGACATAGAAGGCAGCAATCGGCAAAGCCCGCTCCTTCGCAAACGCTTCTAAATCTCCCTTTGCGCGGTTGGCGTCTTGTTCCTTAGTCGAGGCACGTAGATAGGCACGGACGAACATACAAAGCCCTCATGGTTCTCTTTGCATAGTTCTCAATATAACGGTTCCATTTGGGTCGTGCAAGGGCATATATCGAACTACCTTTTCACTCTTGCAGCATGGTTCGCCTGATGTACACCACAGCAGAACCGGTGCGGTCAACAGGCCCCGCCGAAACCGTATTTGTCGGCCTCGTCAGGCTTGCCTCCAGGACCAGTCTCCCGCCACTCTGACGCTAAAATTTCCGCCCGGAGATACGGTGCTCAGCTGATAAAATAGGCGGCACGACTTGCCATACCTCTCTTCAATTTTTGATGCTTCATCACACGCCGAGTCTTCCTGGCTTGGCCGTAAGCGAACCGGAAAGCAGAACCATTGCTGCTTTTGCAGATAGGGCGATGCCAACTAAGAATGAAAAAATTTCGTTTCGTTGACCTCTTCGCGGGGCTTGGCGGCTTTCATGTGGCTCTCGATGCGTTGGGCGGCCAATGTGTTTTCGCGGCTGAATGGAAACCACATCTACAAGATCTATACGAGACCAATTTCGGTCTGCGACCCGCAGGAGATATTACCGACGTCTTGCCAGAAATGGTCCCAGACCACGATGTCTTGACGGCCGGTTTTCCATGCCAGCCTTTCTCCAAGGCTGGGGAGCAAAAGGGTTTCGAGTGTACGGAGCAGGGTGATCTGTTCTTCAACGTTGAAGCCATCATCAAGGCGAAGAAACCCCAGTTTTTTATACTGGAAAACGTTCCAAATCTCCTCAACCACGACGGAGGTAGGACTTGGCAGACAATTCAAGCCCTTCTGGGAGTCGGGGGGCTGGGATACGACATTCGGGCAACTCGCTTTTCCCCTCATCACTTCGGCATTCCCCAAATTCGCGAGCGGGTGTACATCGTAGGCTCGCGCTCTTCGCTAAGCCATTTCGAGTGGCCGGAGCCGACGCATAGTGAGACGAGCATTGAAACGGTGCTTGATGCATTTCCGCCGGATGCAAAGAGCTTATCGCCGCAGGTCGAAGACTGCCTGACCCAATGGAACAAGTTCGTGAAGGCAGCCCCCAAAAAACTCTACCTCCCTTCATTCCCACTTTGGTCTATGGAGTGGGGGGCTGACTACCCGTTTGAAGATGAGACTCCCTATGCTGTTTATGCGGCCAAGGGGATGCGCGGTCTCGCAAAGTTTCGGGGCTCACACGGTAGGCCATTGCGCGAACTCAGCGGTGACGAGCGTTGGCTAGCTCTACCGAGTCATGCTCGTAGCGAACAGCTTGAGTTCCCTAAGTGGAAGAAAGATTTTATCCGTCAGAATCGGCGGTTTTATGCGGAAAACTGTAGTTGGATTGATCCATGGATGAAAGATATCCTAAGATTTCCGTCCAGCCTGCAGAAACTTGAATGGAATGTTCAGGGCGAGAAGGGCGAGGTTTGGGATTACGTTCTCCAGTTCCGGGCATCTGGCGTGAGAGTAAAGCGTCGTAATACTGCGCCCAGTCTGATTGCTATGACCGACACACAAGTGCCAATTATCGGTTGGGAACGGCGATATATGACACCGAGAGAGTGTGCGAGGCTGCAGAGTTTGAGCGAACTGAAAGCGCTGCCATCTAGCAACTCGCGCGCGTTCCAAGCGCTCGGAAATGCCGTGAATGCAGACGTTGTGAGAGCGGTTGCGCGAGCTCTGCTAGGCCAAGGAACTAGGCCGAGCAAGACTTCCTTGTTGTCGGAGAAAGCGAGTCGGAGAAGTATTGTTCCGGAGTTGGCAAAGGCTTTGTAGGGCAGGTCAGCAGTCCAAGGGCCAGTGTGAGGGTTTGGGGATTTGCGGCGTTCGAACGCGGCAGGAAGTTAATAAAATAGGGGTCACAATTGGAAAATATCGAAGACTTTGATGATGTTGAGTTGGGTGGCATCGCCCAATACCTTGCGGAGTTGTCGCAGGAAGGTCCGCTGCCACAAGGTGTGGGCCCCAAAATCGAGGTGGCCCCATTCCAAGCAGATGACGTTTCGTTTGAAAACAATGAATGGCTGAGGCGCACTCTTGCTGTCCAGGCCTGGCTTGGTCTTGATGCGCCGGTGTCGCTGGAAGCTTCGGCGACCGATGCGGCGATTCAGTTGCTGGAGCAGATTTCGTCCGATCCGGTAGAGGCATGCATTTCCGTCGGTGATGATTCGGTGAAACTGACGGATCTGGGCGCCCAGCATCTAGACACTTGGTTGTCACGAGCCGTCGCCCATCGAGAAGCATTTCTCGAGGCACTTGACGAAGATCGCAGTATTTCGGACGCGAGCGAGGAGTGGTCACTACTTTGGGAGGAGGCGACTACTCGAGCTCAGCAGCCGGCGCTGATAAAGGCGGAGGTGCAAACTCTGACCATTCGTCAGTTCTCTGATTATGCTCGGCAAGGGTCCCTTGCCCTCAATCCTTCGTATCAGCGAGACAGCGTTTGGTCGGTTGGTGATTCTCAGACTCTCATCGACTCGATTTTGCGAGGCATTCCAATCCCATCGATCATCCTCACACAGGTTGATGGTGGCGAAGAACTTCAGATAGTTGACGGGAAGCAGCGGCTAACTGCCATACTTCGATTCATCGGTCAACATCCCGCTGCGTTGGATTTTGCGAAGTCCCTTGATGCAGAGGCCGATTTTGATCGCGATCACAGGAAGTTTATCCGTAAGCATCACCTCAAGAGTCAGCAGATATCCAGTCACTACCTACCTTTTCGCCTTCGATCGTATCCACCGGGAGACCCGCTGCATGCTGTCTCGCGGCGCTTTTACTGTGAAGTCAAGGATCAGCGCATAGAAAGCGGACAGGGTAACGTAACGATAAAATCGATATTTGAGAACGCGCTGACTCGGTACAAGATTCCAGTCATTGTCTATGAGAACACGCGTCTCCAAGATATTCATCACGTCTTTTCGATCTACAACAAACAAGGTAAGAAGCTGAATGCCGAGGAGTTAAGGAACGCAACATTCCATCACCTTGCTCTCACTAAGCTTCTTCTTGTACTAAGCGGCGATCGGCCTGATCCGGATCTCGCGCCATATCTGCCGTCGGACGTGAAGGATCGGATCGGGGATGTTGGCGAGACACTTCGAGATCGCGGTTTTGGCACTATGCGGTTCAAGCGGACGAAGGTTTTGTCTTGGGTATGCGCAATCATGCTACACCAGCCGAATAGCGCAAGAGATGGTACGTTCGTCACGCCATCCACAGCGAGCCACATTGACGCCCTGCTGAGTAGCATTAGTCGCGAACAAGGGAATCATCCACTGTTTCAGCATACAACGCTGGTTACGCTTGCCCGCGACGTCAAAGCGGCGGTAGCACTTCATGCAGTCGCCGAGGACGCATGGTCCCCAAGATTTCGAAGCAAGAAAGGACACGCTTCCCGATGGGAAGAGTTGCCGCTGGTCGCCAGTATGCTTGCTTCTCTAATTTTGGTTGCAACCGGTCAGTCGCAACGTCTTGAGGACGGCATTGCGGATGTTCGAGCGCTTACGGAAGCGAGCCCTGGCCCAACCAAGACGCAGAATAAGACGCAATGGGAGTACGTCGCAAAGGTCTCTCTGGGCGTACTGCGAACACTAGGCATCGACACTGAAAGCGCTACGCAGGTATTGGAGCGGCGCTATGGCTATAGTTGCATAGGCGTTCTTGAAACGCTTTCAGGCTTGAAGGATGCCTGAACGAGATGAGCAAGGAGACGCAAATTTTCGTGGAGACGTTACGGCCCGTGGTGTCGAATGTTTCCGCAGCCCAGCCGCAACGCCCCCCCTATGGCGAGTCTGGCTCTTGGTGGGATCGCTACGCATCGGCTATCGCCCGGCTACCGGCGGACACGCAGCGCGTAGTTGAAGTAGATGCCCGCTATATTGCCGACCACGCCGTTCCGCGTTCGAATGGGGCTATTGACTTCGATGCATACGGCGCGACTAGAGTACGGACAGGGATCGTTGTTGGCTCGGTTCAATCTGGCAAGACTGCGAGCATGCTCGCAGTGGCGGCTTTGTTGCTCGATAGTCGTGTTGATATCTTGATTGTCCTTGCGGGGACACGGGTTGCACTTTGGTTACAGACGTATGAGCGGCTTCTGAGCCAACTTGACGGAACCGACGTCCGCAGCGCGTGGACGAGGAATCGTCAGCGAGTATTGATACCGCAGCCAGAGGACATTTTGTCCAGCGAGGAGCGAGTCGATCCGTCGAGGTATATCCGAGGTGCACGCCTAAAGTTCCAAGACGCAATTTGCACCGGCAAGCCAGTAATCTTCGTCGTCCCCAAAGAAGATGACCATTTGCTGGCTCTGGCGCGGTTTCTCACAAATGAGACTGGGCCTGCTTCCTGTGTCGGCCGGGATAGACCGCTGAGCTTAGTGGTGCTCGATGATGAGGCTGACGATGCCAGTATCCTTGATGCTCAGGACGGGACTCGCATCACCCCTCAGTTCATTCAACACCTTTGGTCTTCCGACGCATGCGCGCCAGCTACTAGGCACGATAGGCTCTATGCAACATATATTGCTTATACAGCAACGCCGCAAGCGAATTATCTACAGCGCTCCCACAACCCACTCACGCCGCGAGACTTTCATGCGGCCCTGCGTGTTCCGTCCGACCGAGGGCAAGACACACCGCGAACTGTCACCTACACGGAACGAAACGGCCTGAGGTCCTATTACACAGGCGGGGAACTCTATTATGAGCGCCTGCAAGGTCTACCGGGAGATCCGTGCATTGGCTTCCCGTTTTCTTCCGAGACGGATCAGTATGGTTCAGTTCGCTGGCAGATGATCGGCGATGCAATGCGATCGTATCTGGTGGCGGGTGCAATACGACTACACATCGATCGGAAGCAGCTTTCTGCGGTTCCAGCCGAGCCACTCCCGTTAGATGTTCTGCGGCGGTTATTGCCTGCTACTCACAGCATGCTGTACCACCCGTCCGCACTTAAGGAGGAGCACTTTGGCGGGGCCGAGGATATCGCGCGATGGACAAAGGCAATTCCCGGCTACGAGGCCGAGACTCAGTTGCTTCGTGATCAAAGTGGAGATGCGGTGTTGTCCGTCGATGCCGAAGGGCTTGTTCGGCGGCTTGAGCTTGAAGAGGACCTATGGAAAGCATGGCTCGGTAGCTTTATGGCGACCGCGTCAGGTCTTGCCCCGCTGCCGGGTGGAGCGGATGCTCTTCTGGGCCCAGTAACTTGGCCTGAGGTAAAACAGTTACTGGTTGAAGAGGTGTTTCCTCGCATTAAGATCCGAATTCTAAACAGCGATCCGCGTGCCGATGAGCGGCCTTGTTTCGAACCCAAGGAGGCCGAAGAGCGAGGATTGTGGCACGCTCCGCGCGATGTTTACACGATCTTCGTTGCCGGAAACGTTCTGTCCAGGGGACTCACGGTCGAGGGACTATGTACGAGCCTTTTCTTGCGTGGAGCACGAGAGCCTGCTGCGGATACCCAAATGCAGATGCAGCGCTGGTTCGGCTATCGGGGTTCCTATGCCGCACTCTGTCGTGTATTTCTTTTTGCCGATCAACTACAACTGTTCCGTCAGTATCATCGTAACGATCTTGCGCTAAAGACTGAAATACTGAACCACATGGATGGGCACTCCGCCCCGTTCAACGATGGGGTCTTGGTGCTTCAGGGGCAGTCATTCCGCGCGACGGGTAAGATCGAGAGTCGTCGGGTGCCCTTGCACCCAGGGGCCACACCAGCGATTCGCCTTGTCGAGCCGTCTTGCGGCAATCACTATGCTGACAATCTCTGCCTAGTGGAAGAGCTTTTGGCAGAAGGGAGTTGGCAACCTCTCAACTTCCCGTCCGACATGCAGCGTGGTTTGATTCGCACTATCCCGATGAGCATGCTCGAAATCGCTTCTATACTAGAGCGTCTTCGCTATTCCATTCATGATCCGGACCTCAGCCTAGATTTATCTCAGCGATGGGTGAGCCTTCAACGCACACTAAACTTATCGGAGCCACTGTTCCGTCCCCCCGGCGTTAATCCGGGACCTATGGCAGTCGATCCCTCCGGATGCCCCTACTCCATAGCTGCGTATCTTCGTCTTTGGAGTGAGGCGCTTAAACGGCATGATCTTCCGGGAATGCAGCCTACCGACAACCCGACGATGCCGTGGAGCATGTTGAATCTTTCTGCATACAGGAGAGCGGAGCCACGCTTCTATGTTGGTGTGCGCTTTGGATCTGAACAAGGGACTTCGCGCCTAAAGTATGACAATCGACCGTTGCCGATGATGAGGCGAGGACTGTCTGCCAGTAAATCGCACCTCCTAGAAACGCTCTGGGGCTCAAGAAATCCAACGGAACGTTGGAAAGGGGATCAGGCTTTCGACTATCACTTTCATGATCCGCAAAGCTCTCCTCGCCTGCTAGAAGAGGGAGCTTGGCGACCTCGGGGCCATCCTGGACTATTGCTCCTCCACCCAATAGCCGAGCCGGGATCTGGTCGCGAGTTGATTGCGTTTGGCTTGGCGCTTCCACACGGTGGGCCTGATCACGTAGCCGCGCTGCGTATCCGCAGTAATAGTCCATGAGCGCTAATATCACCTTCGAACAACTCCGAGACACATTGGAGCGCATCGAATCCCCTTTGCGAGGAGGGGAGCGTTTCACGTATTGGGTATTGCCGAGAAAGCTTGGTATCGCCAAAACGGCCGATTCGGCATTCGAGATATTCATTGTGGGACCAAGATTGCACCCACTGACTTCCACGGTTCGAAGGCATCTTGAGCATGCCAGATGGGAAATCGCGGAGAGCGGAGAGCAACTTGATGCAAATCGTGTCGTGTTACCGCCGGGCACTCATTTCGCATCGATCTCTGCGCTCATCGCCATTGAACTCGTCCGAGCAGGTATTGACGAGAATCGGCCGTTACAGCAAGTGATGGATGATGTTGAGCCAATCATTGAACTCGCTTTGCGCAGGAGAGCGCTAAGTGAGGAGCACGTAGTCGGCTTGGTTGGGGAGTTGCTGTGCCTCGAAACAATGCTTGACGCAATCGTAGACCGTCCCGAGTTAAGGATGTCGGTGCTCGATATGTGGCAGGGGCATCGTGTCGGGGGTAGGGATTTTGTGATTGGCGATACTGCAATCGAGATAAAAACGACCTATCAGGAACACTCCTCTCACATGATTTCCGGACTTCATCAAGTCGAGTTATGGTCGGCTTCCGATGAGGCTGTGAGGCAGTTGTTTCTCCTAAGCGTGGGCCTGGCGGAGAATGAGCATGAAGGTCAAACATTGCCGGAGATAGTGGGGCGCGTGCTAGAGCGACTTGGAGAAACCCCAGGTTCGGGATGCGTTCTCACACCTCTTCAACAACGTTTCGTGCGTGACGTGGCTAGCTACGGAGCAACCGATTCGTCCGGATATGATCACCAGAGCATGGCTGGATGGAAGGTATATGCGGCGCGCTTCAGATCTACGTTCACTCCTAGACTCTACGATCTTCTAGACGAAGACGTCCGAATCCTTCGCCGTCGTGACTTGACGTCAACTCATGTC
Source organism: Cupriavidus pauculus (assembly GCF_003854935.1). Taxonomy (NCBI): domain Bacteria; kingdom Pseudomonadati; phylum Pseudomonadota; class Betaproteobacteria; order Burkholderiales; family Burkholderiaceae; genus Cupriavidus; species Cupriavidus pauculus. The sequence continues at coordinate 1,189,842 of NZ_CP033969.1, forward strand.
AGTTCGGAGGATATTCAGTACAGGGTGAATCTTCCCGCTGCGATAAACGGCTTCAACCCAGCTCAGAGTTGGCGCCATGTCGTAGTCGATGTTGTTAAAAGTGCACTTTCAATTTGATTTTTGAACCCCTAAGCAGGACCCAAGTACAGCGAGAACAATTTGGGGGCATGTCTGGGGGCACATAAAATACTCACATCCAGATAACGGCGAAGTTTTGGGGGATGTAAGGCGGAATGTGAGTCCTGCAGCCGGCACCAACGAATTCAAGGGGTTACGCGAGCTTTGCGTAACCCTTTTTATTTGTCCCCCGCAATCTGAGCGTCAGGGGCTACCGACGTTCGCTCTTGATGATCTCGGCAAGCTCTTCCACGCTCAGCCATGGGCGTGATGCATGTACTACCCTGTGGCAATTAGCGCAAAGTAGTGCAAGCTCATCCAACCGTGTAATCCCGCCTTCTGCTAGCGAGTGAAGTGGCCGAGTGTGGTGGACATCAATAATGTTAGCGCCGCGGTTGCCGTACTCCGCTTCGAAGTCAAAGCCGCAGGCCTCGCAGCAAAGGCGGCCATACTTCTTTCTCGCAGCTGCTTTAGCGGCAAGTACTAAAGCGCGGCTTCGTTCACGTACGCGGTGCATGCGAGTAAGTATCCGGCCCTCTTCGGCTTCTGCGACTTCAGGCTCTTCCGGACCAAGGCCAGCGCCATTTAACGGGTCATCGATAGCTTGAATAATTGCCCTACATACCAGGGATAGTTCAAGTGGGTTGCCGGCATATCTCGCCCATACGATCTCTTCGTCTTTATTGCCCCTAGCAAGCCCAACTTTTCCGTTTTTCGTGTATTCGGGATCGAAGCGGCGGAAGTTCATCATTTTCATGTAGACGCCGTTTCTATTGCGGTATGAGCCGTCATGTCCCAGACCTAAGGTTGTGCCCATCTTATTTAAAGTAAGAGAGAGCGCAGCCACCTCGGGGCTGTCCTTGCTGGGTGGAGCGGAGCGATGCGTCAAGTACAACTGAAGCGCCAGGAGCAATTCGTCGCGGGACCAAACGGGATTGCGCTTAACGGTGCTACCTGTCACAGCGTCCTTGGTGAGACTTGCGTTGTCAGGCAGAAGAGATGGCGTATTCGACTTAAGGGGCATGGAAGGGTTCTAGTTCTCATATTCCCCCTATTTTCATCAGATTCGATGCACTTCAGTCAACTTTAAGTCGACTACAACAAAAAAGACGAACGCCGCCGGGAGCAATCCCCCGTGCGGCGTGTGATCAGTTCCTAGCTGTGGAGGGCTCTAGCTTTCCTCCGACGACTCACCCCCATCAAGCCCCCACCGGCTTCCCTTCCTTGTGCCGCAGCACCACCGTCGACGAACGCGACGGCAGGTTGGCGTCCGGCCAGTTGCCGCCGGCGGCGCCGGTGCCGGTCGGGTGCTGGATGTTGATGAAGAACGTGGTCAGGTCCGGCGTGTAGGCGATGCCGGTGATCTCGCAGCCTACCGGGCCGACCAGGATGCGGCGCGTCTGGCGCGTGGTCTGGTCCAGGTAGTGCATCGAGTTGGCGCCGAAGATGCTGGTGACAGACGACCCCGTGCCGGCGTCGGTCTGGATCCACAGGCGGCCCTTGGGGTCGACGCGGATGCCGTCCGGGCTGCTGAACGTCGAGCCGACGATGTTGCCCTTCTGGTTGGCGGCGGCGATGGACGGGTCGCCGGCCAGCAGCAGGATTTCCCACTTGAACTTGGTTGCCAGCGGCGAATCGGCGTCCTCGCGCCAGCGCACGATGTGGCCGTGCGGGTTGGTGGCGCGCGGGTTGGCTGCGTCGGTCTGCACGCGGCCGCCGTTGTTGGTCAGCGTGCAGTAGATCGTCTTGTCCTGGCCCACCGTGATCCACTCCGGGCGGTCCATCAGCGTGGCGCCGGCCACGCGGGCGGCGGCCTTGGTGTTGATCAGCACGTCGGCCTGGGTGTTGAAGTCGATGGCCACCGGCGTCGTGGCACCCGGGGCGGCCTGGGTCCAGTTGCCCGGGTCCGATGCGCCGGCCACCAGGCCGTTCTTGCCCTGGGTCAGTTCGATCCAGTCGCCGGTGCCGTCGGCGTTGAAGCGGGCGGCGTACAGCGTGCCGTTGTCGAGCAGGCTGGCGTTGTTCAGGCGGTTGGTCGCGTCGAACGCGCTCGACGGGATGAACTTGTAGATGCAGCCCGGCGTGCCGTCGTCACCCATGTAGAACGCCACGCGGTTGCTGGCGTCGGCCATGAACGCGGTGTTCTCGTGGTCAAAGCGGCCCATCGCGGTGCGCTTGACCGGCAGGCCGGACAGTTGCTGCAGCGGGTCGATTTCCACCACCCAGCCGTAGCCCTCGTCGGGCTGGGTCGGGTCCAGGTAGTTGTCGGTGGTTTCCTCGCAGGTCAGGTACGTGCCCCACGGCGTATGGCCGCTGGAGCAGTTGTTCAGCGTGCCGATGACCACCGGGCCCACCGCGCTGGCGGCCGGGCCCGAGACACGGTAGGCCGTGTTGCCCGAGTAGCGCTTGTTGTAGAGCGAGTTGCGCTTGACCTGCCACTTGCCGGCCACCAGTTCCACCTCGATGACCGAGACGCCGACTGACGACAGCACCACGCGTTTCTGCTCCGGCGTGGCCGTGGCGGCGTTGTAGGCGGTGGGCAGCAGGATGGCCGCGTCGGGGGCCTCGTGGTTCATCACCAGCAGGCCGCCCTTTTGCGGATCGACGCCGGGGATCTCGAAGAAATGCATGCCGTCGTGGTTGCCGCCGGCCTGCTGCTCGGTCTCCATCGACGTCTGGAACGCGCCCTTGTAGCCGGCCGCGCCTGCCGCGACGGGGTCGCCGGCCGAGAACAGGACGTACGTTTCATACGTGTCCGGCACGGTCACCTGGTTGGCCGTGATCTTCGACGGCAGCGACTGGAAGTTGACGCTGTAGTCCAGCGGCTGCTGGCCCGGTGCCGGGGCGGGCGCGGGGGCCGGGGCAGGTGCCGGCGCGGGCGACGGGGCCGGCGCGGCGCCGTTGTCGTCGTCGCCGCCGCAGGCAGCCAGCAGGGTGCCGCCGCCGAACGCGGACAGCAGCGAGACGCCCAGGCTGCCACGCAGCACGCGGCGGCGTGCGGGGTTGGCGGCCACCAGTTCTTCCAGCGTCTGACCCGGGACGGTCTTGTTGCCCTCGGCGTCGCGGCGCGGCGCGCGGAGCTTGTCGGTGATGTACGACATGGATTCCTCCAGATTTTTGTGGGGGCGGCCGCCGTGCGGACGGTGCCGTAGGGATTAGCCGGCCAGATACTAAGGAGGGAATGTGTCGCTTTAGTTACGGAATGACTCGTCATGGAGTCATTGCCGGGGCCGCCGGGCGGCGGCCGGGTGCCGCTTCAGAACGCCGCCGGGGGTCCGATAACGGTGAGGGGGGCAGGTCCGTCAAGGGTTGCGGTGTCCGATGACAGGGTGATGGCATCGGCGCCTGCCTCGCGCATAATCCGCACACGCGGAACATCGACCCTTCCTGAAAAGGGCAAAACATATCCGCCGTTCATTTTTTTGTTGGGTACAACAGGAGAGGTCAAACATGCATAGCAAACTGGCAGGCCGCCGCCTTGCGCGACTGGCCGCGGCAACCCTCGTCGCCACGCTCGCCGCATGCGGCGGAGGCGGCGACGACGACGGTGGGTCCGTGGTGCGGGTGTCCGAAGCCACCACGCTGGCGCCAACGGCCGTCACCACCGTGGACACCGCCACCACGCGCTGGATGCCGTCGCTGAACGACACCTGGCAGCTCCAGCTCCAGGGCACGATCAACACCAGCTACAACGTGGCGGTCTACGACATCGACCTGTTCGATACACCGCAGGCCACCATCAACGCGCTGAAGGCGCAGGGCAAGCGGGTGGTCTGCTATTTCTCGGCGGGCAGCAGCGAGAACTGGCGGCCCGACTATTCGAAGTTCAAGCCGTCCGACATGGGCAACGCGCTGGACGGCTGGGCGGGCGAGCGCTGGCTCGATACCCGCTCGGCCAACGTGCGGGCGATCATGCAGGCGCGCATGGACCTGGCGAAGTCCAAGGGCTGCGACGGCGTGGATGCCGACAATGTCGATGGCTACACCAACAACCCGGGCCTGCCGCTGACGGCCGCCACGCAGCTCAACTACAACCGCTTCCTGGCCGACCAGGCGCACGCGCGGGGCCTGGCAATCGGGCTGAAGAACGCCGTCGCGCAACTGGCCGACCTGGCGTCGTCGTTCGACTTCGCGGTCAACGAGCAGTGCTTCCAGTACAACGAGTGCAGCGGCTATTCGGCGTTCACGGTACAGGGCAAGCCCGTGTTCAACGTCGAGTACCAGGCGAAATGGAAGGACGCCACCACGCGCCAGAAGCTCTGCGCCAAGGCCAGGGCGCTGAACCTGCGGTCGCTGGTGCTGCCGCTGGCGCTGAACGACAAGTTCCGCTATAGCTGCGACTGAACGGACGCGGTAATCGCGCCCGCGCCCCCGGCCCGGTGAAGTTCAGGGCCAGGGGCGCGGACCGGCGGGCTACGCCTGCGCCGGTCCCCGCTCCATCTCGCGCCACGCCAGGTACAGCCGGGTATCGAACTCCAGCTGGTGATAGCGCGGCTCCATATGCTCGCAGAGCCGGTAGAACGCCTTGTTGTGATCCGATTCCTTGAGGTGCGCCAGCTCGTGCACCACGATCATCCGCAGGAAGTCGGCCGGCGCGTCCTTGAATAGCGACGCCACGCGGATCTCCTTCTTCGCCTTCAGCTTGCCGCCCTGCACGCGCGAGATTGCCGTATGCAGGCCCAGCGCATGCTGCGCCGTGTCCAGCCGGGCGTCGTAGCCCACCTTGTGCAGCGGCGGGGCGCTGCGCAGGTATTCCTGCTTGATCTCGGTGGTGTAGTCGTAGAGCGCGCGGTCGGTCTGGACCAGGTGCCGGTCGGGATAGCGGCGCGCCAGGTGGTCGCCCAGCGTGCCGGCCGCCATCGCGGCGCGCACCTGGTCGAGCACGTTGGGCGGATAGCCGCCCAGGAATCGCATCGGGTCCTTTGCGCCCGGCCGCCAGTCCTGGTTCACGGCCGGGTCAGTGGTGGTGATGGTGGTGGTGCATCCAGCTGTTGTCCAGCGAGTTCACGAAGGAATCGACGGCGTCCTTGTCGCCGGTGGCGTGGCGCATCATCTCGCCACACTTGCAGAAGCCCTGGTACGGCGTGATGTGCGAGCAGGCCGACGTCTTCTGCAGGTACAGCGTGACGGGTTTGGTGCACTTCTTGCACTTGAACTTCAGGGTCAGGGCGGGTTTGCTCATGGGATTCGGCTGAAAACGGCGCGCGAGGCGGAACCCGGCATTGTACCGGCGCCGCCCGGCCGGCGTGGGACGCCCCATCGGCCGCCGGCCCGTTTGCTACACTGCCGCCATTCCCCGAATCCCAACCGAATCCAAACCGAACAGGTCCTCATGGCACAGTACGTTTTCACCATGAACCGCGTGGGCAAGATCGTTCCGCCCAAGCGTCACATTCTCAAGGACATCTCGCTGTCGTTCTTCCCCGGCGCCAAGATCGGCGTGCTGGGCCTGAACGGCTCGGGCAAGTCCACGCTGCTGAAGATCATGGCCGGCCTCGACAAGGAGATCGAGGGCGAAGCCACGCCGATGCCGAACCTGAACATCGGCTACCTGCCGCAGGAGCCGCAGCTCGACCCCGAGCAGACCGTGCGCGAATCGGTCGAAGCGGCCCTGGGCGGCGTGTTCGAGGCGCGCAAGAAGCTCGACGAGATCTACGCGGCCTACGCCGAGCCGGACGCCGACTTTGACGCGCTGGCCGCCGACCAGGCCAAGTACGAGGCGATCCTGGCCGCCAGCGACGGCAACAATGCCGAGCTCCAGCTCGACATCGCCGCCGATGCGCTGCGCCTGCCGCCGTGGGACGCCAAGATCGGGCACCTGTCGGGCGGCGAGAAGCGCCGCGTGGCGCTGTGCCGCCTGCTGCTGTCGCGCCCCGACATGCTGCTGCTCGACGAACCCACCAACCACCTCGACGCCGAATCGGTGGACTGGCTCGAACAGTTCCTCACGCGCTTCCCCGGCACCGTGGTGGCCGTCACCCACGACCGCTACTTCCTGGACAACGCCGCCGAGTGGATCCTGGAACTGGACCGCGGCCACGGCATTCCGTGGAAGGGCAACTACAGCTCGTGGCTGGAGCAGAAGGAAAACCGCCTGAAGCAGGAAGAGGCCAGTGAATCGGCCCGCCAGAAGGCGCTGAACAAGGAACTGGAATGGGTGCGCCAGAACCCGAAGGGCCGCCAGGCCAAGTCCAAGGCGCGTCTGGCCCGCTTTGACGAGCTGAACAGCCAGGAATACCAGAAGCGCAACGAAACCCAGGAAATCTTCATCCCAGTGGGCGAGCGCCTGGGCAACGAGGTGATCGAGTTCGACAACGTCAGCAAGGGGTTTGGCGACCGCATGCTGATCGAGAACCTGAGCTTCAAGGTGCCGCCGGGCGCCATCGTCGGCATCATCGGCCCGAACGGCGCCGGCAAGTCCACCTTCTTCAAGATGCTGACCGGCAAGGAACAGCCGGATAGCGGCGAGATCAAGATCGGGCCGACGGTCAAGATGGCGTTCGTCGACCAGAGCCGCGACGCGCTGGATGGCAACAAGACCGTGTTCGAGGAAATCTCGGGCGGGTCGGACATCCTGACCGTGGGCAAGTACGAGACGCCGTCGCGCGCCTACATCGGCCGCTTCAACTTCAAGGGCGGCGACCAGCAGAAGACCGTGGGCACGCTGTCAGGCGGCGAGCGCGGCCGGCTGCACATGGCCAAGACGCTGATCGCGGGCGGCAACGTGCTGCTGCTGGATGAACCGTCGAACGACCTCGACGTGGAAACGCTGCGCGCGCTGGAAGACGCGCTGCTGGAGTTCGCCGGCTGCGTCATGGTGATTTCCCACGACCGCTGGTTCCTGGACCGCATCGCCACCCACATCCTGGCGTTCGAAGGCGACTCGCACGTGGAGTTCTTCCCCGGCAACTACCAGGAATACGAAGCCGACAAGAAGAAGCGTCTGGGCGAGGAAGCCGCCAAGCCGAAGCGCATCCGCTACAAGCCGATCTCGCGCTGATCGGCGAAACCGGCGTCTCCCGCCCTGCGGGAGCGGGAGACACCGGCACCGCCTTACCCCTCCGCCTTACCCCTTCACCAGCCGTACCAGCGTGATCTCGGACGGCGCCCCGAACCGCTTCGGCGGACCCCAGTAGCCCGTTCCGCGGCTCACGTAGATCCACATGTTGTCGTGCCGGTTCAGCCCATGCACATAGGGCTGCTGCATCGGCACGAACAGGTTCCAGGGCCAGAACTGGCCGCCATGGGTGTGTCCTGACAACTGCAGGTCGAAGCCGGCCGCCGCCGCCGCCGGGGCCGAGCGCGGCTGGTGGGCAAACAGCACGCGGGCCGCGGCGCCGGCCGGGGCGCCGTCCAGCGCCTTTGCCGGGTCGCTGCGATGGCTCTCGATGAAGCCGCCCGCCGTGAAATCGGTCACGCCGCCGAGCACCAGCGACGCCTCGCCGCGCGCCACCACCACGTGCTCGTTCATCAGCACCCGCAGTCCCAACCGCGTCAGTTCCTCGATCCACGACTCCGCGCCCGAGTAGTACTCATGGTTGCCGGTCACCACGTAGGCGCCATGCGGGGCCGACAGCCGCGCGAACGGCGCCGTGTGGGGCGCCAGCTCGCGCACCGACCCGTCCACCAGGTCGCCGGTCACGGCGATGGCGTCGGGCTTGAGCCCGTTCACGGTGTCGACAATGCGGTCCAGGTAGGGCGCCTTGATCGTCGGCCCCACGTGGATGTCGCTGATCTGGGCAATCGTGAAGCCGTGGAACGCATCGGGCAGCCCGGCGATCGGCACGTCCACCCGCTTGACCCGCGCCAGCCCGCGCGCGTTGAAGTAACCGATGACCGACACGGCGACGGACAGCCCGACCACGGCCGTGGCGCTGTAGAACGCCAGCCCGGCCGGCTGCCAGCCCGCCAGCATCGCCACCAGCAGGAACAGGTCGCGTGCAAAGGTCAGGACCAGGAGAGATGAGAAAAATCCCATCGCCAGCATACCGGTCCAGCTCAGCTTGTCGGCCCAGCCGCCGGCCAGGCGCCGCGCCATCAGCGCGGCCGGGATCAACAGGGCCGACGCCACCAGCCACAGCACGGCCAGCGCGTGGACGGCCATCGGCAGTGGCAGCGCGGGCAGCAGCCGGGCGCCGATATAGGCGTGCAGCAGGCCAACGATGGCGGTGGGAACGAGCAGGGAACGGCGGGAGCGCCTGGTACTCATGGCAGGGGGGGGCGGAGTCGGATTCGGGTGTAGGTGAGGCTGTGCCGGGCAGGCTTCAAGGGCCGGATGACGAATTCGCAACCTGCCCCCGGGACGATACCGGCGCTCCCCGCCCTCGGACAGCCCAAAAGTGATCTGTCCGTTTTACGGAAAGCTCCTGAATGTTTTCGTCCCACATTGTTCCGGCAACCCCACTAATTTAGATTGAGCTGTCGCCGATTGCCGGAGCTTCCATGTCTTTTGCCACGCCTCGCCCGCTTGGCCGGGTCCTGATTGCCGTCGCGCTGCTCGCGGCCGCCGCGCCGCCCACACTGGCCGCGCGGCCGGCCTCCCAGGCCGGGGCCGCCCAGAAGCTGGCCCCGCTCACGTGGCCGCGCCACTTCGAGGCCGCCGGCGAACAGGTGGAGCTGTACCAGCCCGAGATCGAGAAATGGGAAGGCAACCGGCTCTCCGGCCGCGCCGCCGTGGCAATCGGGCCCCGCGAAGGCACGCCGGTCTACGGCGTGGCGCGGTTCTCGGCCCTGGCCGACATCGACAAGCCGTCGTCGCTGGTCCAGCTGTCGAACATCCGCATCGACAGCGTGGACGTGCCCACCCGCCCCCAAGCCGCCGACAAGCTGCGCCAGGCGCTGATCGACCGCGTGGCCGCGCCCGGCCTGACCGTGCCGCTGGAAGAACTGCAGGCCAGCTACGCCGTCTCGCAGCAACTGGCCCGGGCGGCGCGCGTGCCGGTCAAGAACGACGCGCCGCAGATCCTGTTCGCCACCACGCCCACCCTGCTGGCGCATGTCGATGGCGATCCGGCCTGGCGCGACGTACCCGGCACCCCGTTCGAGCGCGCCATCAACAGCCGCGCGCTGCTGCTGCGCGACGGTGGCGGCGAGCTGTGGCTGCAGGCGGCCGGCTACTGGTACCGCTCGGAATCGGCCGGCGGCACGTGGGAACCGGTGCAGAACCCGCCCGCCCCGGTGCTGGGCGCCGCCAGCCGCATCAAGGCCGCCAAGGACGGGGCCCGGCCCGATCCGATGCTGCCCGCCGACGGCAAGACGCCGCCGCGCCCGCCCGCCGTGCTAATGGCCACGCGCCCGGCCGAGCTGATCCTGACCTCGGGCGAGCCGCAGATGACGCCGGTGGCCGGCACCGGGCTGCTGACGATGTCGAACGCCGACCACGCGGTCTTCATCGACCCGTCGAGCAACCAGACCTACGTGCTGCTGTCGGGCCGCTGGTTCCGCGCGGCCATGCTCAACGGCCCGTGGGAATTCGTGCCGGGCGCCCAGTTGCCGGCCGAATTCGCGCGGATCTCGCCGCAGGACCCCAAGGCCAACGTGCTGGTGTCGGTGCCGGGCACGCCGCAGGCGCGCGAGGCCGAGATTGCCGCGACGATCCCGCAGACCGCGTCGGTCTCGCGCAGCAAGGCCGTGGCGGCCATCACCTACGACGGCACCCCCAGGTTCGAGTCGATCCCGGGCACGTCGCTGCGCTACGCGGCCAACACCGGCACCCCGGTGATCGAGGTCGACCCGTCGCACTACTACGCCGTGGTCAACGGCGTCTGGTTCACCGCCAGCGTGCCCGGCGGCCCGTGGCAGGTGGCCACCGAGGTCCCGTCGGCCATCTACACGATCCCGCCCAGCTCGCCGCTGTACTACGTGACCTACGTGCGGATCTACTCGGTCACGCCCACGACCGTGGTGGTGGGCTACACGCCCGGCTACCTGGGCGTGGTGGTCAATCCCGACGGCACCGTGGTCTACGGCACCGGCTACGTCTACCCGCCCTACGTCGGCACCTATTACTACGGCTATCCGGTGACGTACGGCTATGGGGCCGGCTTTGGCATCGGCGTGGCCGAAGGGTTTGCGTTCGGCTTCGCGGCCGGCGCCATCTGGGGCGCGGCAGTGCCGTACTGGGGCCCGTTCTGGTACGGCGGCGCCAGCTTCGTCAACATCAACCAGGCCAATTTCTATGGCCGATGGGGGCAGGGCACCGTGACCCATGCGGAAGGCTGGAACGCGTGGACGGGTACCCAGTGGCGCGGCACCGCTGGCGCCGGCTACAACGCCGCCACCGGCGCCCGCTTCCAGGGCAGCCAGGGCGCGGCCTTCAACCCGTACTCGGGCAACTACGCGGCGGGGCGCCAGGGGTCGTTCGCCAACCCGTCGACCGGCCGCGAGGGGGCGGCGCGCGGCGGCGTGGTGGGCAACGAATACACCGGCAACGTGGCGGCCGGCCGGCAGGCGGCGGGCTACAACGCGCAGACCGGCCGCGTGGCCGCCGGCGAGGCCGGCATCGCGGGCAACACGCAGACCGGCCAGTACGCCGCCGGCAGCCGTGGCTTCGTGGCCAATCCGAACAAGGACAACGCCGTGGTATGGAACAACGGCAATGTCTATGCTGGTCATGACGGCAACGTCTACCAGCACACCGACGACGGCTGGCAGAAGCACACCGGCAACGGCTGGGAGCCGGTGCAGCCCAACCAGGACATGCAGGGCCGGCTGGACCAGCAGCGGCAGGCGCGCCAGCTTGGCCAGCAGCGCTTTGGCAACGCGGCGGCGCAGCAATGGCAGGGCCGCTTCGCGGGCGGCGGGCGGTTTGGCGGAGGTGGCGGCCGGTTCCACGGGTTCCGGCGCTAGGCGGCAGGCGCGGAAGGCGCGGAAGGGGAGGGGGCGAAGACGGCGCCCGGGGCCGCGGCGGAATCGACGATTTCCCTTAACGTCCCGAATAAAAGATTCATTGGCCGCAGACTTTGTGCGGACATAACCTGCCGACTACACGGGCGCGGTCCGCGTGCCTGGTCCACAGGGGAGCGGCGGATGACTAGGGCAGTGCAGGCGGCGCGCGTGCGCCGGTTCGCGGGTCTGGTAACGACGATGGTCTTGCTGGCGGCGTGCGGCAAGTCCGAGCCGCCGCCCGCGGCGCAGCAGCCGGTGCCGGTGCAGGTCTTCCAGACCCGCGCGCAGGACCTGCCCGTGACGTTCGACTTCGTCGGCCAGACGCAGAGCGACCAGGCCGTCGACATCCGCGCCCGCGTGGCGGGCTTCCTGGTCAAGCGCAACTACACCGAAGGCTCGGTGGTCAAGGCCAACCAGCTGCTGTTCGAGATCGACCACAAGCCGTTCCAGGCCCAGCTCGACGCGGCCCGCGCGCAGTTGCAGCAGCAGAAGGCCCGGCTGGAGGTGGCGCGCGCCAACCTGTCGCGCGTGAAGCCGCTGGCCGAGCGCAACGCCCTGTCGCAGAAAGACCTGGACGACGCCACCGGCAACTTCCACGAGGCGTCGGCCGGCGTGGAGCAGGCCACCGCCGAGGTGGAGACCCAGCAGCTCAACCTGTCGTACACCTACGTGCGCTCGCCCGTGGACGGCGTGTCCAGCTTCGCGGTGCTGCCCGAAGGCGCCTACGTCAGCACCACCAACAGCCTGCTGACGACGGTATCGACGCTGCAGCCGATGCGGATCAATTTCAGCGTGTCGGAGCCGCAGACGCTGCAGTTCCGCGCCCAGCGCCAGGACAAGTCGCTGGTCGTGCCCGATGACCAGCACTACACCGTGACCGTGGTCATGGCCGATGGCAGCGCGTACCCGCACAAGGGCCGCATCACGTTTGCCGACGCCACCTACAACGAGAAGACCGGCACGTTCCTGGTGCGCGCGCTAATGCCCAACCCGGACGGCGTGCTGCGCCCCGGCCAGTTCGTGCGCGTGCTGGTGGAAGGCGCGCGGCGGCCCGGTGCCATCGTGGTGCCGCAGCGCGCGGTCATGCACGGGCCCAAGGGCGACGTCGTGTTCGTCGTCGACAAGGACAACAAGGCGTTGCCGCGCCCGGTGATGGTGGGCGAGCTGTCCGGGTCGATGTGGCGCATCGCCAAGGGCCTGCAGCCGGGCGAGGTGGTGGTGGTGGACGGCGCCGGCAAGCTGACCGAGGGCGCGCCGGTGCGCGTGACCGGCGAGGCGCCGCTGGCGGCCGTGGGCGAGGGCAGCCGGCCCGCGTCGGGCGCATCGGGTGCGTCGGGTGCGCCGGGCGTGCCCGGTGCGTCGGCGCCCGGTGCCGCCCCGGCCTCGGCGCCGGCCGCCAGGACCTGAGCCGGAGGCCGCCATGCTCTCAGCCTTCTGCGTCAACCGGCCCATCTTCGCGATGGTGGTGTCGCTGATCATCGTCATCGGCGGCGGGGTGGCGATGTTCGCGCTGCCCATCGCCCAGTACCCGGACATCACGCCGCCCCAGGTGACGGTCAGCGCCACCTACGCGGGCGCCGACTCCGACACCGTGGCCCAGACCGTGGCCGCGCCGATCGAGACCCAGGTCAACGGCGCGGACAACATGATCTACATGCAGTCCACGTCGTCGCCCACGGGGTCGATGACGCTGAACGTCTATTTCGACATCGGCACGGACCCGGACACCGCGCAGGTGCAGGTGCAGAACCGCGTGAACCTGGCGCTGCCGCAGTTGCCCGACACGGTGCAGAAGACCGGCATCAACGTGCAGAAGCGGTCGTCGAGCTTCCTGTTGCTGATCGCCGTGTACTCGCCGGACGGCCGCTTCGACCAGCAGTACATCAACAACTACGCCAACCTGTACGTGCTGGACGCCATCAAGCGCGTGAACGGCGCCAACCAGGCGCAGATCATGGGCTCGGCGGACCTGGCCATGCGGATCTGGCTGCGCCCGGACCGCATGGCCGCGCTGGGCATCACCGCGCAGGACGTGCAGCGCGCCGTGCAGAGCCAAAACGAGCAGTTCGGCGCCGGCAGCGTGGGGCAGGCGCCCAACGCGCGCCCGGTGGAGCTGTCGTTCCCGCTGGTCACGCCGGGGCGGCTGACCACGCCCGAGCAGTTCGACAACATCATCCTGCGCGCCGACAGCCAGGGCGCCGCCATCGTGCGGCTGCGCGACGTGGGCCACGCCGAGATCGGCCAGCAGCAGTACACGCTGCGCTCGTCGCTGAACAGCAAGGCGGCGACGATCATCGCGGTCTACCAGCAGCCCGGCTCCAACGCGATCCAGGTGGCCAAGGACGTCAAGCAGACGCTCGACGAGATGTCGAAGACGTTCCCGGCCGGCATGGCCTACAAGGTGTCGCTGGATACCACGGAATTCGTCAGCGCGTCGATCGAGGAAGTGGTCCACACGCTGGTGGAGGCCGTGATCCTGGTGGTGCTGGTGGTCTTCATCTTCCTGCAGAACTTCCGCGCCACGGTGATCCCGGTGCTGGCCGTGTTCGTGTCGATCATCGGCACCTTTGCCGGGCTGCTGGCGCTGGGTTTCTCGATCAACCTGCTCACGCTGTTCGCGCTGGTGCTGGCCATCGGCATCGTGGTGGACGACGCCATCGTGGTGGTCGAGAACGTCGAGCGCAACATGTCCGAATTCCACCTGTCGCCGCGCGACGCCACGCTGCGCGCGATGGAGGAGGTGACCGGCCCGGTCATCGCCATCGTGCTGGTGCTGTCGGCCGTGTTCATCCCGGTGGCGTTCGTCTCGGGCACCACGGGCCAGCTCTACCGGCAGTTCGCGCTGACGATCGTCGTGTCGGTGGTGATCTCGGGCTTCTGCGCGCTGACGCTGTCGCCGGCGCTGGCCGCCATGATCCTCAAGCCCGGCCACCACACGCCATGGCGCGGCTTCGTCTGGTTCAACACCAAATTCGACCGGCTGGTGCACCACTACGGCAACTGGGTGCGCGGGTTCATGCGCCGCGTGGTGCTGGCGCTGGTGCTGTTCGCGGTGATGATCGTCGCGGTCTGGCAGATGTTCTCGCGCATCCCCACCGCGTTCGTGCCGGCCGAGGACCAGGGCTACGTGCTGGTGGCCGTGATCATGCCGGACTCGGCCAGCCTGGACCGGACCGAGAAGGTGACCGAGCAGGTGGCGGCCATGTTCCGCGAGCACCCGGCCGTGGAGGACGCCTCGGCGCTGTCCGGCTACAGCTTCATCGACAGCCAGTACAAGACCAACGCCGGCACGGTCTTCGTCGGCATGAAGAGCTTCAAGCAGCGTGACACGGCCGACCTGGGCGTGCCGGCCATGCTGCAGGCCATGACGCCGAAGCTGCGCGCCATTCCCGAGGCCGTCATCATCCCGGTGAACCCGCCGTCGATCCCGGGGCTGGGCTCGCAGGGCGGGTTCGAGTTCTGGGTGCAGAGCCGGGGCACCGGCAACACGGCCGAGCTGGAAGCCGCGACGCGCAACTTCATCAAGGCGGCGGCCGGTCATCCGGAGCTGGGGCGCCTGACCAGCACCATCCAGTCGGCATCGCGCCAGATGCGCGTGGAGGTGGACAAGGAGAAGGCCGAGACCATGGGCGTGCCGATTGCCGATGTCTACGGCACGCTGCAGACGCAGTTCGGATCGCTCTACGTGAGCCAGTTCTCGCAGTACAGCCGCGTCTGGCAGGTGATCCTGCAGGCCGAGCCGCAGTTCCGCGGCACGCCGAACGACCTGGAGTACCTGTACGTGCGCGGCCGCGACGACAAGATGGTGCCGGTCTCCGGGCTGCTGCTGAACCGCTACGGCAGCGGGCCAGACCTGCTGTCGCGCTTCAATAACTTCCCGGCCGCCAAGATCACCGGCGACGCCGCGCCCGGCTACAGTTCGGGCCAGGCGCTGGCCGCCATGGAGGCCGTGGCGCGCGAGACGCTGCCGGCCGGCTACGGCTTTGCGTGGAGCGGCGAGGCGTTCGAGCAAAAGAAGTCGGGCAACACCACCACCATCGTGTTCGTGTTCGGCATCGTCATGGTGTTCCTGATCCTGGCCGCGCAGTACGAGTCGTGGTCGCTGCCGCTGTCGATCCTGACCGCCGTGCCGTTCGGCATCTTCGGCGCGCTGCTGGCCATCCTGCTGCGCGGGCTGTCCAACGACGTGTACTTCCAGATCGGGCTGGTCACGCTGATCGGGCTGGCGGCCAAGAACGCGATCCTGATCGTCGAGTTCGCGGTGATGAAGCACAAGGAAGGGCTGTCGCACGCCGACGCGGCCGTGGAGGCCGCCAAGCTGCGGCTGCGCCCGATCGTGATGACGTCGCTGGCGTTCATCCTGGGCGCGGTGCCGCTGTTCATCGCGTCGGGCGCGGGCTCGAACTCGCGCCATTCCATCGGCACCGGCATCATCGGCGGCATGATCGCCGCCACCACGCTGGCGCTGCTGTTCGTACCGTTGTTCTCGTGGCTCGTCGGCACCGCAGCGGACAAGTGGGCTGCCCGCAAGCGCCGGCGCACGCCGGAAGCCGCCACCACCCCCACCACGCCGCCCACGCCTCCCGCAGGAGAACCATCATGACCAACCGTACCTGCCGCTGCGTGGCGATGGCCCTGGGCGCGGGCCTGATGACGGGCTGCGCCATCGGACCCGACTACGAACGCCCCGAGGTGGCGCAGCCGCCGGCCTACCGGCTCGACACCGGCCTGCTGACCGTGGCCGCCGACGGCGACTGGTGGAACGCGTTCAACGACCCGGTGCTGACCGCGATGGTCGAGACCGCGCTGCGCAACAACTACGACGCGCGCATCGCATCGGCCCGCATCGACGAGTTCCGCGCCCGGCTGATGATCGCGCGCTCGGGCCTCTATCCGCAGCTCAACGCCACGGCATCGGCGGCACGACAGAAGAGCGGATCGTTCAACGGCACGCCGTTCCAGTCGTTCGGCGGCCCGCAGAACAGCTACGAGGCGCTGCTCAACGCGAGTTGGGAAATCGACCTGTGGGGCCGCATCCGCCGCCAGGCCGAGGCCGCGCAGGCGGACCTGTGGAACGCCGAATACGCGCGGCGCGGCGTGGTGCTGTCGCTTGCGGCGGCGGTGGTGCAGGGCTACGCCACGCTGCGCGGGCTCGACGCCCAGTTGGAGGTGGCCCAGCAGACGCTGACCACGCGCGGCCAGGCGCTGGACATCTTCCGGCAGCGCTACGAAGGCGGCGTGATCTCGCAGGTGGAACTGGCGCAGTCCGAGAACGACTACTACTCGGCCGAGGCGACGATCCCGTCGCTGCGCGCGTCGATCGCCCAGACCGAGAACGCGCTGTCCTACCTGCTGGGCCGCGAGCCGGGCCCGGTGGAACGCGGCGCGACCATCACGGAACTCCAGGCTCCGGCCGTGGGGGCCGACCTCCCGGCGGCGCTGCTGGCCCGGCGGCCAGACATCCTGCAGGCCGAGCAGCAGGCCGTGTCCGCCAACGCCCAGGTGGGCGCCGCGCGGGCGCTGTTCCTGCCATCGGTCAACCTGTCGGGCTTCTTCGGCGCACTGGCAACGTCGCCGGGCGCGCTCTGGCAGAGCGCATCGCAGATCTGGGGCTTCGGCGCGGGCCTGACCCAGCCGGTGTTCCAGGGCGGCGCCATCCGCGGCCAGGTGAACGCGGCCGAGGCCGTCAGCGCGCAGGCGATGCTCGGCTACCAGTCCAGCGTCATCAACGCACTGGCCGACGTGAACACATCGCTCGCCTCGGGCGTGGAAACCCGCAACCGGCTCACCAGCCTGCGCAAGCAGGAGCAAAGCCTGACGATCTACGCCGATCAGGCGAACGCGCGCTACGAGGGCGGCTATTCGAGCTACCTCGAAGTCACCGACGCGCGGCAGAAGCTATTTACGGTGCAACTGGCCGCCATCCAGGGCCAGGTCGACGTGCTGACCAGCGCCGCAGGGCTTTACAAGTCGCTAGGCGGCGGCTGGCCCGCCGTGCCGACCGACGTGCGCGATGCCGGGATGGTCGGCGACGCACGGGCAACGCTGCCACCGTCAGCGTCGGCATCGACGAGCCCGCCGGCTGCGCAGTGAGGCCGCTCAGCCCGAACGCCGCGTTCGGTTGTCTCCCCTCTCCCGCCATGGCGGGAGAGGGGCCGGGGGAGAGGGCCAGCGGTGCAAATTGCGACCAGTCGGCAAGCAGATGCTCAACGCCCTCACCCCCAGCCCCTCTCCCGCAGGCGGGAGAGGGGCGCAAAAACCATCGGCAAAGTCTGAAGAGGGAAGCAGAAACCAGCGGTAGAGCCTGAACGCCCCCGCCTGTTGTCTCCCCTCTCCCGCCATGGCGGGAGAGGGGCCGGGGGTGAGGGCCAGCGGTGCAAATTGCGACCAGTCGGCAAGCAGACGCTCAACGCCCTCTCCCCCAACCCCTCTCCCGCAGGCGGGAGAGGGGAGCAAAAACCATCGGCACAGTCTGAAGAAGGGAAGCAAAAACCAGCGGTAGAGCCTGAACGCCACCGCCTGTTGTCTCCCCTCTCCCGCAGCGCGGGAGAGGGGCCGGGGGAGAGGGCCAGCGGTGCAAATTGCGACCTGTCGGCAAGCAGATGCTCAACGCCCTCACCCCCAGCCCCTCTCCCGCAGGCGGGAGAGGGGAGCAAAAACCAGCGGCAAGGTCTGAAGAGGGGAAGCAAAAACCAGCGGTAGAGCCTGAACGCCACTGCCTGTTGTCTCCCCTCTCCCGCCATGGCGGGAGAGGGGCCGGGGGAGAGGGCCAGCGGTGCAAATTGCGACCAGTTGGCAAGCAGATGCTCAACGCCCTCACCCCCAGCCCCTCTCCCGCAGGCGGGAGAGGGGAGCAAAAAGCAGCGGCAAGGTCTGAAGAGGGAAGCAGAAACCAGCGGTAGAGCCTGAACGCCACCGCCTGTTGTCTCCCCTCTCCCGCCATGGCGGGAGAGGGGCCGGGGGAGAGGGCCAGCGGTGCAAATTGCGACCAGTCGGCAAGCAGACGCTCAACGCCCTCTCCCCCAACCCCTCTCCCGCAGGCGGGAGCGGGGAGCAAAAACCAGCGGCAAGGTCTGAAGAGGGAAGCAAAAACCAGCGGGAGAGGGGAGCAAGAAAACCATCAGCAAATTCACCGCGCCGACCAAACCGCCTGCCGCACGCCGATCGCCGTCACCAGTCCATAAGCCGTAATGCCCAGCGCCACGCCGAGGAAATGGCCGTCCAGGCCCATGCCGGCGACGTTGGCCAGCAGCCAGCCGCCGCCGGCGGCCAGGGCGATGCGGCTCAGGCCGGCCAGCACGGGCCAGCGCATGCGGGCCGCGCCCAGCGAGGCGAAGTAGAGCGCCATCCCCAGCCCGAAGCCGCCGAACGCCGGGCCGACCCATGACAGCGCGCGCGCGGCGATGGCGGCCACTTCGGCGTCCTGCGTGAACAGGGCGGCAAAGCGGGCCGGTGCCAGCCCCACGGCGGCGCCCACCGACCCGGCCAGCAGCAGCGCCAGCAGCGCGCCGACCCACGCGGTGCGGCGCGCGGTGTGCCAGTCGCCGGCGCCCACGGCGCGGCCGACCAGCGCGGTGAGGGCCGATCCCACGCCGAATGCCAGCGGGATCATCAGGAACTCCAGCCGTGCCGAGATGCCGTAGGCCGCCACGGCCGTCGTGCCGTAGTGGCGCAACTGCGCGGTCACCAGGATCGTGGTCAGGTTGGCCACCGACGCCAGCGCGCAGGCCACCAGTCCCACGGCCAGGATGCGATGGAACAGCGCGCGCGACAGCTTCACGCGCAGCGTCGGCACGAAGCCCGCGCCACCGCGCAGCACCACCCAGGCCATCATCAGAGCCGCCGCCCAAGACGCCGCCGCAAGCCCCGCGCCGATGCCGGCCAGCCCCATCCCCAGCCGCTCCGCGAACCACCACGCCAGCACCGGAAACGCGATCCACATGCCGGCCAGCACGCGCGCGGCCAGCGCGTGGCGGCCGCCGCCACGCAGCACCGACGCCAGCGTGTTCGCCAGCCACGCCGGGATGGCGCCGGCGCCAAACAGCCAGATCGCATAGGTGGCGGCGGCCTCGGCGGCCGTGGCGCCCGCCACCGCGCCGAATACCGCGTGTGGAAAACCGGCCAGCGCCACCGCGAACGCCAGCCCGGCCGTGATGGCGATGATGACCGCGTGCATCACCAGCGTCGATGCCTCGTCGCGCCGCCCGGCACCGAGCGCGCGGGCGATGGCCGACACCACGCCGCCGCCCATCGCACCCGCCGACATCTGCTGCAACAGCAGCGCGAACGGCAGCACCACGGCCCAGCCGGCCAGCGCCGCCGTGCCCTGGCGCGCCGCCAGCCAGGTTTCGATCAGTTGCGACGCGGCCTGCAGGAACGCCACGAGGCTCGTCGGCGCGGCCAGCACGGCAATGCGCCGCGCGATCTCGCCCGACGATACCGGCTCGGCCGGGGCGGCCGCGCCGCCCAGCGTCATCGCGTCAGGCTTGCTCATGGGCGGCCTCCGCGGGGTCCAGGCCGGCAGCGGCAGCCGGATCGCCAAAGCGCTCGCGCAGGTAGCGTCCCGCGCCGGGGCCGGGCCGCACGCGCAGGTCGTCCACCGTGATCGTGCTGCCGTCGGCGCGGGTCAGGCACCCGGCCACGATCTCGGCGCCGTCGCGCCGGTCTTCCAGCACGGTCAGCGGGCCCTTGTCGTCGGCCAGCCAGCGGTCGGCCCACGCCTTGAGCGCCACGTAGACGGGAAAGAAGTCGCGCCCCATGTCGGTCAGCCGGTACACGTGCCGCGCGCCGCCGCCGGGCGCCGGCACCTTTTCCAGCAGCCCATGGCCCACCAGCGTCTTGAGCCGGGCGCTGAGGATGTTGGGCGCGATGCCCAGGTGCTTCTCGAATTCGTCGAAGCGGCTGCTGCCGTAGTAGACCTCCCGCATCAGCAGGATCGCCCAGCGCTCGCCCAGCATGGCCATCGAACGGGCCACCGGGCACGGCATGTTGGCAAAGTCGGTAGGTGCCATCGTCTCCCCTTTTTACTTTTGATATGCAAGTCACATGGATTCGATCATAGCTTGCAATTTGAAAGTTGAAAGGGGTTTCGCGCCGGACCTGTGCGAATACCGGCGGGCCGGCGCCGCGCGCGGCGGGAACGACGCTACAGTGCACAGCCATCGAAGACGCCGTGCCCACGCGCCGGCCAGACCAAGGAGACTTTCCATGCCCGCAGACCTCTGGTTCGAATCGTTGCATCGCCCGGGCGCCGAAGTGCTTGACCGTGGCACGCGGCTGGCCGGTGGCCTGCGGCGGCTGGGGCTGGAGGCGGGCGGCGTGGTGGCCGTGCTGCTGCGCAACGACCCCGTCTTCGCCGACGTGGTGTTCGCGTGCCGCACGGCCGGCGTCTACTACTGCCCGATCAACTGGCATTTCATGGCCGACGAGGTGCGCTACCTGCTGCAGGACAGCGGCGCGCGCGTGCTGATCGTCCATGCCGACCTGCTGGCCGGCGTGCAGGCGGCCGTGCCGGCCGGGGTGACGGTGCTGACGGTGGGCGGCCCGCACGCCGGCGCCACCGACTACGAGCCGTGGCTGGCCGCGCAGGCCCCGTACGATGGCCCGCGCGTGGCGCCGCGCGGGCATCTGGCGTACACGTCCGGCACCACGGGGCGGCCCAAGGGCGTGCTGCGCGCGCCGGTGCCGCTGGCCGAGGTCGATGACCAGCAGGCGCGGCTGCGCTCGCTGATCCGGCAGGCGTACGGCATCGTGCCGGGCTGCCGCGCGCTGATGTCGGCGCCGCTCTATCACAGCGCGCCCAGCGTCTACGTGCAGAACGCGCTGCAGATGGCCGAGCGGCTGGTACTGACGCCGCGCTTCGATGCCGAGCAGGTGCTGGCGCTGGTCGCGCAGCATCGCATCGACGTGCTGTACCTGGTGCCGATCATGTACGTGCGGCTGCTGAAGCTGCCGCCCGAGGTGCGCGCGCGTCATGACCTGTCGTCGATCCGCTTCGTGGCGTCCACCGGGTCGCCGTGCGCGCCCGAGGTCAAGCGGGCGATGCTCGACTGGTTCGGCCCGGTGATTCACGAAACCTACGCGTCGAGCGAAGCGGGGCTCGTGACCGTGGCCACGCCCGCCGACGCCGTGGCGCGGCCCGGCACGGCGGGCAGGCCCGTCGATGCCGGCAGCGTGCGGATCCTCGACGAGACCGGCCGCCCCTGCGCGCCCGGCGAGGTGGGGCTGGTCTACGTGCGCCAACCCGCGTACCCCGATTTCACGTACCTGAACAATGACGCCGCGCGGCGCGCCATCGACGTCGACGGCCGCGTCACGCTTGGCGACATGGGCTATCTGGATGCCGACGGCTACCTGTTCATCTGCGACCGGGCGTCGGACATGGTGATTTCCGGCGGGGTCAATATCTACCCGGCCGA